>JASGGF010000501.1:0-3621 GCA_047605145.1 Thermomicrobiales bacterium | reverse complement strand
CTGGGCGGTTCGGTGGCGTCGGCGGCGGTGAATCTGACGCAGCCGATGGCTACCACCTTGCCCTACCTGAGCCAGTTCGGCGGTGTGGCCCGCGCGGCGAAGGCCCTGATGGGCGCGGCCAAGGATATGGCGACGCGCGGGTTCAAGTACGACGCGAAGCTGGCCGAGGCCCTGAAGCGAGCAGAGGACAAGGGCACGGTGAGCCCGCAGGAGATCCACTACCTGATGGGCCAGGCGCGCGGCCAGGGGCATTTGCGCGCGGGCGGGGATACCAAGCTGAGTGTGGCGCAGGCGATGGCGGCCAATGCGTGGTCGCGCTCGAAGCTGGCCTGGGGGCAGATGTTTGGCGCGGCCGAGCAGGTGAACCGGCGGATGACGTTTATCGCCGCCTTCCGCCTGGCCGAGCAGCAGGGGATGGCAAACCCCTACGCCTTTGCCACCAAGGCGGTGGATGAAACGCAGTTCGTGCAGAACAAGGCGAACAAGATGGAGTGGGGCCGCAGCACGCTGGGCGGCACTTTGATGACGTTCAAGAGCTACAGCATTGCCTACCTGGAGCTGATGGGCCGCATGTGGAACGCGGGCGAGCCGGGTAGCGCCGAGCGCAAGGCGGGCCGCAAGGCGGTGTTGCTGGCCGCCGCCGTGATGATGCTGCTGGGCGGCGCCGGTGGTTTGCCGTTCATGCAGGATGCCGAGGACGTTGCCACGGCCCTGGGCAAGATGCTGGGCTACAACTGGGATGCCAAGCAGGCCCGTCAGGAACTGCTGCAGACGGTGTTCGGCAAGGAGTTTGCCGACTTTGCGGACAAGGGGCTGTCGGGCCTGCCGGGGGTGCCTATCGATGTGTCGGGCCGCCTGGGGATGGGCAACCTGATCCCGGGCACGGGCTTGCTGCAACCCAAGACGGATTACAGCCGCGACTATGCCGAGCTGCTGGGGCCTGCGGGCGACTTTGCTGGCCGCGTGGTCGAGGGCGGCAAGCAGGCGCTGGCGGGCATTGTCACGGGCGACGTGGGTAAGCTGGTAGGCGGGGCCATGGTGGTGGCGCCCACGGCTGTGCGCAACCTGGCCAAGGGCTACGACATGGCGAGCACGGGCATGTACCGCGACACGAAGGGCAGGAGGGTGATGGCCACCACGGGGGGCGAGGCGTTTGCCAAGGCCATGGGCTTCCAGCCCGCAAGCGTGGCGGCTGACAGCGAGGCGACCAGCTTCAAGCAGCGCAGCATGGCGTTCTACACGCAGACCAGTGCCGACATCAAGGCGCAGTGGGCCGAGGCGCTGTTCACGAAGGATGAGGCGGCGCTACAGCGCGTGCGCGAGCGGCTGGCGGCGTGGAACCGGGACAACCCCGATCAGCGCATCGTGGTGAAGATGCCGGATGTGTGGAAGAGGGTGCGGGAGATGAGCAAAGACCGGGCACAGCGAATTGCGGATACGGCACCGAAGGCGCTGCGCCAGCGGATGCGCGAGGAGTTGCGCCCAGCATAGGGTTTGGCATGGCGGGGCCTGGCGGCGACCATTGCCCCATGCCCGCCCACACCGTCCATCTCCACATTGAGCAAGGGGCCACGTTCGACCGCACTTGGACGTGGAAGACCGGCACGCCCCCTGCCACCCCGACCGTCGTTGACCTGACGGGCTGTGTTGCCCGTGCCCAGATGCGCGCGACGCTGGAGTCGGACGACATCCTGCTCGCGCTGACCACCGAGAACGGCCGCATCGTGCTGGGCGGCACGGCGGGGACGATCCAGATCGTGATCGATGCGGACACCACCGCAGCGATTGACTGGACGGATGCGGTCTATGACCTGGAGATCGTCTTCGCCGACGGCACCGTGGTGCGCCGGATGCAGGGCTCTGTCTGCGTGTCGCCGGGGGTGACCCGTGACTGAGCTGCTGACGACGGAGCGCGAAACCATCCTGGTTCAGGGCGAGGACAGCACGCTGCTGGAGACCCGGCAGGTGCAGGTGCTGCTGACAGAGGGAGTGCAGGGCCCGCCCGGTCCGCCCGGCCCGGCTGGCAGCGGTACCGCGATCAGCGCCGATGCGGACAACCGCGCCACCCTGGGCAGCGACGGCGGGGTGTACGTGTCTGACGACTTCGCGCCCGACCCCCTGGCCTATTACATCCTGGCGAAAGCCTGAAAGGAACCATCATGACGATGGAAGCACGCATCATTCTCCTGGCCCAGGCCATCGGGGCGGACATCAAGACGCTGACGACGGCGCAGGGCAGCTTGTCGGCGCTGACGACCACCGCACAGGGCAGCCTCGTTGCCGCGATCAACGAGCTTGTGAGCACGGTCAATTCCCTGGCGACGGGCAGCGGGGCGGTGATCGACGACGACGCGGGCGACGGCGATACCGCCGTGACCTGGAGCGCGGACAAGATTCACGACGCCATCGAGGCGGCCAAGACGGCGGTGACCGACAGCCTGACGGACGGTGCAAGCAGCGCCCTGGACACGCTGGCCGAGCTGGCGGCTGCGTTGAACAATGATCCGAGCTTTGCGGCGACGATTGCGACCGAGATCGCCAACCGCGTGCGCTACGACGCGGCGCAGACGCTGGACACGACCCAGCAGGCGCAGGCGCGCACGAACATCGGCGCGGCGAGCAGCGACGATCTGGACGCGCTGGAGGCGGCGATTGGGGACACGGACTACGACTTCGTGGCCGACTACACCACGGCGAAGGCTTGAGCGGAGTAGCCCCCGATGTCGCTGACCGCGCGCATTGTTCTGCTGGCCCAGGCCATCGCCGCCGACGTGAAGACGTTGACGGCGGCGGTTGCGGCCAAGCTGGATGCGTCCGGCAATGCGGCGAGTGCGGCCAAGCTGGCGACGGCCCGTACGATCTCCGCCACGGGCGACGCGACGTGGAGCACCAGTTTCGATGGGTCGGCGGCTGCCACGGGTACGCTGACCCTTGCATCATCAGGTGCGACGGCGGGCAGCTACGGCCCGACTGCGGCTGCCACGCTGACCTATGGAGGCACGTTCACGGTGCCGCAGGTGACGGTGGACGCGAAGGGGCGCAGCACGGCGGTGGTGGCGCGGACGATGACGATGCCTGCTGCCCCCACGACGGTGACGGGGAACGCGGGGACGGCGACGGCGCTTGCCACGGCGAGGACGCTGTCATGGACGGGTGATGCCACGGGCTCGATGAGCTTCGACGGCTCGGCCAACGTGTCTGCCGCGCTGACGCTGGCCAGCTCCGGCGCGACGGCGGGGACTTACGGCGCGACCAGTCTGACGGCTGGCACCGCACCGGTGGTTCCATACCTGACCGTGAGCGCCAAGGGGCTGGTGACGGCTGCGGGTACGAACACCCTGGGCACCGCCGCCAGCTACGCCACTGGCACCAGCGGCGCCACGGTGCCGCTGCTGTCCACCGCCAACACCTGGAGCGCCGCGCAGACTTTCAGCGGCGGCGCCGTCGGCGCGCTGACCGGCAACGCCACCACGGCCACCACCTTGGCCACTGCCCGCACCATTCAGACGAATCTTGCGAGCACCAGCAGCGTGAGCTTCAACGGCAGCGCCAACGTCACTCCTGGCGTCACCGGCTAGCTGCCCCTTTCCAACGGCGGCACCGGCGCCGCCACCGCCGCGA
>JASGGF010000500.1:0-3623 GCA_047605145.1 Thermomicrobiales bacterium | reverse complement strand
CATAGGAGATATGAAGAAGGAACGCATGGGTAGAAATACGCATTTCGACCGGCCCAAGTACGAAGGCCCAATCCGGAAAGGGACGACTCCCAACTCTGGTGTCTCCCTGGGTCAGGCTCTGGATTGCGACCACAGCTCGGTTCGAGCGAGGTGGCTCAGCTGGAAGGGCGGGCCGGCTAAACCAATTGGGTACTTGTACGCATGACGAGTCGCCCGGCCATGGATAGGGTGATAACGCGGGTGGTTGGCTCGCGCAACAGAAGCCGGGAGGCACTCATGGCCGAGACGATTAATCTGGACTTCCCGCCGCGACCCGCGTCTGGGGATGGGGATGTCGTTCTGCCCATTGCGCAGACGGACATCGTCTTCACCTGGACAGGTGGCGACCTGGCAACCGTGACGACGGTTGCCAGGAAGGAGATGCTGTTCGATGTCAAGATGAAGAAGGCGAAACCGGACGCGGTGTTCTGCAAGAAGTGCGCGACCGACTCCGACACAGGGCGGGAGGTGTGCTGGCCGGTCCCCTGTTAAGCAGGCCAGTACGTGGGTAGACGGTGTTGCCCCGGGGAGAGCGTCGGCCTAGGCGGCTGCTCGACCCGGGGCGCGCCAACACCAAGCGTGGGGCAGTCCGTACGCAAGGGGACCAGGTCTCCAGCGCGCGTGCACCCACCGAAGACCTCATTGACCTCCTGCTGCAGCTGCACCGCTAATCGACGATGGCCGAGCGGCTAGCCTGGCGCGCCTCCCAACTATGGAGGGCAAATCTGAAGTACGGAACCGGGGCCAGGCAGTACGCTGTCGCGAACGCGCCTGTTGCGGAGCCCCCATTGAGACAGCGAACGGTGACCGTCCACTGGGCGTCCGTTGGGCCTCGACCAGTAGTGGTGGTGAAACAGACATCACCCGTGATCGACGCCGCTCCCCACCCGCCACTCACCAGGAGTTCTCCCGCCTGACATGATCCCGACACCAACGTGGCAACGGCGCCATCCGCGATGGCTTGTGTGACCCCGTCGTGCGCAGCGAGCGTCAGCCCAGCAAGACTCGTTGTTCCCGTCGCTCCGGTCGCGCCGGTGGGGCCGGTCGGTCCTGTTGCCCCGGCTCCGGTACCGGCCGGACCCGTGGGGCCCGTTGGCCCGGTCGGGCCACGCTTCCCCTGCTTCTTGCGCTTCCGCTTGTCGCTCCCAACCCGGCGCTCCTTGGCTTCGGTCTCTGCCAGGAAGCCTCCAAGCCCCAGGGCCGCGACACTGGCCACGCCGACTGCGCGCATGGCGTCGCGGCGAGGCGTCACGTCAGACAGTGGAGACGTACGGTTGTCGGGCAGATCGTGCATAAGAGGTCCTTTCGAGCGCCTGAATCCGCCGAGGATCCGCAACGCGACTACGATGTTCACCATCCCATCATCGCACACTCACCGTGACGCGGGAGAGAACCGTCGTAGTCGCTGCTCCAGATATCGTGAGGACGCCGCTGCCTCCCCGGGCGCCGCTGCATCGTTGCAGCTGTCGAACGCTGGCTCGAACGCTTCTCCCAAATGAAGGGCCGGGTAACACCGCGCCATCAGTTCTGGTGGATGATCGCTACGGCCAAGGCGCCAGACAAGCTTGAGGAGCCCGGGGGCTACGTTGCGCCCACTCCGCGCTCCGCCGCAATGAGCAGCCATACTGGCCGGATGCAAACACCGCTTGCCGACGCCCCCATTACCTTTCTGATCCTGCTCGACGATCTGCCGGGCGAGGAGCCCGTGCTCATCAGCGCGGCATCGGATCTCGCCACAGCGCACGCCTTGCTGCTGCTGGAGTGGCAGGTGAGACAGCGTCCGGGCGTGGAAGGCGTCTTGATTCTCGCGCGGCAGGATCAGCTCGCGGAGGTGGAATTCCTCGACTGGCAGGCGCTGCGAGCGGCGCCGCTCACACCTGCGCCCGCCTCGTGACGCCGCTCGTCTTTGTGGTCTGCTTCATCTCGACTGCGTGGTGCATTCAGCAGCGCACAAGAGCGGGTTGGAGCCGATCCGTCCTGTGGACCCTGCTCTTCACCGGCGCCATCATCGTGCTGGTGTGGGTCGCGTTTGCCCTGCTGGACTGGTCAGGCGCCATTACCTAGCGCCACTTGATGGCAGTCCCGCGGCACGTCAGTCCGCCTGCTGGAATGCCTCTGCACGCCGGGGCCCTCGTCGCCCATCGGCCCAGGCCCGGGAAAGCCACGCGTGCACGTCCTCCGGGTTGATGCGGTGACCGTGTAGGGTGCGGACCGTGGGGAGGGCGCCGCCGTCCGTCATTCCCCCTCTGACGGAAACTCCACGACCTCTCCCGCGCGATAGTCTTGGGATACGGTTACCACGCAGCGGGTGTCCTCTGGGCACAAAATCACCCGGTGGGTCTCGGGGTCCAACGCCACAAGATCGCCGGCGGACAGGTCTTCGCCAGCCAGAAACGTCAGCGCGTCGTCATCGTCCTGCTTCCGCATCGTGCCGTACCTTCCTCCTCCCGCACGCACCCCCGCCGATAGTGGCCCACCACGGCGTGGGCGAGATCGAGCGCCGAACGCGTTGGGATCTGCACGCGAGCCCGATCAACGACGGGAGATAAACCAGACACGTGACCGAGCGTGCAGGAGCGCTTCCGCACGAAGCAGGCCGGGCAACGTGCGCTACGCTCCTGCGCCGGCAACGCCCTCGCTGGACCCGCGCGATTCGTTACACTCGCCCTTCGATGCGAACGCCTGTTCGCCCCGCCCTTTCCTGTGCGGATCGCCCTCCTCTGCCTGACGGAGGACCGACCACCGCCAGGCAATTCACGCCCGTGGAGACTCGATGGCGCCGCAATCCCATGCCGAAACCGCGACGACTGCGACTGAAGACCGCCCGCAGCCCCTGCGCAAGCACATCTTCGTCATCAATGGCACGCCCGCCTTTCTCAACCTGATGCGCGACGTGCTGCAGGATGAACGCTTCAACGTCACCACCACGAACTACGTGCCCCGGTCGTTCAACCAGATCGAGGCCCTGCAGCCGGACGCGCTGCTCGTCGATGTGGTGGTGGGACAGCGTGAGGGCTGGGACTTACTGGAGCGGCTCCACGCCGAGGCCTCGACGATGGGCATTCCAACCCTGGTGACCTCGACAAGCACCGCACTTCTGGAACGCGCTGAGGCACAGGCGGAGCGCTACGGCACGCACCAGTACCTGGCCAAGCCGTTCGATCTGAACGAGTTCCTGGCGTGCATCGAGGCCATGGTGGGACCGGCGTAGCCTGGCGTGCGTGGGCGGGATGGCGGCGGTCCTGAACGTGCGCTGCGGCGTGCATGGAGACGCGCGACGTCAGGGAAGGCGTGAGGATGTCCCCGCATGAGGCAGAGGAGCCGTTCGCCACGCTCTGTCACGAACTGCTCAATCCGTTGACGATCTTACGCGGCCGGACGCAACTCCTGCACCGCCAGCTGCAACGACCAGGGCTGGTCGCGGCTGGGGAGTTACCGAGGGTGCTGGCGCAATTGGACGCGATGGACGCGGCGATCGTCTGGAACGCAGCCCGCAGGCTGTCGGGGTTCGAGACGTCGCACGCCAGCGCGTGCAGCCGGCCGGCGGCCGCGCCATCGGCGGGCGCCTGCGCGCCGAGGTCCAG
>JASGGF010000499.1:0-3625 GCA_047605145.1 Thermomicrobiales bacterium | reverse complement strand
CGGCTGATCGAAGGGAAGCACCGGCGCGCCGGATGCCTCCCAGTTCGCTTCCGCCGCGCCCAGCAGGCGCGCGGCGCGCTCCGGCTCGCCGAGGATGCTGGCGAGCGCGGCCAGGCCAGCGAGCGGCTTGGTGTACCACCAGCGGCCCTCTGCCGCGATCATCAGGCGTAGGCACTCCCGGTGCAGCCGCACCGCCTCGTGGGTGCGGTTGCGGCGTTGCGCCACCAGCGCCAGGTACCAGTGCGTCGAGCTGATCCACGGATCAACCGGCCCAGCATGAATGGCTTGCGCCTCCCGCAGCAGTGATTCTGCCTCCTCCAGCTTGCCCTGCCCGTACGACAGCCCGGCCGAGAGGGTGAGCAGCCAACTGGCGCGGTTCCACTCGCCCAGTTCACGCGCCAGCACGATGCCTTCCATATAAAGGGGGCGGGCTTCGTTGAAACGCAGCCGCAGCTCCATCGTCAGCGCTACGACATGGAGCGCCAGCAACTCGCGCGGGCGATCGCCCACGGCCCGGGCGATGCGCAGCGCCTCCTGCCCGGCGGTATCGGCGGCGTCCAGTTCGCCCAGCGCCTGCTCCACCTCCGCCAGACGGGCCAGCAGAGCGGCCCGATCGCCATCCTCCCGTGGGCGCTGCTGCAGCACCCGGCGCAGCCAGTCACGCGCCTCGCGCATGTTCCCCTGCCAGAACCAGATCTGGCTGGTGGCCAGCAGCAGGCGGGTCAGGCCGGGGTCGTGGTGATCTTCCAGAAAGTGCAGCGCGGCGCGGAGGTTCGGCAGGTCAGGAGCCAGCAGCCGCGCCATGGCGTTGGGTCCGCGCGCGGCGGCCAGGGTTTCCGCGCGCTCCAGCAGGTAGCGTGCGTGCGCGTGCCGGGTTGCCTGCTCGGCGCCCGAGGCCGCCAGGTGCTCCAGCCCGAACTCCCGCACCGTTTCCAGCAGCTCGAAGCGGCCCGCTGGCGTCAGCTGCAGCAGGCTCTGCTCCGCCAGCGCCTGCACTCCGGCGGCCGCCAACTCCGGCGCCTCGCTCACCGCCGCCGCCCCGCCCGCATCCCCGCCGCCCACGAACACCGCCAGGCGGTGGAAGAGGCGGCGCTGCGCCGGATCGAGCAGATCGTGCGACCAGGCGATGGCATCGCGCATGCTGCGCAGGCGTGGCGGCTGATCGCGCGGGCCGGCCGCCAGCAGCGAGAGCCGCTGATCGAGCCGCGCCAGCAGGGCGGCGGGTTCCAGCAGGCGGCTGCGCGCCGCGGCCAGCTCGATGGCCAGCGGCAGGCCATCCGCCCGCGTGACGATAGCGGCGACATGCGGGGCGTTCTCTGGCGTCAGGACGAAGCGCGGTTGCACCTGCCGCGAGCGCTGCGCGAACAGCACCACCGCCGGGTTCTCCTGCACGCTGGCCTCATCCAGCGCCTCCGGCAACGGCAGCGGGGCCACCGGGAAGAGGATCTCCTCGGGCAGGCGGAGCGGCACGCGGCTGGTAGCCAGCACCCGCAGCGCCGGGCACGCCGCCAGCAGCGCCGCGAGCTGCGGCGCCGTCGGCAGCACGTGCTCCAGATTGTCCAGTGTCAGCAGAAGCGGGCGGTCTTGCAGGGCGGCAACCAGCGTTTCCAACCCGCTGCGGTCTGCCCGCTCGGGCAGCTCCAGCGCGTTCGCCATCGCCGGCAAGACCAGGCCAGGGTCACGCGTGGCGGCCAGGGAGACGACCACCACGTCGCCACCGCTGGCGGCGTGTTCCGCAGCAGCCTCCAGCGCCAGCCGCGTCTTCCCGACCCCGCCGGGACCGGTCAGCGTCAGCAGGCGGGATTCCGCGCGGCCCAGCAACGCGCCAATGGCGGCCAGCTCCGGCGCCCGGCCCAACAGCGGCGTGCGTGGTCGCGGCACGATGGACTCGGCAGGCGGCATACCGGGCTCCTGACGCAGAACGCGCCGCGCCAAAACGCAATACCCCGGGACCTGCACCGCGCCGCAGCGTGGGAGAAGATCACCGGGGAATGACGTGTGCCATGATAGGCCGCGCGGCCTGTCACACGCGAGTGGTGGCGGCGTGTGGTTGTTTTGTGGGTGTTGTGGGGCGGGGAGCGGGCGCCGTGGTGGCGGGGTTCGGCGGTGGCAGACGGAACGTTGGCGCCGTTGCGCTGATGGTTGGCGGTGCGCGGTCCCTCGTCTGCGGACTCGGGACGACATCGTAGGGGGATGCCCGTGCGGGCGCCGGGGTGGCGTTGCGCGGGCGTTGTGGTGGCGATGCCTCGCGGTGGCAGGCGGAACGTTGGCGCCGTTGACCCGGGCTTGGCGGTGCGCGGTTCCTCCTGCGTCGGGACGACATCGTAGGTTGGCGGTGGGGCGCGGAGCAGGGGGGACAAGGGAGGGTTCGCACCAATGGTCAGCCGATTCGTGGGAGACCTGACCGCCGGGATGCCATTGCCGCGCTTGACGGACTACCGCACCGGCGACGAGTCAGAACTGGACATGCTGACCAACTTCCTTTGGAACATCCAACTCTGCACGGCGCTCAACCCGTCGCTGCAGGGGCTTGAAATCGGCCTTCGTAACAGCATCCACCGGGCGGCGACATTGCAGTATGGGACTGCACGGTGGTTTGACGAGCCAGGTGTGTTGCTGCCACTGCAACGCGAGATGATCCGCGCGGCGCAAGATGACATCATTGCCTGGCGCAAGCTGACCGATGCGCACGCCCTGACGGCAGATGATGTGCTGCCCGCGCCAACCCTCGGGTTCTGGGCATCGCTGCTCAACCGCCCGTATGAGCTTCCCAACCCGGACATGCCGCAGCGGCTCTGCTGGCACGACGCGCGGGGCAACCCGACGGCACTCTTCAAAGAGGCGTTTCCGCACGCGCCGCGGGCGTTTCAATCGCGCAGGCGCATCTGGGCGACCCTCGCCCCGCTGGTGCGGCTGCGCAACCGCGTCCGGCGCAATGAACGCATCTCCCAGTGTCCAGACCTGCCCGCCTACCACCGGGACATCCTGCGGCTGACCGGGTTCGTCAACCCGGAACTGCGCGCCATGATCGTGCTCTGCGATGACTTTCCCACGACGTATTTTGGAGGAAGAGCTGGCATCGAGCTGCGGATTCGGAACTATCTCAATCTGCTCTGACCGCCACCCAGTCGCGGGCCAACCGGTTGTGCGCAACGGGTCTAACCGGAGCGACGCGCCACACCGCGCGGAACCGGCGCGAGTAACAGGATGACGCCTCACCGATGAACCACGCAGACCACGTGCGCCTGATTGCGCCCGGTGTGCCGGCAGGCGCCGGTGGGCGCTGGGCGGAGATGGGCGCCGGAACCGGCGCCTTCACGCTCGCCCTGCGCGATATTGCGGGCCCCGAGGCCGAGATCATCGCGATCGACCGCGCCGCCGGCGACCTACGGGCGCTGGAGCGCGCCATGACCCGCGCGTTCCCCGGCACGCAGCTGGAGACGCGCCGCGCCGATTTCACGCGGCCGCTCGATGTGACGCCGCTGGATGGCATCCTCGCCGCAAATTCGCTGCACTACGCGCCCGATCAGGCCGCGCTGCTGCGCCGCTGGCGTGGCTCCCTGCGGCCGGGCGGCCGCCTGATCGTGGTGGAGTACGACACGGACCAAGGCAACCAGTGGGTGCC
>JASGGF010000498.1:0-3684 GCA_047605145.1 Thermomicrobiales bacterium | reverse complement strand
ACCCGCTCGCCCGCGAAGACGCGCGCCAGGTAGGAGGCGAGGGGGCCGGCGGCGTCGAGGGGGCCGCGGTAGCCGAGGTAGGCGTCCGGGCGGATGAGCGCGGCAAGGCCAGATTGCGCGCCGAAGGCGGCGATGGTGTCGCCGGTAGGATCGATGAGGATGGTGGCGCCGGGAATCGGCTCGGTGTAGCTGGTGGCCACCACCAGCGTCTGCACGAGGGCGCCGGCCATGCGCTGGTACTCGGCGGCGAGTGCGGCGAGCGCGGCCAGGCGCGCTGGCGACGCGGTGGCGCCGGGGAACAGGAGCAGGGTCCAGCCCTGGGCCAGCTGGCCGTAGAGGGAGACTGGCGCGCCGGTGGTGTCCCGCAGCGCCTGATCGGGCACGCGCTCGCCGGCCCGCAGCCCGGCTGGGTGCTTTCCGGCTGATCCGGCATCGACCGCGAGGAAGGAACCCCGGTAGTTGACCTGCAACTGCCCGACCAGCGGCAGCAAGCGCTCCCGGGCCTGCGCCGTGCGCGCCACGCGAGGCACGATCTGGCGGCGCACCTCCTGCATCAGGCCGTTCTGGGCCAGCACCACGCGCGTGGCGAGGTCGGTGTTGCGCAGGAGCTGGTGCGCCACCGGCCAGCGTTCCGCGCCGTAGGTGTCCAGCAGGCCCGGGGCGGCTTGCCCCCGCGCCGCCAGCGCCAGCTTCCAGCCGAGGTTGCAGGCATCCTGAATGCCGGTGTTCATCCCCTGCCCGCCGACTGGGCTGTGGACATGGGCGGCGTCTCCCGCCAGGAAAACCGGGCCCTGCCGGTAGCGGGCGGCCTGACGGCGGCTGATGCGGAAAGCGGAGGTCCAGACCGGGGCGCCGATGAGCCGGAGCGGGATGCTGGCGCGCTGTTGCAGCAGCCGGAGCGCCATCTCGCCGATAGCAGCGTCGGTCGGCGGATCGGGCAGTGTTTCGCTGGCGGCCAGCGGCATGATGACCCGGTAGCGGTTCGGCGCCGGCAGCGGGAGCACCGCGGCCAGGGAGCCGTTGCCGATCCAGATGTGGGCCTCGTCGTGCGAGAGGTCCCAGTCCAGATCGAGGTCGGCCAGAATGAACTGCTCCGGGTAGGCCGCGCCCTCGAACGGGATGCCCGCGAGGTGGCGGACGACGCTGTGCGCGCCGTCTGCGCCGACGAGATAGCGGGCGCGGACAGTCTGTTCGCCGCTGGCGTCCCGCAGGGTGGCGGTGACGCCGTCATCGTCCGCCTCGTAGCTGACCAGTTCGACGCCGCGTTGCACCGCGCCGCCCAGCGCTTCCAGGCGGTGTTGCAGGATGCGCTCGGTGTCGGTTTCGTCGATAACCGTCAAGGTGACGCCCGTTCCTGGCGCATCGAACGGGACACGGGCTAGCACGTGGTTCCCCTCGTGCAGGCAGAAGGCGCGTGGCTGCAAGGAGGGTTGCAACGCGGTGCGCGGGATGCCGAGCAGCGCGAGCATTTCCGCCGTGCGCGTTTGCAGGCCGATGGCGCGCGAGGTGGTTGGTGGGATCAGGTCGCGGTCGATCAGGAGGAAAGGCACGCTCCGGCGCGCCAACTCGATGGCGAGGGTGAGGCCGGTTGGCCCTGCGCCAACAATGAGGACGCCTGCTGCGAGATCCGGAATGTCCACCCTGTTGCCTCTCTGATGACGTACCCTTGAGCGTGGCGCGTATTGATGAGGAGATGATAGATGCCTACCCCGCTGATTCATACGCTGCGCCTTTGCCTGGCCGCGATCTGCACACTGCTGCTGGCGGCGCCGGTTGCTGCTGAGTGGACGCCTCCGCCGGGCAACGCGAAGTTCGATTACCAGATTGGCGGCGATTACCCCTTGCCGGCGGGCGTGGCGGTGGTCTCCCGCGACTGGTTCGCCGGGACGGCTCCCGCTGGCGCGTACGGCATCTGCTACGTCAACGCGTTCCAGACGCAGGCGAATGAGCCGGATGTCGACCGCCCGGATGAGAAAGACAACTGGCCGGCCGATCTGGTGCTGACGGCGCTGGGGGATGACCCAAACTGGGACGGCGAGTACCTGATCGACCTGTCCACGGCGGAGAAGCGCACGGCGGCGGCGGCGTGGGTGAAGCCGATGACGCAGGCGTGCAAGGACAAGGGGTTTCAGGCGGTCGAGTTCGACAACCTTGATTCCTGGACGCGCTTCAGCGAGTCGCCGCTGGCGGCGCAGCCGCCGTTCGGCAAGGCGGAGGCGCTGGCCTACGCGGCGCTGCTGGTGGCGGACGCGCACGCGGCCGGGCTGGCGGCCGGGCAGAAGAACACGGCGGAGCTCACCGCAGACGAGGCGCGGGGGCAGGTGGGCTTCGATTTCGCCGTCGCGGAGGAGTGTGGCCGCTGGAAGGAATGCGGCGCCTACCGGGCGGTGTACGGGAACCTGGTGTTCGTGATCGAGTACCGGAAGAAGGACTTTAAGAAGGACTGCAGTAACAGGAAGCTGAAGCGCAATATCTCGGTGATTCTGCGCGACGTGAACGTGACGCAGCCGGGCTCGAAGACGTACAAGTACCGCGCGTGCTAGGGGGAGCCGCCTTCGGCTCAGGGGGTGGCGGCGCTGCGCGCCTCAGGGGGTGTATGGGGGTGGAGGAGCACGGGGAGCACGAGGGCGCTGAGCTTCGATGTCGCCCCGGCCTTCAGGTGATGTTCTGAGCTTGTCGAAGGACCTTGCTGCCTGTAGAGACGCGGCGATGTTGCCGTGGCGCACGGGTGATCGTGTGCAGCACGCCTGCGGAGCGATGGTGGGACGCGGAGTGTGGCGGTTGGCGACGAGGTCCTTCGACAAGCTCAGGACGTCACCCGGTGTTGGCGGTGACAGCGAACGGTCAGTGCCCCGAGCACCACACTTCGCAGCGCGATGCTTGAAAGCATAGGCCGTCGCCGGGGGGATGTAGCCGGCGAGACGCCCGTCGATTGTCGCGGTTCACAGGGTGTTGACAAGCTGGCGCAGCGGGTGTACGTTCATAGCACGCCGAACACGGACGGGAGCAATCCCCGAAACGCACGGCGAGGCAGACGCCGATGGATCTGGCGCGCAAGCGCAGGATTTGTCGGCGTTTTGCTGTGCCCGAGAAGCGAGATGGCGGACGCGCGTTCGCCATGGCGATGAGCCGTCGCGGCGAACTGGCGATGCGTTACCCGGCGGTGTAGCGGAACAGGATAACGCCGGCGATCAGCCCGATTCCGAGGCAGATGACGGCGGCAAGCTCATGATGCTCATCGTGAAAGACGTTCTCGACGATCCAGAAAAGGATGCCCGCCATCAACATGCCCCCCACCACGCCACTGGCAACAGGCGCTGGCACGGGAAGATGAATGGCGAGGATTGGCGCGGGTCTGTACGTGAACATGGGCTTACCGCCCTCCCTTACCGCCGGTCGTTCGACGCAACAGGGAACATATACAACCACGCTGCCAACGCGTCTATACACATGCGCGACGTAGTGCGCGATGCTCCGAACAATCGTCAGGGGAGGGCGTAGCGGCGCGGTTCTGGCTGTGGCGCCGGAAGGTCGTTGGACGGCCTTGCGCCGCCTCATCAGGCGACCGTTCGCCAAGAGACCCCGTCCCGGGAGATCCGGCCACGAGGTCTCTCGACGCTTGGCGCCAATTGCGCCCGGGAAGTTCGAAACACCGGAGAAGCCCTCACCCCCAGCCCCTCTCAC
>JASGGF010000497.1:0-3687 GCA_047605145.1 Thermomicrobiales bacterium | reverse complement strand
GGCGCGGCAGCAGGTCATCCAGCCGTCGCCGTAGGTGGCGATGCGGCGGGCGGCTTTGCTGACCACGCGCTCGGTCTTTGCCTCTTGCTTCGTGCCTACGGTCAAACGCGGGTTACTGACCACCCAGATCGGCGGCGGCGCCTGCACCGGCATCAGTGGACCCATTTCGGTGCCGGAGTAGAAGGCGATGTTGTCAAACTGGTAGGTCTCGCCAGAGAAGTCCGTCTTCCCCTCGGTCCAGAGCTGGCGCAGCACTGCCAGCCCCTCCTCGAAGATGCGGGCACGCTTTTCGAAGTCGAGGCCGACCGACGCGTACTCCCGGCGCACGCCCTCCTCCGGGTTGCCCATGCCGGTGCCGAGGATGGATCGGCCGTTGGAAAGCGCGTCCAGCGTCGCCCACTCCAGCGCGAGGTAGAGCGGGTAGCGCGTGCCGGAGACCATGCACGCTGTGCCCAGCTTGACCTTGCTGGTGCGTTGCGAAATGGCGGAGAGCGTGTTGATCGGCTCCCAGCGCGGCTTGGAGAAGAGGCTGTCTCCCACCCATACGGAATCGAAGCCCAGCTCCTCAGCCCGCACCGCGAGGTTCAGCAGATCCTGCAGCGAGTAGTCCGGGGC
Organism: Thermomicrobiales bacterium; assembly: GCA_047605145.1. Taxonomy (GTDB): domain Bacteria; phylum Chloroflexota; class Chloroflexia; order Thermomicrobiales; family UBA6265; genus JACCXM01. The sequence goes on along the minus strand of JASGGF010000497.1, from coordinate 3,072 downwards.
GATGAGCGGCTCCCGGTTATTGAGATTGACGCCGAACTTGACCTCTGCCACGACTATCGCGCTCCTCTCGCCAGACGCTCGGGCGCGCTTTCCTCAAGCGCGCGTTGCGGAACATGGATGTGCTCGCGGAGGAGCCGCGCGGCTTCGGTGGCATCGCCGGCGCGCACCGCGTCGAGGATGGCCTGATGCTCCTCGATCGAACGCTGCAAGCCGCCGCGCAGCTCCAGCGACGACGACACGTGCCGCCGCATCTGGTCCATCAGCGGAAAATAGATGTTCTTGAGGTAGTCATTGCAGGAGCGTTCGATGAAGACGGCGTGGAAGGCGCGATTTGCGGCGAAGAAGGTTTCGGCGTCGTCAGCGGCGGCGCACAGGCGCATCTGTTCCTGCAATCGCGCAAGTTCCGTCAGGTCGCTTTCGTTGAGATGAGGCAGCGCCAGCTTGATCGCCAGCTCCTCCAGCGCCTCGCGGACGCGGTAAGCGTCCAGAAACTGCTGCGACGAAAGGGAGCTGACGAACGCGCCGTGTCGCGGCCTCAGGGTCACCAAACCCTCGGAGGCGAGCCGGTGCAACGCCTCACGCACCGGGACGCGGCTGACGTTGAGTTCGCTCGCGAGCACCTTCTCCGGAAGGGCAGCGTTTGGCGGGTAGACGTTTCCGAGGATGTCACTGCGCAGGCGCTGGTAAACCTGCTCCGCCAGCGTGGCGTGGATGAGCGGGGGGCGCTCGGAACTCGCAATGTCGACGGTGCGAAGGCTCAACCGCGCTCCCAATCTGTCCACCGGGTGACCACGCGTTGCACGGTATACCGTATACCGGAAGCGTAGAAATGATGGCGGGCGCTGTCAACACCGTGGCCGGGAGTCCGGCTGACTCGTCGATTCCGGGCGGGTGGCGGATCGCCAGAACTCGTCACTTGACGGCTCCCTGTCTTCGGGGGTCCATACCCTGCGATCTGCGAAATGCCTCTTGACGCGAGGCATCGGTTGCGGTTTGATACGTATCAACACGGATTTATTCGTATCAGTTGGCGAGCGCAAGGTGACAACGGTGTCGCTCTGTGATGGATGAGCAGCCAAAACGCAAGCGGCCGACGCAGGCGGATGTCGCGCGGCTGGCAGCCGTCTCACAGCCTTTGGTGTCGTACGTCCTTAGCGGCGATCCAGACGCGCCCGTGGCGCCAGAGACGCGTGAGCGCGTGCTGGCGGCAATCGCCGAACTGGGTTACGTGCCGCAGTACGCCGGACGCAGCCTGCGCAGCCAGCGCGCGCTCGCCATCGGCGCGATCATCCCGGACATCACCAATCCGTTCTACCCAGCCTTTGCGCGCGGCATCCAGAACGTGGCGGAAGCCGCCGGCTATGACCTGATTGCGTACAACAGCGACGGCCTGCTGGAGCGGGAACGCAAGTTCATGCAGTCGGCGCTGGCGGGCCGGGTCGATGGCGTCATTCTGAGTCCGTTCCAGATCACGATGGAGGATCTGGCGGACGTGGCGGAAAAGAACATTCCCGTGGTGGCGCTGACCTCGCGGAGTCCGGCCCGTGGGCGAGCACCAGTTGATACGGTGCATGTGGACAGCGTGGGGGCTGCGCAGCTGGCGGTGGAGCACCTGCTGGCGCGCGGGCACCGGCGGATCGGGATGATTGCCGGGGAGGCTGGCACCCCGCCGCGCGAGGACCGGGTGCTCGGGTATCTGCGGGCGCTGGAGGAGCATGGCCTGCTAGTGGATGAAATGCTCGTGCGCGGCGCCGATTTCAATGAAGAGGGGGGCTATCGCGCGACGCAGGAACTGCTGCGGCTTTCCCCCCGCCCAACTGCGATCTTCGCGGCGAATGACCTGATGGCGATGGGCGCCATGTCAGCGCTGTACGAGGCCGGTCTACAGGTGCCGCGCGACATGGCAGTCGTCGGGTTCGATGACATCCCGGCGGCCCGGATGCTGGCGCCGCCGCTGACGACGGTGGCGCAGTTCCCGGACCTGCTGGGGGCGCGCACCGCAGAGTTGCTGTTGGAGCGTCTGCGAGGAGAAGGCCCGGCGCACGGCCGGGAGATTCTGATGCCTGCCGAACTGGTCGTTCGAGAGTCGGCCTGACCGCCGGAGCATAGGAGGGAGCCTATCGCGAGGGAATGGTTCGGATTCGAGGCGCAGGGGAATATGCGCACGAGCGCCGCGCTGTGGCGGAGCACAGGTCCGGGAGAACAGACATGCGGAAATCACTACGCACTGTGGCGTTGATCGGGATGGCGCTGGCGGCGCCGCTGGCCACGCTCGCGCCGATAGCGAAAGCGCAGGACAACGTCGAGCTGACGATGTGGCTTGACACGACCGGCGGTTCAGAAACTGCCGAGTGCCTGCAGGCCAACGCCATCGACGTCTTTAACGCGCAGGGGAACGGAGTCACGGTCAAGGCCACGTTGCAGGCGAACGCGTGGGACGCCACGCGGACCGCGATCGCCGGCGGCGCCGGGCCGGATGTGGTGACCACGCCGGGTCCGTCCTTCGCCATGCAGCTCGCGCTGGCGGGGCAGCTGGCGGATCTGGACGGGTACGCTGAGGAGATGGGCTGGACTGACCGGTTCGCCGAAGGGTCGCTCGATCTGGGCAAAGCGAACGGCAAGCTGTACAGCATCCCGACCGAGCTGGAAACGCTGGTCCTCTACTACAACAAGACCCTCTTCGAACAAAATGGCTGGGAGCCGCCGAAGACTCTCGACGAGCTGATGACGCTGGCCGCCACCATCGATGAGGCCGGCATCATCCCGTTCTCGCACTCCAACGCCGAGTGGCGGCCCGCGAATGAGTGGTTCATTGGTGAGATGCTGAATCACTCGGCGGGCGGCCCGCAGAAGGTGTACGACGCGCTCACCGGCGAAGTGGAGTGGACTGACGCGGACTTCGTCGCGGCGATAGACGCGTTGAACACGATGCAGCAGAACGGCTGGTTCATGGGCGGCCTCGACCGTTACTACACGACCACCTTCCCCGAGGCAGGGGCCATCCTCGGTTCGGGCGAAGCGGCCATGAACATCGAGGGGTCGTGGTTCCTCGCGGACGAAGCGGCGTACTTC
>JASGGF010000496.1:0-3692 GCA_047605145.1 Thermomicrobiales bacterium | reverse complement strand
GTGCGTCAGGCTCACGCGGTGACGTTCGTGCGGCTGACCGAGCCGGTGCGGTCCCAGACGCTGGCGGCTGGCTATGAACGCCTGCTGGCGAGCTTCGACGCAGACCGGAGCAACGTGCAGACAGCGCTGCATTGGGCGGAGACAACGGGCCAGCGGGATCTGGGCCTGCAGCTCTCCACGAATTTCGGGTCCTATTGGCTCTTCCGAGGCAATTGTCAGGAAGGGCGCCGGTGGATCGAGGGCTTTCTGGCTGGAGCCGGCGGCGACCCGGTCTTGCGCGCTGCCGGCCTGGCCAGAGCCGGGTTGTTGGCGACGTTTCAGGCGGATTTTGACGCTGCTGACCGCTATCTCCAGGAAGGCCTGCGGCTGGCGCACGAGAGCCGCGCGCCCTGGATTGCATCCTGGTCCATGCTGGGTCTGGGTGTGCTTGCCGTGCGGCGCGGTGATTCCGGGCGCGCCATCATCCACCTCGATCAGGCCATCATCCGCTTTACGGCCATGGAAGATCTCGATATCACCGGGCCGCCGCTGCTGAGCGAGGCCCTGAAATACCGCGGCCAGGCCGCGCTGCTGCAGGGCGATCTGGCGCTGGCGGCGGAATTGATCGACCGTGTTGTGACACTGTTTCGGGAGCGCGTCTCGTCATGGGGACTGGCCGACGCCCTGCGGGTATCCGGCGATGTGGCCCGCGCCGAGGGCGACCTGGCGCAGGCGGCAGAACGCTACCGCGAATGCCTGGCGCTCTTTGAACGGCATGGCGACCGGCGGCTCCTGGCGGAGGCGGTGACGCGCGTTGCGGATCTGGCAATGGCGCAGGGCGATCCCGCCCACGCAGTCAGGCTCTTTGGCGCAGCCTCGCGATTGGCGACGCAGATCGGCATCACCCGCGCCGTCGTCCCTGGCGCCGCTCTGGAGCAGGCGCGCGCCGAGTTGCCGCCGCCTGCCTTCGCAGCGGCCTGGGAGGCCGGCCTCGCGCTGTCGCCGCAGGACGTGTTGGCGGCGGCGCTCCGTCCTGCCCCGGCTCTCGCGCCGCCCGCGCCGGCGCTTGCCAGCGCGCAGGTGGGGCTGACCCGCCGGGAGCAGCAGGTCCTCCCCCTGCTGGCGCAGGGTCTCAGTGACCGGGAGATTGCGGTGGCGCTGTCAATCAGCGAACGAACCGTTGGCAACCATGTGGTGGGCATTCTGGACAAGCTCCAGGTGAACTCACGCACGGCCGCTGCCGTTGAGGCCCTGCGCCGTGGCCTCGTCTCGTTGCACCCACCCGGGTCCGCGTAGTTCTACGCGGCGGCTGGCGAGAGTGCCCCGAGAATCGCGTAGTTCCCCCGATGCGGTTTCGCCCGGGATTCCCGACACTCGAAGGGCGCTATCTGGCGTGCGGCAGACAACGAAAGGAACGACGCTGCTATGGAGGCGACCCATTGTCACGACGGCCCGGGACACGCCGGGCTATCGCGGCGCGCCGTGATCACCGGGCTGGCAGGCGCCAGTCTGGCGGCTGCGCTGCTCGCCGGCCCACTCACTCGCGCAGCGACAGTACACGCGCAGGAAGGAACACCGATGACTTATGCGACCCCGGGCGCGGCCAGTGCGCCGACCGTCGTTCTTGTGCACGGCGCGTTTGCCGATGCCGGGAGCTGGCGCGAAGTGATTGCCCTGCTGCAGGCGGAGGGCGTCGCGGTGCTGGCTCCCGCCAATCCGCTGCGGAGCCCCGCCAGTGACGGCGCGTATCTGGCCAGCCTCGTCAACCAGATTCCCGGTCCAGTGCTCCTGGTGGGACATTCGTACGGCGGCGCCGTCATTTCGGTCGCGGCTCCACTGGCCGAGAATGTCGTTGGGTTGGCCTACGTCTGTGCGTTCATCCCGGACGAAGGCGAGAGTTTGCAGGCGCTGTCTGAACACGCAACAGACAGCGAACTGGGCCCCGCCTTGCGGCCCGTCCCATTCGTGGATGGCGCCGGGCAGGGCGTGGAGCTGTACATCGACCAGTCTCTGTTTCACGCGGCGTTTTGCGCCGATCTCCCTGCCGAACAGGCCGCCATCATGGCCGTTTCGCAGCGGCCCGCCTCTGCCGCCGGGTTTGGCGAAATCATTGGCCCGGTGGGCTGGAAGTCACTGCCATCGTGGGCCATGATCTCCCCCAGCGATGTCACCATCGGTCCGGCCGGTGAGCGGCTGATGGCGGAGCGTGCAGGCTCCGTGATCGTCGAAGTCGATTCATCGCATGTGGCGATGCTGTCGCACCCCCAGGTCGTCACCGATATGATCGTGGCGGCGCTGGGGGCGCTTGCCTAGCCACTGGGGACCGGCCCACCGCCGGAGCCGCGCGGCTCCAGCGGTGGACTCCGGCGGCGTTACGACAGCGGCTGCAGCCGCGTCTGCTCCACGTCCTCCAGCAGGGCTAGCAGGCGCTGGTACGCCTCTTCCTGCCTCGGGGTGCGCTCCACGCCCGTCCACGCCAGATTGTCGGCCTGATCCGGGTCCTCGCGGCGGTCGTACATCTCCCACTCGTCTGGCGCGGAGCCATCCGGCGCGTAGTAGCGGGCCAGCGTGTAGCGGTCGTCCCGCACCGCCACGATGTGGTTCGCGCCAGTCACGTACGGCCCCACCGCCTGCGCCGCCTGCCAGTCGTCGTAGGTGAAGACCTGATAGTCCTGCACGCCGTCGCTCTTCGGATCGAGCACCAGCGCGGCGTAATCGACGCCCTGCCAGTGCGGGCTCACCGCCGGGGAACCGACCAGCGTGGCCAGCGTCGGCACGAAATCGACGTGCGACACCAGCGCGTCGGACTTCGCGGACCGCTTGAACAGCTTCGGGTTGGAGTACACCAGCGGCACCCGCAGCGTCTCCTCGTAGGCGTTGAAGTTCTTCTGGATCATCCCGCCGTGCGCGATGCCCATCTCGCCGTGGTCCGAGGTGAAGATGACCAGCGTGTTCTCCAGCAGGCCCTCTTCCTCCAGCGTGTCGAGGATCTGCACGAGGTAGTCGTCGGCGTGCTTCATCAGGTTGCCGTAGAACTGCAGGTAGTTTGTCTGCTGCTCGGCGCCCTGTGGCCGTAGCGCCTCCGAGATCTTCAGCAGTTGCCGCTGCGCGCTCGGCTTGGTGGACATATCCTCATCCGCTGTTGCGGGTAGCTCGATCCCGGTGGAGGCTAGCCACGAATCGTCGTAGCCGAACTGCTCGAACCCCGCCGGGTAGGCCAGCACATCGTGCGGGTTCACCAGCGAGACCGTCAGGAAGAAGGGCGCCTGCTTCGCCGCGTCCGAGCGCAGGTAGGGCAGTGCGCCCTCCTCGCCGGCGTTCGCGTCGCCGTCATCGTTCATGAAGCGGTCGTCGTTGTTCACCACACCGCCGCCCGCCTGACAGATGAACTGGTTGGCTCCGGCGTCCTGCGGGTTCCAGCGCTCGAACCCGAACCGGTTGACATCGTTCGGGACCCAGCCCTCATCCGGCGTGCAGGGCGGGACCATGGCCGGGTCCGTAATCCCGTTCACCGGCTTGCTGCAGTGCCACTTCCCCTTGTACGGCGTGGCGTAGCCCGCCGCCTGCATTACCGTCCCGATGTTCGGCAGGTGCAGCGGCAGCTCCGATTGCGGGTACATCGGGGCCGGCATGTTCGCTTCGAGGCAGTATTTCACGCCGTGCTGGGCCGGGAACATCCCGCTCATCATGGTGGCGCGGCTGGGGGAGCACAT
>JASGGF010000495.1:0-3699 GCA_047605145.1 Thermomicrobiales bacterium | reverse complement strand
CCGCCACCACCCGCCCGCTGCTGTCGAACACTGGCGCCGCGATGCCGCGCACCTCGCTGCGCCACTCGCCCCGGTTGATCGAACACCCCGTCTCGCGAATGCTCGCCAGTTCCGCCCGCAAATCGGCCTCGCTGGCGTGGGTGAGCGGGGTGTAGCGCGGCAGCCCGGCGGCGATCACTTGCCCCAGCGCGGCGGGGCTGGCGTAGGCCAGCAGCGCCTTACCGGTGGCGACACAGTGGGCCGGGTTCCGCGCGCCCACGCGCGAGATGACCTGCACCGGGTGCAGGCCATCCTCCTTGGCGATGTAGACCGATTCGTGCCCCTCCAGCGTGGCGAGGTGGACCTGATCGCCGGTGGCGTTCCGCAGCTCGATCATGAAGGGGCGCGCGGCGGTCAGCACATCGACGCCCTCGTGGGCGATGTGGCTGAAGCGGCGCAGGCGCGGCCCGATGGCGTACTGCGTAGTAGCGGCGTTCTGGATGACGTAATCCCGCCGCGCCAGCGTGGTCAGGATGCGGTGGGCAGCGGCCTTGCTGATGCCGACCCGCCGCGCCAGCTCGGACACACCCAGCTCCGGGGCGCCATCCAGCGCCTCCAGCACATCGAGGACGGTGTCGAGCGACTTGAGCGGCGGCGCAGCCGAACGGTCAGGCATCGATGCCCCAAGCGTTTCGCGAAACGGAACGGTGTTTCGCTGGGTAGCCTACGCTGCGTGTTGCAGGTTGTCAAACAGTCGCGAAGGCGTTGTGCAAGAGGCCTACAGCAATTCGCGGCCGACGGCGGGCGCAGCCAACCACACGCGGTCTTGCGTGGCCCACAATCCAGCACCGGCGGAATCAGCCATCAGTTCGGTCAGCGTGTAGCGAGAGCGCGACTGCGGTTCCACGATCAGCCGCCCGTTCTCTACCGAAACCGAGACGGTGTCATTGGCCTGCAGGTGCAGCATCTTCAGAAATTCGGCGGGTACCGCGAGCAACGTGGAATCCCCGACCCGGCGCAGTCTGCTGGTGAACATTCCATCCTCCTCAGCGGCGTGAATTACACAGGGCTTCGACGCCACCCTCTCCTATCTTGTCTTGCTCATTCGCCAGTGCGTTCATGAAGTCGCCGGTCGCGCCGACAGCCCATGGAAGCGTCGCGCAACGATCGCAACTACTCCTGCTGACGTCGTCCTATCCTCCGAACCGCCCCGCATCCACATCCCGAATAAACTCAATCAGCCCCTGCACGTACCGCTCCTGATCGTCGTACATCGCCATGTGGCTGCCGTCGGGGCAGTGCAGGTAGCGGCCTTGCTGCACGGCGCCGGCCATCCAGCGCATGTGCGCCGGGTCCATCGTGTCGTGCTGCGCGCCGATCACCAGCGTCGGGACGGCGATCTGGCCCAGGTCCGCCGTGCGGTCCCAGTCCTCCAGCGTGCCGCTCAGGCCCAACTCACTCGGGCCCTGCATGCGCACGTAGATGGACTGGTTGATATGGTTGAGGCCACGAACGGCCGGGTCAGGCCACGCCTCGACCGGCATCCGCAGCACGTGGTGGACATAGTGCTGCTCCATCAGCAGTTCCTCGTAGCGCGGGTTCGTGAAGTCGCCGGCGGCTTCCAGAGCCTTGATCTCCGCCAGCTTCGCCTGGTCCATCGGCGGCATCAGCACCTCGTGGGCGTAGGCGTTGTAGGCCGGGCAGCTGGCCATCATGTTCGAGATGATCAGCCCCTTCAGGTGCTGTTGGTATTTCAGCGCGTACTCCATCGCCAGGATGCCGCCCCAGGAGTGCCCCAGCAGGAAGAAGTTCTCCCGGTCCAGCCCCAGCGCCTGCCGCACCTGCTCCACTTCTTCGACAAAGCGGGAGGTCTCCCACAGGTCCGGGTCGTCCGGCTGGTCGCTGCGGAAGGAACCAAGCTGGTCGTAGTAGATGTACTCGATCTCCGCGCCGGGCAGATAACTGTCGAAGGCCTCGAAGTACTCGGACGTACACCCCGGCCCACCGTGCAGCAGGAGCAGCCGCCGAGTCGGGGCGTTGCCGACGCGCTTGGTCCAGACCCGGAACGTCCCTTGCGGCGTCTCGATCGGGATCATCCGCGCGCCACCGCCCAGAACATCGTCGCGGCCGGTGTTGTCGAAATAGCTGGCGGTTGCAGACGGCGTGGAGCTTGTGGCCACGGGAATCTCCCTGAGAATGCGCGGCTCACCCACCGGCCTGACGCCAGCGGCAATCGAGCGCCCCCGCTCCGGCTGACCGCGACCGGTTCCATCAGAGAGCTCGTCCCGCGCAATCGACCGCACCATCGTAGAGCGCGGGCCAGCGACGTCAAGCACTCCCCGTCACCGTGCAATCACCCGCGAGCCGGCCACCGCTGCGTCTGTTCAAGCAGAAGCTGGCTCAACTCTCCGGAGCTAGTCCGCGATGGCGCTCATCAGCTCGCCGAAGCCGCTGTGCACTGGCCGGCCGCTCTCCACCCACGCGCCGGTGCCGCCGATGACGTTGCTGACATCGGGGAAACCGGCCTGCACGAGGAACTGCGCCGCTTTCAATGAACGCCGCCCGGCCTGACAGATGCAGATGATCGGCTGGTCGCGCGGCAGCTCGTCCAGCCGCATGGCGAGGTCGGCCTGCGGCAGCGGCGTCGCGCCCGGCACGTGCCCGGCATCGAACTCCGCCGGCTCGCGCACATCGAGCACGAAGGCGTCCTGCCGCAGTGCGAACTCATCGACCGTCAACTCGCGCACCGCCGGCGCCGTCGTCAGCATGGCCCACGGCAGGTTGGCGTGGCCCCGGTTCGTCGCCTCGATGGCGGTGATGTTGAGCGGGCGCGGCGGCACGGCGCCGGTGAGCTGGGCGATGAACTCCGCCCGGCTCATGCGCGCCAGCGGGTTGAAGCGCCGCTCCGCCCCGACGGTGGTGCCGGAGGCGCCGTTCATGGACGCCCCGCACGGCCCCTCGAAGTGACCGGGGTAGACCGCCGTCCAGTCCGGCAGGTTCAGCAGGCGCTGGATGCTCTCGAACTGCGCGAAGGGATCGCCGCCGCTGAAGTCCGGCCGGCCGGCATCCCCCACCAACAACGAATCGCCGGTAAGGACGGCGACAGGCTCCAGACCACGTTCGAGATCGGTGACAAGGATCGACATCATCTCTGGCCGATGCCCGGGGGTGTGCATCATCTGTAGGCGCACCCGCCCCACGCCCACTTCGTTGCCGTTGCGCATCTTGCGGAAGGGGTACGCCGCGCGCGCCGCCTCGTGCAGGCACAGCTCCGCGCCGTGCACCGCCGCCAGCCGCCGCGCGCCGGAGACATGATCGGCGTGGACGTGCGTGTCGATGACGTAGCGCAGCCGCAGCGACCGCTCGTTCAGCACCCGCTCGTACGGCGTGATGTCGTAGCTGGGATCCACAATCACCGCTTCCGCGCCCGAGGCGATCACGTACGAGCAACAGCCGAGACGGTCATCAACGATCTGCCGGAAGAACATGGGCGTAGCCTTTCCTGCATGTGCGCGCCGCGTGCGCGCGATGGATGGGAACCGAACCGGAATCTGCGGGCGAAGAGCCCTCACCCCAACCCCTCTCCCGATGCGCGGGAGAGGGGCTATTGCCCCGAGACATGCGTGTGAAACTCGGCGCCGTGGAGACAGAAGCCCGCCTCCCTGCCGCGAATCGGCTCCCCTCTCCCGCGCATCGGGAGAGGGGCTGGGGGTGAGGGCT
>JASGGF010000494.1:0-3714 GCA_047605145.1 Thermomicrobiales bacterium | reverse complement strand
ACAACACCAACAATAATCAGGACAACAACCAGGACAATAATCAGGACAACAACACCAACTCGCCGACGAACAACAACCAGGACAACAACGCCGACAGCAACAACAACCAGGACAACAACAGCAGCACGAGCGGCGCGAACTCGAACGACAACGTCGCCAACAACTCCTGCAACAACGGACAGAACACGAACTCCGAGCAGTGCAGCCCGAGCAATACTGGCGACAACAGCGCGTCTGGTGAAAACAACGCCACCGGCGGCAACGCCACCGGCGGCGCCAACACCGGCACGGGCAACCAGACCGGCGGCAGCAACAACCCGGATCCGGTGCAGCCGTAGGCAGGTAATCGGCTAAGCGGACCGAACTAGCGAACCCAATACAGTCGAAAGGGACCGGCGCTATCGCCGGTCCCTTTTGCATCTCCGCGAAATCTGTCCCGGTCAGGCGTCCGGGTCCACCGGATCGTTCGCGGTGTGCGCCAGCAGCAGCCAGGTGGAAACGGCGCCGGAGGCCAACAGGTAGGCCTCGGTGAACGCCAGCATCCCCAGGCCGTGCACGTGCCCGATCCAGATCAGCCACGCGGCGATCAGCAAGCCCAGATTGCTCAGGCCGTGGCGGCCCAACCACTCTGCGGCGCCGTGGGTCAGCGGCTCCGGGCGGCGCGCGGTCGCCACCAGCCGGCGCATAACGCGCCACACCCAGGCCTCCGCCGTGAGCCCGGCCACCGCCACCAGCACCAGAATGAGCGCCGTGCTGCCCCGGTCTCGGTTCGGCGCCACCATCAGGACCGCCACGCCGATGGCCACCAGCAGCGAGGCAAAGGCCAGCGCGGCGCTGTCCTGAATATCCGAGCGGTGCTGCCGGAAGATGCCCAGCCGCAGCGAGAGCGCCACGAAGAGCAGCCCCAGCAGCGCTGCCGCCGCCCCACCCAGCAGGGTGAAGAAATCGGCCCAGCTGGCGGTATCGGCGTGAAACGCCGTGGACATTGCGCACCTCCCGGTTCACTCTGCGCACCGAGCCGGGCGAAACGCGCTGCGTTGTGCGAATCTCCCGGCTATCATGGCGCATATTCGCGCATGAACGTGAAACATGAGGCCCCATGGCGAGCTACGACGTCGATTCCCGGAACAAGGTCTTGCGGCTCGCCAAGCGCGGCCTCTACGACGAAGCCACCATTCACGACATCGTCGATTCGGCGTTGATCTGCCACGTTGGCTACGAGATCGATGGCCAGCCGTACGCCATGCCGACGCTGGTGGCGCGGGATGGCAACACCATCCTGCTGCACGGCCACGCCAAGTCCCGCACCCTGCTCCACGCGGGCGCGGGGAACCGGGTTTGCATCACCGTCACGCACACGGATGGCATCGTGCTGGCGCGCTCGGTCTTCAACCACTCCATCAACTACCGCTGCGCCATGATCTACGGCACGGGCCGGCTGATCACCGACCCGGACGAAAAGGTGGATGTGCTGCTCCGCTTCACGGAGAAGCTGATCCCGGGCCGCTGGGATGATTGCCGCCCCAGCACGGAGCAGGAGCTGAAGGGCACCGCCGCTGTGGCCGTGGAGATCGAGAGCGCCTCCGCCAAGGTGCGCACCGGCATGCCCGCCGATGAGCCGGAGGACCTCGATCTGCCGACGTGGGCCGGGATCATCCCGATCCGCCAGATCATGGAAGACCCGATCCCGGAGGCGCACACACCGGCAGACATGGCCGTGCCGGGCTACCTGCGGGATCTGGTGGCGCGCAACCAATAACGCCAAAAACGCTGGAGAACCCCTCACCCCCAGCCCCTCTCCCGGTGCGCGGGAGAGGGGAGCCAATGGGCGGCGCCGAGGTGGACATCTGGCGTTGCCACATCAACATCGCCCCGGCGCACGGGGCAAGAGCCCCGCTCCCGCGCAAGTACTTCGGGAGAGGGGTTGGGGTGAGGGCGATTCGGGGCATTTCGGCCTCGCCAAAGCCAATTGGCGCCAATCGTGAGAGAGCTCGTGCCGTGGCGCACCTCGACGAGGTCGCTCGACAAGCACGCAACACGAGGGCTGCGCGCTGCTCTACGCTGACGACTCTCCGGAGGCCGGAGCCTCGTGCATCAGCCGGCGCAGGATCTCCTGCTGCGCCAGCGCAACGTTCACGCCCGAGGCCAGCCGGGCGGCGCCATGACCGCAGTTCGACGTCATGGCCCAGCCAAGATGCGCGTCGTCCTGCGCGATGGTCACATCGCACGCGGTGAACGTGAAGAGGTCGGGGCGTATTGGCATGAGCGCCGCCAGCGCATCGTGCGGGTTGTCCTGCGCTCGCTCGCGGACAACCCACCAGCGGCGCACCTGATCAGCGAGCGTGGCGCCCACGGGATTCCGGCTCGCGGCCAGCGCCACCACATCCTGCTCGTCCAGCCAGACCTGCTTCGTGACGTCCAGCCCGCATACGCTCATCGGGACGCCGGATCGCATGACGATCTCTGCTGCCTCCGGGTCGCAGACGAAGTTGTGTTCGCCCCGCGCTTGCCAGAACACCCCGCCCATGATGTACAGGTGATGCAGGCGCGAGGCGAAGGCGGGGTCCGCCTGTATGGCGGCGGCGACATTCGTAAGGGGGCCGATGGCGATGAGATCGAGTTCGCCCGCGTGCTCTTGTGCTGTCTGGCAGAGATAGTCCACCGCGGTCTGTTCCGTCGCGACCGGCGTCTCTTCCAGATCGGCGATGCCCACGCCTTCGTGCCCCGGCCACCAGATCTCCCGCCCGGTCAGCGTCTCCTGACGCCCCGGGATGACCGCGACATCCGCGCGGCCGAGCCGGTCACACACCCACCGTGCGATCTGCGCGCGCAGGAGGGTGTTGCCGTAGACCGTGGTTACTCCGATCAGGCGCACCTCCGGGGCGCGGGCCAGCAGCGCGAGCGCCAGAATGTCATCGACATCCGAGCCAATGTCCGTATCCACGATGGTTGGGTGGATGCGCGTCATACGTGCTCCTCCGGAGACTTCGCTCCCGGCTGGTGATGGCGATACAGGTTGGGAAACGCCTGCCCGGCGCGGCGCCAGTCCGGCGTCTTGCATCGAGGGGAGCACCTTATCAGGTGAATGGCGTCCTTGGGCGGAGTCCTGAGCGCAGTGATGCCGGCGCGTTATGCCTCCCCGGTGATCTGCGCCGCCAGCGATCCCCACAGGTGGAAGTTGGCGTAGGCGCGCCACGGGCGCCACGCCTCGGCGTGGGCCGCGATGCGGCGCGGGTCATCCGGCAGGCCGTGCCGCGCGAAGGCCTGCTTGATCCCGAGGTCGGAGGGGAGGAAGGCGTCGGCATCGTGTAGGGCGCGCATCGCGATGTAGGCCGCTGTCCACGGCCCGATGCCGCGCAGCGCCAACAACTGCCGCTCTGTCTCAGCCAGATCCAGACCCGCGCCCGGCTCCAGCGTGATCTCGCCGGCGGCCAGCGCCGCGCAGACCCCCAGCAGGGTTGCCACGCGCGAGCGCGGCATGCTGAAGCTGGCGGGATCGGCGTCCCGCAGCGCGGCGGGCGTGGGGAAGAGGTGGGAGAGTGCGCGCGCCCCTGTGGTGAGCGGCGCCGGCAGCGGCTCGCCGTAGCGCGCCACTAGCCGCCCGGCCAGCGTGGCGGCGCCCGCCACCGAGACCTGCTGCCCGAGGATGGCGCGCACCGCCAGTTCATCGCCCGCCGCGCTGCGGGACGCCGATCCCGCCAGCTTCAGCATGCC
>JASGGF010000493.1:0-3721 GCA_047605145.1 Thermomicrobiales bacterium | reverse complement strand
AAATCGATGACCTCGCGTACGCGCGGGTCGCGCTCCAGTTGCGCCTTCAGCGCGTACGCGAGGTCATCGATTTCGGGGTGCCGGACGCGCAGGACACCAAGGCGTATCCGCACGTGGGGCTGGACGTGGCGCAGGCGGTGGCCGGGGGGCAGGCCCGGCGCGGCCTGCTGGTCTGCGGCACGGGCATCGGCATGGCGATCACGGCGAACAAGGTGCCGGGGATCCGCGCCACGGTCGCCCACGATTCGTACTCGGTGGAGCGTTCGGTGCTTTCCAATGACTGTCAGGTGCTGACGCTGGGGGCGCGGGTGGTCGGGCCGGAGCTGGCGAAGCGGCTGGTCACCGAGTGGCTGGGCTACGAGTTCGATCCCGGTTCCGCCTCCGCCGAGAAGGTGGCGGTGATCACGGAGTACGAGGAGCGCGGCGAGGGGTAGCGCGGCGCAACTGCATTCTGGCACGACACGAGGCCCCGCCGGGAACTCCGGCGGGGCCTCGCGCTGACCAGCGAATCTTGCCCATCGTGGCGAATGATGTCACGCGCGAAATGGTATGATCGCATCATGATAATGTAACGTATGCTACAGGAGTGGGACGTGGTGGACGCTGGGCATCCGGACGGGTTCACGGCGCGCTTGCGGGCGTTTGCCAGCCGGCGCGATGTGGCGCGGGTGGCCGCGCTGCTCCCGTTGTTCGGCGCCGGAACGGCTCTCGCCGGCGGCGCAGAGGCACGCAAGAAGCCCACGAAGACGTCGTCAACGAAGCACACGAAGCGGCGCCGGCAGAAGTCAGCGGTCACGCACTGGAAGTGGTACTGCCTGAACGGGGAATCGGTTCGGGCGAAGCACCGGGGCAAGAAGGACCGGCTGCGTGAGGAAGGGGCGACGCCGGGCAAGTGCGCCGGCGGCGGCAACTGCACGCCGGACGGCCGGGCGGCGACGTGCGGAACGCAATGCGGCAGTATCGCCAACAACTGCGGCGAGTTGGTTGACTGCGGCGTGTGCTGCACGCCGGCGTGCGGCCCCGCCGAACGGTGCTGCGCGGGCGTGTGTACGCCGTGGAGCGACGTCACGACGTTCGGGAGCGTCGCCGACTTCTCCCGGCCCCGGGGAGTGGCGCTCTCAACCGACACGCTCACCGCGTGGGCCGCCGACTACGACTACGGGCCGATCACGGTCTGGACGCGCGCGGGCGCCGCCAGCGTGAACTGGACGGAGCAGACCACCTTCGGCAGCAATGGATCGGGTGATTCGGAGTTCAAGAACCCGCAGGGATTGGCGGTCTCGGCGAACGGCCAGACGATCTGGGTGGCGGATACGGGCAACTCCCGGGTCTCGATCTGGACGCGGCCCGATGCGACTGGGACCGGCTGGGCCTTCTCCACGAAGTTTGGCGGCAGGGGAAGCGCAGACAGTCAACTCAGCGGCCCTATTGGCGTGTGGGTCTCGGCGGATACGCTGACGGCGTGGGTGGCGGACACGAACAACTCCCGCATCTGCATCTGGAAACGGCCCGATACCTCCAGCACGACGTGGAGTTTCTCCGCGAAGTTTGGCGGCGCAGGCTCCGCTGCGGACAAGCTGAGCCTGCCGCAGGGTGTGTGGGTCTCCGCAGACACCCTGACCGCGTACGTGGCCGATACCGGCAACAACCGCATCTCGGTCTGGACCCGGCCCGATGCCGCTGCCCTGGCGTGGACCAACCTGACCACGCTGGGCAGCGCAGGGTCCGCCAGCGACCAGTTCCAGAGCCCCATTGGCGTGTGGGGATCTTCCGATGCGCTGACCTTGTGGGTGGGGGACACCAGCAACAACCGGGTTTCCATCTGGACCCGTCCCGGCGCCGCGAGCACCACGTGGGCGAATCTGACGACGTTCGGGACGAACGGATCGCAGGCTGACGAACTCAAACTCCCGTTCGGCGTGGTGGCGTCGGCGGATGGGCGCGAGGTGTGGATCGCCGATTCGAACAACAACCGCGTCTCCATCTGGGGGCAGCTCTGCCCCGGTTAGCGAGCGCGCCAGCACCCGCCTGACCGCCAACAGTCCCGGTCCCACCGCCAGGCGAACATCTGCGCTACAAGGCTCCCTCACATGGCATACGTTCTGCACTTCTGAGATTGCCCCGAACCGACAGATTGATGCGCAGAGCAATGCTGGCCACTGGCTAGGCAGATCGTGCTGCGCTGTACATGGAGCAGTGGACGGCGATGGTGAGCAACGTGGTGCACCTCATCGAACGAACCGCGCGGGAAGCGCTGGGTCACGCGCAGTTGCGGCCCGGGCAGGAGGAGGCGATCGCCGCCGTGCTGGCGGGGCGGGATACGCTGGTGGTGATGCCGACGGGCGCCGGGAAATCGGCCATCTATCAGGCGGCGGGCGCGATGTTGCCGGGGCTGACGGTCGTCATTTCGCCGCTGATTGCGCTGCAGCAGGATCAGGTGGCGGCGCTGGCTGAGGCGAATGCCGGGCAGGCGGCGTTGCTGAACTCGACCTTGAGCCGCGGTGAGCGTGAGGCGGTGCTGGAGGACATTGCCGGTGGGCAGATCCGGTTCCTGTTCCTCGCGCCAGAGCAACTGGCGAATGAGGAGACGCTGGCCCGCTTGCAGGAAGCAGCGCCGTCGCTGGTCGTTGTTGACGAAGCGCACTGTATCAGCGCGTGGGGGCACGATTTCCGGCCGGAGTACCTGCGTTTGGGTGGGGTGATCCCGGCGCTGGGGCGGCCGTGCATGCTGGCCCTGACCGCGACGGCCTCGCCGCCGGTGCGCGAGGAGATCGTGGCGCGGCTGGCGATGGATGATCCGCTGGTGATCGTGCAGGGCTTTGATCGCCCGAATATTCACTTCGCGGTCGAGGGATTTGGCGATGCGGAGGAGAAGCGCGCGGCACTGATTGCGCGCGTGGTGGCGGCCCCGAAGCCGGGCATCGTCTACGCCGCGACGCGCAAACACACGGAGGAGATCGCCGAAGCGCTTGGTGCGCAGGGCGTGCGGGCGCTGGCCTACCACGCGGGAATGAGCGCGGGCGCGCGCGAGCAGGCGCAGGCGGCGTTCATGCGCGATGACGCCGACGTGATGGTGGCGACCACCGCGTTTGGCATGGGCGTGGACAAGCCGAACGTGCGGTTCGTGTACCACCTCGAAATCAGTTCCTCCATCGATGCCTACTATCAGGAGGTTGGGCGTGCCGGCCGCGACGGCGAGACCGCCGAGGCGGTCCTGTTCTACTACCCGGATGATCTCAACCTGCAGCGTTTCTTCGCGGGCAGCGGGCAGGTGGATGCCGAGCAGATCGTGCTCGTTGGCACGGCGATTGGCGCAGCGGCGGCGCCGCTGACGATAGCCGCCATCAGCGACGAGGTGGGGCTCTCTCGGGCAAAGGTGTCCGCCGCCGTTCAGGCGCTGGCGGATGAAGGCGTGGTTGAGATCCTGCCGGCGGGCGACGTGCGGCCCTTGGCCGCGGGCGCCGCGCGCGAGGTCGCCGATGACGCGGCTGCCGCGCAGGCGAACCGGCGGGCCTTCGAGCGCTCGCGGCTGGAGATGATGCGCGGCTACGCCGATATGAAGGAGTGCCGGCGCGCGTATCTGCTCAACTACTTCGGGGAGTGCGTCGATGGGCCGTGCAAGCGTTGCGACAACTGCGATGAGGGGCTGGTCCGGGGCGGGACCGTGGGTGATTTGCCCTTCCCGTTGCAAAGTCTGGTGGAGCACGTGGAGTGGGGGGCA
>JASGGF010000492.1:0-3727 GCA_047605145.1 Thermomicrobiales bacterium | reverse complement strand
TCCATCGTCAGCCTGCGCGTGCCGGACGCCGCCGCCGCCGAGGCCGCGCTGGAGGCACAGGGCATCCGCTGCGCCGCGCGCGGCGGCAACGTGCGGATGGCCGTCCACGTCTGGAACACGGAGGAGGAGATCGACCGCGCCATCGCGGCGCTGGGGGGCGTGATCTGAGGGCCGACTCGGGGCGCTGGGCGAACCCTCACCCCAACCCCTCTCCCTTTGTGAAGGGCGAGGGGCTTCCGGTCGCGAAGCCGGTGGTGATTGGCGGCCGTTTGGCGGCGGAATGCCGGTACGCAGCACCGGTACGAGTCGGCTCCCCTCGCCCTTCGCAAAGGGAGAGGGGCTGGGGGTGAGGGTTTCGCGGCGTCACGAAGCCTCAAAACGTGTCTACCGTCCACAGTCAGCCGCGCACAGGGAGAGGGGGTGAGGGCTCTCTCGCGGTCCGTTAGCGCAGCGCCGCCCCGGTCTCCTTGTCGAAGAGAAACGCGTCGTTCCAGTCGAAGCCGACCGTGACGTTCTGCCCGACTTCGTAGACCTGTGAAGTCGGGGTGACGGCGCGCAGGATCTGATCGCCCGCTTTCAGTTCGTACAGGATGTCGGTGCCCAGAATCTGGCGGGTGTAGATCTCCGCGCGCAACGTGCCGGGAGCCGGGTCGTCATTCGCCGAGAGGGTCAGGTGCTCCGGACGCACGCCGGCGAGGAACTGCCCGCTGGCGGGGAACTGCGTGGGCAGCGGCTTGCGCCAGTTGACAACCCCCAGCAGCGTGGCGCTGTCACCGTTGCGGTCAGCCTCCATGACGTTGATCGGGTGGGAACCGATGAACTGCGCCACCCAGAGGCTGCGCGGGTGGTTATAGACCTCCAGCGGCGTCCCCAGATGCTCGATCTGCCCCTTGTTCATGACCGCGATCCGGTCGGCGATCGCCATCGCCTCCTCCTGATCGTGCGTCACGAAGACCATCGTCGTCTCGACTTCGCGGTGGATGCGGGCCAACTCGGAGCGCATCTGCCGGCGCAAGGCGGCGTCCAGACTGGAGAACGGCTCGTCCAGCAGGAAGAGGCGCGGCCGCCGCACCAGCGCCTTGGCAATGGCCACCCGCTGCCGCTGGCCACCGGAGAGCTGGTGGATGCGGCGGTCCAGCAACTGCGCGATATCGAGGATATGCACCACGTCATCGATGCGGCCGCGCACCTCTTCCTTCGAGGAGCCGCGCGTTTTCAACGCGAACCCGATGTTGTCGCGCACGTTCAGGTGCGGGTAGAGCGCGATGGACTGGAAGACCATGGCGATATCGCGCTCTTCCGGCGGCACATTGTTCATCGCCCGGTCGCCGAAGTAGAGCGTGCCGCTCGTGGGCTGCTCCAGACCGGCCAGCATGTTCAGCGTGGTGGTCTTGCCGCAGCCGGAGGGACCGAGCAGCACCAGCAACTCGCTATCGCGAATCTCCAGATTGAGATCACGCACCGCCTCGAACGACTCGAAGCGCTTGCCGACGTGGTCGAAACGGATCGCCCCGGCGCTCTGGCGGGTTGTGCCGGCGGCCGGCGAAACGGCGACAGTTGCCATGAAATCGTGTCTCCCCGGCGGCGCGTCGTGGCCGCGCCGCCCGTGATGCGCCTACAGCTACAGCGGGTCAACCAGGTTGACGCTGCGAATCCGTTTCTGGAACAGGTACGCCAGAATCGCTGGCGGAATGATGGCGATGATGGACGCCGCCGCCATTTCGTTCGGCTGCGAGACCTGAAAGAACATGGTGGAGAGCGCCGGCGGGAAGGTCTGCGCGGTAGAGCCCGCCGCCAGAATCTGCGAGAACGTGAACTCGTTCCAGCAGATCAGGAAGCAGATCGCCGCCGCCACCGAGATCCCCGGCCACGACATCGGCAGGATCACGCGGGTGAAGGCCTGAAAGCGCGTGTTGCCATCGACCCGCGCCGCCGCTTCGACAGTGCGCGGCAGCGACCCGAAGAAGCTGGTCATCACCCAGACCACCATCGGCAAGGTCAGCGTCAGGTAGATGATCACCAGACCCTGCAAGGTGCCCTGCAGGCCCAGCCGCGAGTAGAGCAGGAAGAACGGCACCACGATGGAGATCGGCGGATACGAGCGGGAGCCGATGATCGCGAAGAGCATGGCGCCCCGCCCCCGGAACTGCAGGCGGCCGATGGCGTATGCGATGGGCAGCGCCAGAATCATGGTCAGCGCCGTCACCGAGACGGCAATGATGGCGCTGTTGACGAGGCCGCGCCGGATGATCGGGGCCTGCCCGACCGGCCCGAGCTCGCCGCCCGGGCCCATCGCGGTGGCCCCGAAGAGGCGGGTGTAGTTGCTGAAGGTCGGGTCGTGCGGGAAGAGGTGCGTGGGCGAGGCCAATAGTTCTGGCTTGAACATCAGCGACATGTTCAGCAGCCAGTAGATCGGGATCAGCGTCCAGATCACCAGTACGACGGCGGCCACGTAGGTGAAAAAGCGGCGTAGGGTCATCAGCCAGCCTCCCCGCTCTTGCGTCGCCGGTCATTGCTGAACAGCAAGATGAAGTACCCCGTGGTCACGATGAAGGTCAGGATGACCAGCAGCCAGCCGACCGCCGCGCCGGAACCCAGATCGCGGTTCACGAAGCTGCGGCGGTAGATGTCCCACGTCAGCGTGGTTGACGCATCGCCGGGTCCGCCATTTGTCATGAAGAAGATGATGTCGAACGCGCGCGCCGCCTCCACGGTCACCAGCACGGTGACGATGGCCAGCGGCGTCTTGATGTAGGGCAACACCACGTGGCGGAAGCGCCCGAACGCGTTGAGGCGATCGACCTTGGCCGCCTTGTAGAGATCTTGCGGAATGATCTGCAACGTCGCCAGCACGAAGTACATGCCGAGCGGGGCAATCTGCCACGCGTGCGCGACGGCCATGGCCGGAACCGCGCCCCGTTCGGAGAGGAAATTCACCGGGCTATCCACAAGGTTGAAGCGCAAGAGTATGGCGTTGAAGAGGCCCCAATCGGGCGAGTAGATGTACTTCCAGACAATCGCGGTGGCGTAGAGCGACACCGCCCACGGCAGGATGACCAGCGCCATCACGAAGCCGCGCCCCTTGAACGTCTCGTTCAGCAGCAACGCCCCGCCGACCGAAATCGCCATGGCGAAGATGGTCACAAGCGCGGTGTAGTAAACGGTAATGACCGTGGCGTGCCAGAAGAGCGGCGAATTCAACGCTTCCTGATAGTTCGCCAGCCCCACGGGAATGGTTTTATTGAAGATGAGGTCGATATCCTGCAGGCTCATCCAGAGCGAGTAGCCCGTGGGATAGCCCACAATGAGCAGCAGGATCACGATCACCGGCAGCGCGAGCAGCGCGGCAAATTGCCCTTCGCTCAGGCGTGAAGAACTCCAGCGTGCCCGCTCCGGCGAGACGGCGGTGGCCATGAACCCCTCCAGACCCGGCAATGCCGATAGCGAGCCGCCCCTGTACGCAGGGGCGGCCAGCTACGCGGTATTCACGGGCTCCGGGGCAACCGGGCAGCGCCCGGTTTCCCCGCAAGCAACCTAGGAGTAGCGAGCGGCGAGATCCTCGGCCAGTTTCTTGAGGTTGGCGTGGACCTCTTCCACCGGCGTCTGGCCCAGCGCGGCCTTCGGCAGGTCGCTCATGGCCTGCGCATTCCACTCATCGAACCAGAAGGTCTGGTACACCTTCGGCAGGGCGCCAGCGCCCATCAGGGCGTTGATGGTGTCGAGCATC
>JASGGF010000491.1:0-3742 GCA_047605145.1 Thermomicrobiales bacterium | reverse complement strand
CTCCGCTGGCAACCCTCGGCGGCAAGGACGCCGGCGGCATGAATGTCTACATCCGGGAACTCGCGACCCACCTCGCCGCGCAGGGGTTGCCGGTCGATATCTTCACCCGCCGCAGCGATCCGCACACGCCGGAGGTGCGCGAACTGGTCCCCGGCGTCAACGTCATCGCCATCAACGCCGGTCCCGCCGAAGAGATCGGCAAAAACGACCTTTTCCCGTACCTCCCCGAATTCGCCGAAGAAATGGCGCTCTACTCCCTGCGCGCCGGCGTTCGCTACGATGTCGTCCACGCCCACTACTGGCTCTCCGGCTGGACCGCCGATCTTGTGCGCCGCTACTGGAACACGCCCTTCGTGCAGATGTTCCACACCACCGCGCACATGAAGAATGCCGTCTCCGGGCAGCAGGATCAGGAAACCGGCCTACGCCTCCGCACGGAGAAGCAGTTGCTCTCCCTCGCGGATGGCCTGATCGCCGCCAATCCCGACGAGCGCGCTGATCTCATCTGGCGCATGGGCGTGCCCTCGGAGCGCGTTTGCACCATCCCGCCCGGTGTGGATCTAGAGCTGTTCCAGCCCCATCCCCGGGACGATGCCCGCGAGCAGCTCGGCCTGAAGCCGGATGATCTGGCGGTGGTTTTCGTGGGGCGCATTGACCCCATCAAGGGCATCGACACGCTCATCGACGCCGCCGCACTGATCGTGGCGAACGGCAATCTGACCAAGCCGCCCGTGTTCGTGAGCATCGGCGGCGATCTGGACGATTGTGGCCTGCCCATCGGCCCGCTGGCGCAGGTGGCCACTGCCGTTGAGGCGCGCGGCCTGACGGCCCATTTTCGCCTGCTTGGCTCGTGGCCCCAGAACCAGTTGCCCGTCGCCTATTCCGCCGCCGATGTCGTCGCGGTCCCATCGCGCTACGAATCGTTCGGTCTGGTCGCCGTTGAGGCGCTTGCTTGCGGCGCGCCGGTCGTCGCTTCCCGCGCCGGCGGTCTGCGCTTCACCATCGATGAAGGGGTCAGCGGCCTGCTGGTCAAGCCGCAATCGCCTGAAGCACTGTCGCAGGGGCTGCTGACCATCCTCGAGGACGCCGAACTCCGCGCCGATATGGCCGCCGCCGCCCGCCCTTCCGTGGAGCGCTACGACTGGTCAGCCATCGCTACGGACGTCATGCACGTCTACCGCCGTCTTGCGACCGGCCACCGCGCCAATCTCTGCGGCGGCCGCGATCTCTTCGCCGCCGCTGGAGCGGACTAGCTCCCCGACCCACAAATGGCTCCCCTCGCCCGCGCAAGTACTTCGGCTGACCGGGGTTGGTATTGAGGAGTGGGCGGCTTCACGACGCTGACAAGCCCTCACCCCAACCCCTTTCCCGATGCGCGGGAGAGGGGTCCTTGCCCCGGATGTTCGCGCCAGATTCGGCGTGGCTATGCCGACCACCCTGCCCGTTGTCACGAATCGGCTCCCCTCTCCCGCGCAAGTACTTCGGGAGAGGGGCTGGGGGTGAGGGCCGTCGCCGCGAGCCCAGCCTGTTTTCCAATACCTACCCCGATCAGCCGATGCGCAGGAGAGAGGCGCCCGTTGGAGGCGTCGTGGTAGACATTCGGCGTCACCCCGACACATCTGGCGCGAGGCCTCGGAGTAAAAGCCCCTCTCCCGCGCATCGGGAGATGGGTTGGGGTGAGGGCCGTCGCTGCTGGCCCGCTAAAGCGGCTCCGCCGGCATGACGCGGTTGCGCCCGGCGGCCTTGGCGGCGTACAACGCCTGATCGGCCGACGCGAGCGCGGCGTCCACGGTCTGCTGCGAGCGCCAGCGGAGCGTCACGTAGCCGATGCTGACGGTGACCCGCACGCTCTGTCCGTCGTCAAGCGGAACCCACGCCTGCTCGACGCGCTCGCGAATCTGCTCGGCCAGCTGATACGCCTCGTCCGCCCGGGCGAGCGGCGCCAGCACGGCGAACTCCTCGCCGCCAAGGCGCCCGAAGAGATCGCCCGGGCGCAAGACGCTATCGACCGCCTCAACGAAGGCCACCAGCACGCGGTCGCCGGCGGCATGCCCGAAGGTGTCGTTGATCTTCTTGAACTGGTCGATGTCCATCGCCAGCACCGAGCTGACGCCGGAAGTGGGCGAGAACACCTCGCACAGCCGTTGCCCACGCTCCATGAACGCGCTGCGGGTGAGCGCGCCGGTCAGGTAGTCGTAATTCGCCGAGCGGTCAAGCGTCTGCATGAGATCGGCGCGTGACGCGTTGATGGTGGCGACGGTCAACGGCCCGAGCGTGATGAGGACGATGCCGAGCCGCATGGACATGAACGTGCTTTCCGAATCGAGCCCCAGATCAAACGCAACGATGCCGGTCGAATACGCGATAGTCTTCCAGACACTGAAGGCGGTAGTCAGCGCCACCGTGGGGAAAAGCCCGTACGTCAGCGCGCACCAGAGTAGCGCCGGGATGGGGAACGCGATGGCGCCCGGCCCACCGACGATCAACCCGGCAATGGCGGAAACGACAAGCGCAAGGAGCGGGACGGCCGCGCTGAAATCGGCAAGATCCGGCGCCCGCAGCCGCAACGCTGGCCACTTCGCCGGGGCGGGAAACGTCAGCACCAGCGGGAGCACGATCAGGTAGTTGGCAATTTCGTTGCCGAGCCAGCCCCCAAACGTCGTCCACTCTGCCGTCGAGGTCAGCAGGATGTGGGCGATGGCCGCGCCAAGGAGCGCGTTGACACCGCCGGCGGTCAGGACGATGCCAAACAGGGCGAGCATGGAAGCCGGGCGGCGCAGGCGGCGATCCGCCTCCGGAAGCTGCCGGAACAGCACGAGCCCCACCGCCACACTGAGCAGGTTCCCCGCAGCGAACCAGAGTGAGGTTGCCAGATCGCCGCCCCGGAGCATGGCTGCAAGGACGTAGCCCACGAACGCCCCGGCCCACCACGCTGGCGTCACCAGCCGGGGCATGCGCAGCATCAGGCCAAGGAGCAGCGCCTCGGTGGGCCAGATCACGACGCGGCCAAAGGTGTCCATGGCGGCCAGCATCGTGAACGAGACAACAAACACCAAAGCGCCGGCAACTCCTGCATCACGCAGCGATTTACCGGCTGTGGTCAGGTTTATTTGCGGCAGGATCAACTCCTGCCCGAAAACGCGCGTGTCCCTCACCAAGTGACCCTGCGTACGTACGCGTCTCGTCCGCTGATAGTGCCCGTTGCTCATGCCGGCCGCGCACGTGCGGCCCACAAACGATATTTCATCTCAGCGTTACGCGCCACTCCTCTGGTCACTCACGATACTACCTGTGATTCATGCGACCGGCAAGAGCCGGCAAGTCCCCTTCATCTGGTGTAACGCCTGATCCACGGTGGTGGTTGCCCGGGCGCCGGGCTGTGGTACGTTCAGGTCAGAAGGCACGGCAGGGATGGAGGGGTTGTGTGGGAAGCGCTGGCCGGCGGTTGACGCACGGGGGGCAGTGGCTGCTGGCGAGCGGCGTGGGTGCGGCGTTGGTGGTGGGGAGCCTGATTATCGGCCCCGCCGCGCAATCGCATGGAGCGCAATCAGGTCATTCGCCACTGTCGCACCCGCCAATGCCGTGATCTCCGCATGGTCGAACGGCGGCGAGACCTCGACGACATCCATGCCGACCACATTGACGCCGGCCAGATTGCGCAGGATTTCCTGGGCCTGGTAGCTGGTCAGGCCGCCGGGAACGGGCGTGCCGGTGCCGGGAGCGGCCGAGGGGTCGAGACAGT
>JASGGF010000490.1:0-3744 GCA_047605145.1 Thermomicrobiales bacterium | reverse complement strand
GCGCGGACGATGTCGGGGTCCCGTTCGATAATGCGCAGTAGAGTGATGCTGTTCGTATCGATCCAGCGCTGCCGCTCTTCCCACGCGCGCAGATCACTGAGCGAGATTCCGAACTCCGCGGCAAACTACTCCTGCGTCAGGCCCAGTTGCACGCGGATCGCGGCTGGGTCTGGCACGCGGCGCATCCGGGCCAGTTCGTCGGGCGTCAGCGGCGGGTTATCGGGATCGGCCAGCGCGTTCGCCTCGATCTCCTCCTCGGTCATCGCCGCCAGCCGCGCCCAGTCGGTGCGATCTTCGAGGGGCCGCGTTGTTCCGTCCGGCATTACCTGCACGATGGAACCATCAGGTAGTCGTCGCGCCTGCATCACCCTGCGTTCTCTTCCCCTTTTCGGGCCACTGCGCATCAAGCGCCAACCATCGACTGCCAGCGTAGGCCACTGCGCGCCAGTACGCGAGCGTGCGCGACTGGCCACGAGATCCTTCGACTTCGCTCAGGATGCCACCGTGTGGTGGTGGTTGTGTCGAAACACATCCCGCCCCATAACGAACGCCTGCGAGCCGATTGTTGCGTTGAGGTCATCACGCGCTGCATCGAGCCGTATCACGCCGTGCCATGATCCTCTGGGGGCGTCGTCACGACGCCACCCGGCTACACCCCCGGCGTCATCACCAGCGGCAGGAAATCGAAGCGCACCGAGGAGGGCCGCCCGTCGGAGCCGGTGTCGTGCGCGAGGGGGACCGCCGCCTGCACCCAGCCCGCGCCGCCATCCGGCAGCGCCACCTGATACCAGACCGCGTACGCCTCGGCGCTCGTGGCGGTGCTGGCCTCATTGCCGGCCGCCACCGCCAGTAGCGGGTGCGCATCGCCCGCCGCCAGCGCCAGCTCGCCCAGCGCCTCCGCCTCCGCGCCCGCTGCACCCGGCGGCGCGCTCCACAGGGTCGTTGATTCCGGCGCCGCCGCCGAAACGACGACCGCCGCGTCCGCCGGGATCGCCTCGCCCCACGCTCGCTGGGCGATGACGTGGGTTGGGTTACGCCAGCCCATTGCGGAGGGGTGCTCCGGCGCGTCCATCGGCCAGTAGCCGGGGCCGGGCGGGCACTCGAACCCGCAGGAGACCGCGTAGCGCGGTGTGGCGCCGTTCACCTCCGGCGTCGTGAAGAAGGTGCGCAGTTCGAAGTGCAGGTGGCTGCGCGCCCGCTCGTCGGTGCGCAGCAGGATCGTGCCCAGCAGGTCGCCGCGCGCCACGGTTTGCCCCGGCGCTACCGCCAGCGCGTAGTCCAGATGCCCGTACTGCGAGAACAGCTCCGGCCTGTGCTGCATGATGACGACGCGGCCGGGGTAATCGAAATCGGCGTAGACCACCTCGCCGTCCGCCACTGCGAACACAGGGAGCCCAGCGGTGTCCTCGCCATCGGCGCGGTACCAGTTCTCCCCGGTGTGCCACCAGCCGGGGAAGTACCACGTGTTCTCGCAGGCGTAGCCGTGGCGCATCAGCAGGCCATCGCCCAGCGGCTGGCCGGGCAAGCCCATCGGGTAGCTGAACGCGGGCAACGTAGCGCCCTGCGCCTCCGCGCGCCAGCCGCGCCAGCCCATTGCGGCGGCCCCGGCGAGCGCGCCGCCCAGCAGCGCGCGGCGGGAAATCGTGGTGGCGAGAGTGGGGGAGGTCTTCATGCGGCACAGGCTTGCACGTCGTATGCCGCACCCTCAACCTCCGGGTCGCGGCGCCAGCACTCCGCGTGCCACCGCGACCCACCCCACCACCATGTCGTCCCGATGCCGCAGGAGGGACCGCCCACCCCCAACTCCATCACCACGACCCATCTCTCCGACTGCCACCGCCGAGTTGCCCGGTCCGGGCGCCCGCCGCGAAGCGTTGAGGTGGGCATCGGAAAGTTGGGCCGTGACCTTGGGCTTAGGGGTGGTCGGTCCCTCGCTGCGGCATCGGGACGACATGGTGGTGGCGGGGAGGGCGGTAGAGGGCGGAGAGTGGGGTTGTGACCATGGAGTTGGGGGTGGGCGGTCCCTCGCTGCGGCATCAAGACGACATCGGGGTTTGCGGCAGCGCGGTGGGAGTCGGAGCGCTGGGTCGCGGTGGGCTTTGCGGCGCCCCGCCCGTTGGTCCCAAACGCACCATGCGTTGCCCGGATCGTGATGCAAGCCCTGAAACCATCCACCGGCACAGGACGTTTCCAGATTGGGAGTTCTGGCGTGGTGACTGGCAGGCGCAGGTGTCGCATTGTGCGAGGCGGCTGGCCTACAGTCTGTCCATGGCCCCCGTGCCGAACCATCGCCGTGCTCCGGCCGGCCGGAGGAAATTGCTGATGCCGCGCCGACCTTTGCAGGCGCTTGCCCTTGCGCTGCTGGCGGGTGTAACGAGCCTGTCCGCTGCCGCTGCGCCCTTCCCGCCCGCCACGGTGGCCCCGGTCCCCGTCCTGCATCAGGACGACTGGACTCCGCCCGCCGACGGCACGGATATCGGGACCACGTGGACTGACCCCAACGCCTCCAGCGAATGGGTGGATCCGAACGCCACCGGCGAGACGTGGACCGATCCGAATGCCACGGGCGATGACACATGGGTCGATCCCAACGCCGAATGGGTTGACCCGAATGCGGAGTGGGTGGACCCGAACGCGGAGTGGGTGGACCCGAACGCCACCAGCGACGACACGTGGGTGGACCCCGACGCGACCGACGGCGGTTGGCAGCCAGACGACGGCATGTCCAACTTCCAGATGCCCGGCCTCACCCCGGACAATCTGACCCAGACGGTGCTGGGGGATATCGACAGCTTCTGGGCCGGCGTGTTCGCGGCGCGCGGCGCGGCCTATTACTCCGCCGAGATCGTGCCCGTCTCCGAGACGGTCTCCACCAACTGCGGCCCATTCGGCCCCTACGACAACCCGGCGGCGTTCTGCCCGCTGGAGGACACGATCTACTACTCCGTGCCGCTCAGCAGCGATGTCTCCACGAACGTCGGGGACTTCGCGTGGATCACGGTGCTGGCCCACGAGTGGGGGCACCACGTCCAGCTGGCATTGGGCATCGAGGCCGCCATGTCGATGGAGCGCGAGTTGCAGGCCGATTGCTTCGGCGGCGCGTACGCCCAGCACGCCTTGCAGAGCGGCTTCCTGCAAGAGGGCGATGTCTCCGAGGCGGTGCTGATGAACATGCTGGGCGGCGACCCGGTCGGGACCAGCCAGACCATGCAGGGCGCGCACGGCTCCAGCGATTATCGCGTCACCGCCTACATGCAGGGCTACCTCAACGGCCCGGAGACCTGCTTCGCCAACCCCACCGGGCAGCCGTAGCCGGCAAGCGGCCCGGTGAAGCCAGCCCCATGAATCCGATTTCGGGAACGGGGCGTAGATAGAGACAAGAGCGAGACGAGGATTCCTGACTCGCCCGCTCGAAGCCCGAAACCCCGAAAACCCCTTTCCCTTCCCACATGGACCCGGCCACACGGCCGGGTTTGTGTTTAAGGCGTACCATCTGCCGCGCACAATCGTCCTGATGCCGGGGGGTGGGATGCACACGATTGAAACGATGTCCATCGAGGCGGCGCGGTCGCTGTTCGACACGCTGGGGTGGCTGGGCGTGGTGATCGCCATGGCGATCGAGAGCGCCTGCATCCCCTTTCCCAGCGAGGTGATCATGCCGCTGGCGGGCTGGCTGCTGGTGGCCGAGCTCGGCCTCGGCTGGAGCGGGGTGCTGCTGGCCGGGTTCTGGGGCGCGGTGGGCAA
>JASGGF010000489.1:0-3749 GCA_047605145.1 Thermomicrobiales bacterium | reverse complement strand
ATCCCCGCCTGCTGGCGAACACGCTCACGCTTGTGGCGGCCGCCGGCGCCCGCCTCGGCGAGCACCGGGTGGCGCTGCTGCTGGCGGGCGCGGCAGACGCCGTGCGCGAGCGCGAGAGCACCGCGCGCATCTGGCACGATGGCGGCCGGGCGCTGGAGGCGTTGGCCGCAACGCGGCAGACGCTGGGCCCGGCCCGCGCCCGCGAGCTGGACGCCGAGGGCCGCGCGATGTCGGTGACGGAGGCGACGGCGCTGGTGGGCCGGCTGGCCGCCGATCTGCCGCCCAGCCGCACGGCGCTGACGCGGCGGCAGCTGGAGGTGCTGGAGCTGCTGGCGGCGGGCTCCACCGATCAGGAGATCGCCAGCGCGCTGTTCCTCAGCCGGCGCACCGTCAGCTGGCACGTCAGCGCCATCCTGACTCACTTCCAGGCCACCACCCGCAGCGACGCCGTCGCCCGCGCGCGTAGCGACGGGCTGGCGTAGGGGGGAGCCGCCTTCGGCTCAGGGGGTGTCGGGCTGGCGCCCTCAGGGGGTGTAGGGGGGGTGCAGGAGAACGAGGAAGAACGACGAAGGACGAGGGAGAACGGGAGCGATGGCGAGCGCGAACCAAAAGGACTATGGTCTGGCGCGACGCCCGTGATCCCCGTACTCCTACACCCCCCTGCACCCCCCTACACCCCCTGAGGGCGCCAGCCCGACACCCCCTGAGCGTCGCGGCTCACCCCTACGTCCCGAGGATCGCGGTCATTTCCCCGAGGAGGTGGTCGATATCGAAGGGTTTGAGGATGACGACGACGCCCATGGTGTCGAGGTGGACCTGTAGCTCGTCGACCAGCTTGGCGGCGGCGGTGCAGACGATGATGGGGATGTCCTTCGTGGCGCGCTCCAGCTTCAGCAGCTGCAGGAACTGCCAGCCCTTGCCTTCGTCCAGAATCAGGAAGTCGAGCACCACGAGGTCGGGTTGCGCGTCGCGCACCCGCCGCAGCATCTCCAGCAGTTCCACGGAAAAGCCATCCGTCGTGACCCGGTATCCCTCATCCTCGAGCAGGGAGCGGAACAGTTCGAGAATGGCGATGGTGTCATTGATGACGAAGACATGCTTCTGCGCCGATGGCGCATCGGCCCTGGCCACAGGCGAGCACTCCTGAACGGCAAACGGAACACGAGTTCTAACGGCAGCGATGGTACCGCACTTTGCCGTAGGGGGTCCCGGTCTGCTGCGGAAATCATGCCGATCCTTCACCGCCTCTGAGGAATCACCCTGGTCGCTCCCCGACGCGCTGTCGCTGAATGTAAGGCCCCCTGCGGTGAGGACCGTGTTGAACTCATTGATGGAGTCGTTGTCCCCATTGATGCCACGTCGGTTGGGCGATGTGCTCAGCGCAGCGACGGGATTCGTGAACTTTCAAGCGACATGCAAAACTCGTGTCGTCTCGACCGACGTGGAGAGACCTCGTTTGTCGTGACGCAAACACGAACGACGAGATTCCCCGACTTCGCTCGGAATGACACAACTTCGGCACGCCGCTGTAGCGTTCCGCCTCGGGGTGGCGGAGAGCGTCGCGCAGACCGCCACCGCGCACCCCTCATCTCCGCCACTACCGTCTGCGCTGCGCTTCCGTCCCCTACCCCGGCATCCCTCACCACGATGTCGTCCCGAGTCCGCAGACGAGGGACCGCGCACCGCCAACTCCAAGGTCACGGCGCACTCTCTCCGACCCCCACCACCAACATCCCCACTCCGGCCTACCACTCCGCCTTCCACCGCCGAATTGCCGGGGCTGGGCGCCCGTCGCACAGGCAGGGTTGAAGGCGGAGAACTGGCGCCGTGACCTTGGAGTTGGGGGTGCGCGGTCCCTCGTGCGCTCGGGACGACATCGTGGTGGGAGGTGTCAGGGTGGATATCGGAGAGGGCGCCGTCACCTTGGACGTTGGCGGCGCGCGGCCGTTCCTTCGTCGGGACGACTTGGGGGCGGGGTAAGCTGCGTTGCGGCGCTGGCGGTCAGGCGGGGAAAGCGGCGCGCAGGGTGGGCAGGGTTTCGGTGGCGATCTGGCGGAAGGTCTCGTGCTGGCGCGGGTCCGCCGGGTAGTAGACCCCGATGTCGCGGATGCCCAGCTCCGCGATGGCGCCCGCCTGCGCCATGAAGGCCTCGGGGGAGTCGTAGTAGGCCATGGCGCCGCCGCGTGGGCGGGCTTCCGCATCGAACATCGTGTAGGAGCGGGTGAGCGTGGCGGGGTCGCGGCCGGCGGCCTCGCAGGCGAGGTCGATGGCGGCGCAGCGGGCGCGCGTTTCCGCCAGTTGCGCGGCGAACCCGGTCTGGAAGGAGAGGCTGTTCCAGATATCGGCATTGCGCGTCGCCAACGCCATCATGCGCGGCCCCAGCGCGGCGACCAGCAGCGGGGGGCGCGGGAGCTGGCGCGGGCGCGGGTTCATCACCGCGCCCTCGGCCTGATAGAACTCGCCGTGATAGGTGGTGACCTCTTGCGAGAGTAGCAGGGTGACCAGCTCGCAATACTCCGCGAAGCGCGCCACGCGCTCTGCTGGCGTCCAGTTCGGCAGGCCGGCCATGGCGTAAGAGGGGTCGATGGTCAGGCCGGTGCCGAGGCCCAGCTCGATGCGCCCGCGCGAAAGGTGATCGAGCGTCAGCACCTGTCGCGCCAGCATGGCCGGGTTCCGCAGGGGAAACTGCGTGACCACGGTGGTCAGGCGCACGCGCTGCGTGGCCTCCGCCAGCGCGCCGAGCGCGCTCCACGCCTCGAACCACGGGCGGCTGGGATCGGTCCAGTCCACGAGGTGATCGGCCAGCGCCACCGCCTCGAAGCCGAGCGCCTCGGCCTCCAGCACGCGGGCGCGCACGGTCTCCCAGTCGGTGTTCGGGATGATCTGGACGTGGAAGCGCAGGGGCGTTGGCATGGCGGGCACGATAGCACGGCGGTGCGCCCGCGCCGGGCGCTCTTGACATCGACACAGCAACCGCTATCGTGGGGAAAGGTTCCATCTCATGCTACATCGTGCCCGGCGTTCTCGAATGCGTGAGGTTTCGCCATGCCTGCAGCCCTGCTTCGCGTCCTCTCCACGCTCCTGCTCGTGGTAGTCGCCCTGCTCACGCCAGTGGCGCCAGCGGCGGCGCAAGCCACCGATGCCGACGCGCTGGCCGCCCTGCTGAAGCAGCGGGACCGCGAGATGCCCATCGCGGGGCCGCTGTACGGCACGATGACGCAATCGGCGAATGCCGCCAGCCGGGACCAGCTGGGCGTCGATGTCGGGGATTTTTCCGCCCACGCGGCCTTCTTCGTCCCGGACGATGACGCCGCGTGGGATGTCGGCTTTGAGTTCGGGGACGGCAGCCAGCCCGGGCAGCTCGTCGTGGTGAGCTCGCACGGTGAGTGGGCGTACCTGCCGTACCCGGAGGGCGAGATCCAGACCGGCCCGCTGGCGGGCGGCGCCCTGCGGCCGGGGTCGGCTGCATCGCTGGATCTGGTGGTGCAAGGCGATCTGGCCATGCTCGCCGTCAACAATGCGTACGCAGGCACGTTGCAGCTGCCCGCACCGGTGCGGGGTGACGTCGGCATCACCTCGGGCAACTTCCGTAGCACCACGCTCCCGGGCCGGAAGGTCCAGTACGGGGACTTCATCGTCTGGGAGCTGCCCCTGCCGGGTCAGCAGCAGCAACAGCAGACGTCACTGCCCAGCCCGACGCCACCCGCCGCCGCGCCGGGCACAGCCGCCGCGCCGGGCACAGCCGCCGC
>JASGGF010000488.1:0-3753 GCA_047605145.1 Thermomicrobiales bacterium | reverse complement strand
GGATACACCTCGACTGGCAGAGATGGAAAGAGCGCAGGCGTAGCCGGCCCCTCTTCGGTCTCAAGCAATCCCTGCCAGCCTGTCGTCTCGTAGTAGGTGACGGCCTCGGCGCCCGCCTCCGCCAGATACTTCACGCTGCCCAGCGTCCACCCGGCTCCGAAGAGCGACATCTGGCGCGCGTCCACGGCGTAGGGGAGCTCGTCCGCCACCACCGCGACGTCCGACTGGGCGACGGCGTTGAAGCGCGGCCGCAGCGTGACCGGGCTGACCACGACCGGCGCGCCGCTGAAGGCGCGGGCGCTGCGCACCGTCTCCGCCTGCGGGGCGAGGTTTTCCGTCAGCGACCGCTCATCGAAGGCGTGAACCTGCGGAGTGATGCTGTAGACGATGGCGTCGCCGGCCGGGCGGCCGGGGCGATGCCGGTTTAGCTCGCAGAAGTGGGCGTTGCTGCCGCTGGCGAACATGGCGTCCGGCAGCACGGCGTCGAGGGCGGCGTGGGCCTGCTCTAGCCAGCACGGCGCGGTGGCCGGCTCATCCTCGTGGTAGACGAGCACGCGGGTCACGGGCGCACTCAGGCCGCGCAGATGTGACGCCAGCTCAGCCAGTTCCGCCGGCGCGTTGTCCATCACAAAGAGCGCAAGTTCGAGCGCGCAATCAAGCGGGAGGGCGGCGCGTTCGGCGCGCGTCAGTTCCGCTGTCCACTCCGGGTCGCCGAGGTGCAGGTCGGCGCGCAGGTGCGCCGGCCGGGTGGCGCGCAGCAGCTCGATTTCGCGCTCCAACAGGTCGCCGCCATGGCTGGCCATCCCGAACCCGATGGGCGGCAGGCGGCGGCCCAGCGGCTCGCCGAGCGTTAGCGTCACCTGCGCGGTGTCGCCAACGGCGACGGGAACCGGGCCTTCCGCGCGGATGGTGACCTGCTGGAAGACGCGCTCGCCCGCGTCCGCGTGGAACAGGCCACCCCGGCGCGGCGGGTACGACTGCGACTTGAAGGAGCCGTCGGTCCAGTTGCGCTGATCCTCGAACTCGAAGGTATCCCCGGTGAAGGTGAAGGTCACCGCCACCTCATCGGTCAACTGCGTGGTGAGGCGGCTGACATCCGGGAAAATCGGAACCTCCGTTTCGTCCGCGATCACCTGCGGGAAGATCTCGCTGGTGAACACCCCGGCCACCGGCCCGGCGGGTGAATCCCCCTCGTATGGGCGCCCCACGAACTCGCGCATCCCGTGGTGGACGTTGAGGCCGATCAGCTTGTAATCGAGGTCCTTGTGGACCGTGCAGTCCATCGCGTAACTGATCGTGCCGTCCGCCTGCCCAAGGATTTCGCCCTGCCAGCTGAGGTCAACCTCCGCCCGGCGGTGGGTCACGGTGAAGCGCACCGCGAAGGCGTCCTCGCCCTGCTCCACGGTGAGATCGCTCAGCACGCCGGGCACGGTGTCCCAGTTGCGGTCGCGGATCGCGATGTAGACGCGTTGGGCGATCTCCAGCCCGCCGTAGCGCACGCGCCGCAGATCGCGCCCCACCAACTCGGCGGTGACCGGGCCGGCGCGGAGCGGAACTGCCTCAACAGGGGGCTCGTCCCGGCCGTACCAGAGTTGGAAGGGGGTGCGCTCCGTCATGCTCGTGATCCTGTCCCGTCAACCGCGAACCGCGCCAAGGGTCAGCCCGCGCACAAGGTGCCGCTGCAGGAGAAGCACCAGAATGAAGACCGGCACCGTCGCCACCATCGAGAGCGCGCAGGCGCGCCCCCAGTTGCTGCCTTGCCCACCGGTGAAGCCGGAGATCACCACCGGCAGGGTGACCGCGTTGGTGCGGGTAAAGACCACCGCGAACAGGAACTCGGTCCACGAAAAGATGAAGGCGAAGGTGGTGGTTGCGACGAGGCCGGGGAGCGCAAGCGGCAAGGTGATCCGGAAGAGCGCGCCGAGGCGGGAATTGCCATCCAGCATCGCGCTCTCCTCCAGTTCCGCCGGCACGCTGCGGAAGTAGGAGCGCATCGTCCAGATCACGTACGGCAGGTTGAAGACGGCGTAGATCAGGATCAGCGGGATTTGCTGATCGAGGCCGAGGCGCGGGTTCATCTTGCCGGCCTCGCGCAGGATCAGGAAGAAGGGAACCACCAGCACCACCGGCGGCATCATGCGCTGCGACAGCAGCCAGAACCCGAGGTGGCGGCCGCCGGTCTGGAAGCGCGCCAGACTGTAGGCGGCGATAGAGCCGATCAGCACGGAGATGATCGTGGCGCCGCCCGCGATGAGCAGGCTGTTGCGCAGCGCCAGCCAGCCCTTCTCCGCCATCACGCTCTGGTAGTGGCGGAAGGTGATCTCCTGCGGAATCCAGATCGGCGGGTCGTTCAGGTAATCGGCCGGCAGCTTGATCGAGATGCCGGCGATCCAGACGATGGGGAACAGGAAGAACGCCAGCGCCAGCCCCACGATCAGGTAGCGCAGCAGCATGGCCAACGGCGAACGTCCGCGCCCGGAGCGGCCCCGGCGAAGCTTGCGCCGCGCGGGCGCTATAGGTGGCGCGTCCGGCGAGATGATGGCGCTCACAGATGATCCTCCCGCAGGAAGCGCGTGGCGTAGAGCGTGCCCACGATCGACAGGAAGATGACCAGCAGGTAGGAGACCGCCGAGGCGTAGCCCATATTGAAGAACTTGTAGCCGACCTGATAGATGTACCAGGAGATCGTTTCCGTCGAGGTGCCAGGTTGCCCCTGCGTCAGCATGAAGATCTGGTCGAAGATCTTGAAGGCGTCCAGACCGCGAAAAATCACTGCCACGGCGATCACTGGCGCCAGGCCAGGCAGGGTGATGGCGCGCAATTCCTCCCACCATCCCGCGCCGTCCAGCGCCGCCGCCTCGTACAGCTCCGGGTTCAGCGAGGCGAGGCCAGCCAGCAGAATCAGGAACATGAAGGGCGTCCACTGCCAGACATCGGAGACCATCACCGCGAACAGCGCCGTCCAGCGGTTCGTGAGCCACAGGATGTCGACATCGCGCCGCAGCAAGATGCCCAGGAACTGGTTGACCGCGCCGTACTGGCTGTCCCACAGGATGCGCCAGCCCAGCGCTGCCACCACCGGCGTCATCATCACCGGCAGCATCAGCAGCGGGATGAAGAAGCGTCGCCCGCGCAACTCGTCGACGACGACGAGCGCCAGCCCGAGCCCAATTAGGAACTGCAGCGTAATGCCGACCACCACCAGCAGGATGGTGTTGAACATCGCGGTGTGCACGCGCGGATCGAGCAAGGCGGCGGCGTAGTTCGCCAGCCCGACGAAGCGGTCCTCGTTCGGGTGCTGCAAGTCGCGCCGCTGGAAGCTGAGGGTCAGCGAGTAGAGCAAGGGGAAAATGCTCAGCGCCAGGATGGCGGCCAGCGTCGGCGCCATCATCAGCCAGCCGGCGCGGCGATCCCGCCGGGCGAGTCCGGCCGCCGGCGCGGGCGTCGTGCTGCGCAAGGGTCGCTCCTGACGTCAGGGTGACGGACGAACGGAGGAGTGGCGGCCGGGATCGCTCCCGGCCGCCTCGCTCAGGCAGCGCTACGCCGGCGTATCCGGGTAGACGTTCCCCAGCTTGAGGTACTCCTGATAGGCGGTGCGCTGCGCATCGCGGCCGATGCGGTCGGTGATCGCGTTGAAGGCCGCGTTGCCGTCCGCGGCGGCCTGCTCCACCGGCGTGCCGCCTTGCGCCGCGCCCCACATCTGCTCGATGGCGGTGTGGTACTCCTGCGAGCCGGGCATGATGATGTCCAGCA
>JASGGF010000487.1:0-3761 GCA_047605145.1 Thermomicrobiales bacterium | reverse complement strand
AATCAGGCCCGGATATGACACAGCGCCTCGGTGCCCAGTTTGGGCGCCTCACTCGGGCGCGGCGCCGCCACTTCCACGCAGGAGGACCTGCAGTTCAGCGACTGCATCCTGATCATGGGCTCCAACATGGCTGAAGCGCACCCGGTTGGGTTCCGCTTCCCCATGAAAGCGCGCGAGAAGGGCGCCAAGCTGATCCACGTTGATCCGCGCTTCAGCCGCACGTCTGCCTGCGCCACCACCTACGTGCCCATCCGCGCGGGGTCAGATATCGTGTTCCTCGGCGGGCTCATCAATCAGGTGCTGACGCAGGAGCGCTGGTTCAAGGAGTACGTGCTCGCTTTCACCAACGCCGCCACGGTCATCACCGATGCGTACGTCGATGCCGAGCAAGATGCTACCGGCCTCTTCTCCGGCTTCGACCCGGCCAAAGGCGCCTACGACCCGGCGATGGCCAGTTGGCGCTACGCCCAGCAGGGAGCAGCGCCGGCGGCTGACGCTGAGACCGGCGCCAAGCAGCGCACCCCGGACGACACGCAGGTAGACCCCGCGCCGCGCATCGACCCCACGCTGCAGGACCCCAACTGCGTCCTGAACATCCTGCGCCGCCACTTCGCGCGCTACACCCCGGAGGTCGTGGCCGAGCAGTGCGGCTGCACGCCGGAGCAACTGTTGGATGTCGCCGAGCAGTTGATGGCGAACTCCGGCCGCGAGCGCACCAGCGCCCTCATCTACGCCGTAGGCTGGACCCAGCACACCACCGGCGTGCAGATGATTCGCGCCGCCGCCATCCTGCAACTGCTGCTGGGCAATATGGGGCGCCCCGGCGGCGGCATCATGGCCATGCGCGGCCACGCCTGCATTCAGGGCTCCACCGACATCCCGACGCTGTACAACCTGCTCCCCGGTTACCTGCCGCAACCTGCCAAGGGGCGCAACCACGGGGAACTCGCCGGGTACATCGCGAAGGAGCAGGTGCGGGAGGGCGTCTGGGGCAGCTTCCCCGCCTTCATCATCAGCCTGCTCAAGGCGTGGTACGGCGACGCCGCCACGGCAGACAACGACTGGGGCTTCGGCTGGCTGCCCCGCCTCTCCGGCGATCACTCCGAGCTGCAGACCTTCCTCGACATGGCCGCCGGCAAGGTCAAGGGCTACTTCCTGATCGGCCAGAACCCCGCCGCCGGGGGGCCGAACGCTGGCCTCAGCCGCGAGGCGCTGCGGAAGCTGGACTGGCTGGTCGTGCGCGATTTCTTTCTGATCGAAAGCGCCACCTTCTGGAAGGAAGGGCCGGGCAATCCGGACCCCGCCGCCATCGGCACGGAGGTCTTCTTCCTGCCCGCCGCCAACAGCATCGAGAAGGAAGGCTCCTTCACCAATACCGAGCGCCTGCTGCAGTGGCACGACAAGGCGGTCAACCCGCCGGGCGATATCCGCTCCGACCTGTGGTTCATCTGGAACCTCGGCCGCCGCCTGCGGGAGCTGTACGCGGAGAGCACGGAGGCGCGCGATCAGGGCATCCGTAACCTGACGTGGGATTACGCGCAGGAACACCCGGTCACCCTGCCGGATGGCACGCCCGATACCGTGGCGGACGAGCCGGACGCGGACAAGGTGCTGCGCGAGATCAACGGCTACACCGTGGCGGATCGCCAGCAACTCTCCGCCTACACCCAGCTGAA
Organism: Thermomicrobiales bacterium; assembly: GCA_047605145.1. GTDB lineage: Bacteria > Chloroflexota > Chloroflexia > Thermomicrobiales > UBA6265 > JACCXM01. The sequence goes on along the minus strand of JASGGF010000487.1, from coordinate 2,085 downwards.
GGACGACGGCAGCACCGCCAGCGGCTGCTGGATCTACTGCGGCGTCTACCCGGCGGCGGGCCGCAACCGCGCCCGTGAGCGCAACGGCGAGATCGAGAAGCACGTCCACCTCAACTGGGGCTGGGCGTGGCCCGATAACCGCCGCCTGCTCTACAACCGCGCCAGCGCCGACCCGGACGGCGCCCCGTGGAGTGAGCGCAAGCGCTACGTCTGGTGGGACGAGGCGCAGCAGGCATGGACCGGCCTCGATACCCCCGATTTCGAGAAGACCAAGCCGCCCACCTACCGCCCCGAACCGGGCGCCGAGGGGATGGCCGCCATCGCGGGAGACGCCCCCTTCATCCTGAAGCCGGATGGCCGGGGCTGGCTCTTTGCGCCCAGCGGCGTGAAGGATGGCCCGCTGCCCACGCACTATGAGCCGGTGGAATCGCCGGTCGCCAACACGCTCTACCTGCAGCAGACCAACCCCGCCGCGAAAGAGCCGGCCAAGCCGCTGAACGCCTTCGCGCCCTCGGAGGACCCCGATTTCCCCTGCGTCGGCACCACGTTCCGCGTCACCGAGCACTACCTGAGCGGTCCCATGAGCCGCTTCGACTCGTGGCTGAACGAGCTGCAACCCGCCATGTTCGTCGAGATCAGCCCCGAGCTGGCGCGCGAGCGCGGTGTGGAGCACGGCGACTGGGTGGTGGTCACCAGCCGGCGCGGCAGCATCGAGGCGCGCGCCATGGTCACGCCGCGCATCCGCCCCCTGCGCGTGCAGGAGCGCGTCATTCACCAGATCGGCATCCCCATCCACTTCGGCTGGGCGGGGGAGGTGGCCGGTTCCGCCGTCAACGACCTCACCTCCATCGTCATGGACCCGAACGTCTCCATGCACGAAGGGAAGGTCTTCACCTGTCAGGTGCGCAAGGGGCGGCTGGAGGAGCCCTCCGACACCCCCTCCGTGCCGGTCTCCCGCCGCCCGCAGAGCGACCCCATGCCCGATACTCCGGCGCAGGCGCAGCCGGAAGGGATCAAGGCGTGAGCACGCACCCGACTACCATCGCCAACCCGCTGGCCGAACTCCTGCCGGAATTCGCGGTGCAGCATCGCCAGAGCGGGCCGGACGCGGCGTCCGGCCCGTTCGCCGGCATGATGCGCGCCGATCCTCCCCCTACCGCCGAGCCGATGGGCTTCTTCACCGATTCCTCCATCTGCATCGGCTGCAAGGCGTGCGAGGTGGCCTGCAAGCAGTGGAACGCGCTCCCCTCCGACGGCATGCACTGGAGCGGCAAGAGCTACGACAACACCCTGCACCTGAGCGGCACGACGTGGCGCCACGTCACTTTCACCGAAACGGCGCTGCCGGACGGCGGGGTGAAGTGGCTTTTCAATAGCGACGTCTGCAAGCACTGCGTCGCCGCGCCCTGTCAGGAGGCATGCCCCACCGGCGCGCTGATCTACAACGAGTTCGGCAATGTCTACGTGCAGCAGGATGTCTGCAACGGCTGCGGCTACTGCGTTTCCGCCTGTCCCTTCGGCGTGATCGGCCGCAGCGACGTGGGCGATGGCCGCGCCCACAAGTGCACCCTCTGCTACGACCGCCAGAAGGACGGGCTGGAGCCCGCCTGCGCCAAGTCTTGCCCCACCGATTCGATCCGCTTTGGCCCCGTCTCCGAACTGAAGCAGATCGCCCGCGCCCGCGTGGACGAGTTGCACGCGAAGGGCGAGTCGCGCGCCTATCTCTACGGCGCCGATGACTCCGGCGACTACCAGAGCCTGAACGCCTTCTTCCTGCTGACCGAAGAGCCCGAAGCCTACAACCTGCCCCCCGCCCCCACCCGCCCGGTGGCGAAGATGCTGCGCCGCTACGCGTGGAGCGCGGCGGTCGGGCTGGGCCTCGCCGCCGTCAGCGCGCTGGCGCTGGCAAAAGGGGGCGAGTGATGGACGCTCCCTCTTCGTGTCTCGAGCGCAGTCGAGAGACCTCGGCTTCTGACATGAACGGACGAGATCGCTCACGCTTGGCGGTAGGCGTATCCCCAGCGCCCGAACCGGTGAGAAGCCCTCACCCCCAACCCCTCTCCCGATGCGCGGGGGGGGGGGGCC
>JASGGF010000486.1:0-3761 GCA_047605145.1 Thermomicrobiales bacterium | reverse complement strand
GTGTCGGCGCGGCGCCCACTTGCCGGCTCAACGCCGCAAAGCGGTTTGCGTCCATTCCGTACTACCCCCTACGGTGAGATCGCTCCCCCGATATTCAGACACCGCGAAGTGAAACTCAGCGTATCATGCCCCACCCGCGCGGAATTGACATGGTCCATTGTGGACCATTTAGCGATACACCCCGGCTTGTCCCCGGCTCCACGTTTCGGTATTCCGGGCCGCTGTGTCGCCCGTCATTTTCCCCATAGGCTCCCTTCCACCAGGCCGATTCGGTCTATGGCGGGCTCGATGCCAACGCAACTGGTCGGTATTTTCTCAGGATTGCGCAGATTTGTTCTGCGTCTCAAGTGCATATTAGTGCATTCTCAATGCTGGCGTAGCACACAAATGCCACATTGAGACGCTTTTTTGCACAGAGTGGACACAGTGGGGCCATGGCCACGCCGCGCTACCTGCCACATGGGCAACACGCTACTCGCTGAACGAGAAGACTTGCGCCCAGTCATCTGCCATGCTGACCACCACCCAGCCAGACGCCGCGGCCTTGTCCAGCGCGGTGTCCAGCTTCCCGATCTTGCTGTCGCGGTCGTAGGCCACTTCGCGCGCGGCGTCGTCATGGTGGAGGAGCAGGCCCAGGCTGGGGCCATCGCCGGCGGTCACGTACTCAAGCATCTCCTGGTCGCCGTCAGAATTCCCGAAGGCCAGGATCGGCCGCTGCCCGATGTGCAGGTGAATGTTGACCGGCTTGCCAGCGTGGTCGTCGTAGCTCTGCAGCGCCGGCAGCTTGGTCAGCGTCGGCACGCCGTCCTCCAGCGAGTACGCCACCTTGCCGCTACTGCCGATCACCATGTCCGGCGCCACGCCGTACACCTGCCGGCTGAACACGCGCATCAGATCGATGCCGCCGCCGGACACGATGTACACCCGGAACCCATTCGCCCGCAGGTACGCCAGCAGCTCCAGTTGCGGCTGGTACACCGACTCGGTGAAGCGGCGCTTCGTCAGTGGGCTGATTCCCTTGTCCGCCCACTGCCGGGCGGTCTCCGCGAACGCGGTGGTGGTCATGCCGGCGTGCGCCACCGCCACCAGCTTCGCCAGATCGCTCTCGGTGAACCCCGCCATTGCCGCGTGGTCGCCGCTGAGGATCGCAGCGTAGGGCTGCTCCGTCGCCCACTCCGGGTGATCCGCCGCTGCCGCCTTCACCCGTTCCAGAATGAAGAACGCCTGCGCGTACAGCGGCTGCTCGGTCCACAGCGTGCCGTCGTTATCGAACACCGCGATGCGGTCGGCCAGTGGCACGAAGCGCGCGCCATCCTCATCCGTGACTGCCGCCACGAACGCCAGAATGGCCTGCTTGCTCGCGCCATCATGCCAGGACGGTAAAGGATCGTTCTCCACCCGCGCCTCCAGGGTTCCGCTTGCTTCGTTTGTTAGATCAAATCCAGCATAAACAGCAGGATGATCAGCCCGACCACCACCAGCACCCCGGAAACGGTGTAGCCGAACAAACAGTTCCGGGCCCGCCCGCGCGCTTCCGGCATGGCGACCGGGGACCGCTCCAGCGCCCGGCTGACCGCGCGGAAGTTCCACACGGCGACCACCATCGCCAGCGTGCCGGTGGCCACCAGCCCCAGCCCCAGATCGCGCGCCGCCTCGTGGCTGTGCGGCCCGCCCCCCAGCCCGGAGAGCGCCCCGTTGTAGAAGTTGTAGATGGTGACCCCGAAGCCGATCATCGCCACCGACGTCCGCGCCCACGACAGCAACGTCCGCAAGTTCGAGAGATCACTCCGCAACCATGACAACTGCACCGAGCGCCACTCGTTGCTCATACCACCTCCGGAGGGAAGGCGCGCCTGCGGGCGCTTGGGGAAGACGCCTGCGGGCTTGGGGAGAGAGGGAAAAAGGAGAACGAAGGAGAACGAAAAAGACGAAGAGACTGAGCACGACGAGGCTCACGAGCAACCTCGCGACCGCCGGTCAACTTCCCGTTCTCCTTTTTCCCTTTCTCCCTGAGGCGCCGCAGCGCCGACTTCCCCAAGGCCCAGAGGCCATCTTCCCTCTAGTCGAACTTGGCCGCCAGCGCCTGATTCAGCTTTTCCACCGCCTGATCAATAGTGAAGCTGGCCGGGCGCTGGGCCGGCGGGAACTCCTCGAACGTGTTCAGGAAGCTCATGCACAGCGCCTGCGCCGCCGCCGCCATGTAATCGTGGTAGAGGTACCAGTCCCAGTACGTGTTGCTGGTGATATCCGCCCGCTCGTACGGATCGGTGCGCAGGTTGTAGATCTTCGGGATGCGCAGCACCGTGAACGGCTCGCCCCAGATCAGCAGCGTCCCCTGACACCGCTGCTCCATGAAGACCACCTTCCAATTGAAAAAGCGCACCGCCACCAGATCGCCGTCATCGCTGAAGTAGAAGAACCCTTTGCGCGGGCTCTCGTCCACTTCGCCGGTCAGGTAGGGCAGCAGGTTGTAGCCGTCGATATGCACCTTGAAGTGCTTGTCGCCGACATCCTTCCCCGCCTTGAGCTCCTCCACGATGGTGTCGTCACCCGCCGCCGCCAGAAACGTCGGCAGCCAGTCGTGGTGCTGGATGATCTCGTTGGACACCGTCCCGGCGGCGATCTTGCCCGGCCACCGGATCATCTCCGGTACCCGGAAGGCTCCCTCCCAGTTCGTGTTCTTCTCGGAGCGGAACGGCGTCATCGCGCCGTCCGGCCACGTGTTCATGTGCGGGCCGTTGTCGGTGGAGTAGACGACGATGGTGTTGTCCGCGATGCCCAGCTCATCGAGCTGATCCAGCAGCGCGCCCACCACCTTGTCGTGGTCGATCATGGTGTCGTGGTAGACCGATTGCCCCGGCCCGGCCTGCCCCACGCTCTCCGGCTTCGGGTGCGTGCGCAGGTGCATGTGCGTCGTGTTGAACCACATGAACCACGGGCCGCCCGCCTCGGCCTGCCGCGTGATCCAGTCCTGCGCGTGCTCCAGAATCTCATCGTCGATGGTGCGCATCCGCTCGATGGTCAGCGGCCCGGTGTCCTCGATCTTCTGCTTGCCGACCTTGCCGTAGCGCGGGTCCACCGTCTCGTCGTCCACGTCCGTCGCCCAGCAGTGCATCACCCCGCGCGGGCGGAACATCTCATTGAAGCGCGGGAACTTCTCGGATGGCGGCCAGTCCGGCGCTTCCGGGTCTTCCTCGGCGTTGAGGTGGTACAGATTGCCGAAGAACTCATCGAAGCCGTGCACCGTCGGCAGGAACTCGTTGCGGTCCCCGAGGTGGTTCTTGCCGAACTGCCCTGTCGCGTAGCCGTGCGGCTTCAGCAGTTCCGCAATCGTCGGGTCTTCCGCCTGCAGGCCCGTCGTCGCGCCGGGCATCCCCACCTTGGAAAGGCCGGTGCGGTAGACGCTCTGCCCGGTGATGAACGATGACCGCCCCGCCGTGCAGCTCTGCTCCCCGTAGGAATCGGTGAACAGCATCCCTTCTTTGGCGATGCGGTCGATGTTCGGCGTGCGGTAGCCCATCAGGCCCTGCGAGTAGCAGCTGAGGTTCGTGATCCCGATATCGTCGCCCCAGATCACCAGAATATTCGGCTTCTCCGCCATCTCCGGCTCCCTTGCTGTCATTGGCGCCTCCCCGGCCGGGGAGGGGTTCGGTACGGTGCGTGTCTTATAGCAGAACCCCGCCCCCGCCCCCGCTCTCCGCCCCCATGTCGTCCCGACCGCAGGAGGGACCGCCCACCCCAACCCCACGGTCACGGCCTAG
>JASGGF010000485.1:0-3790 GCA_047605145.1 Thermomicrobiales bacterium | reverse complement strand
CGATTCCGCCGCGAAAATCAGCCGGTACACCCCGAGTTCGCCAAAGAGCGTCAGGTGGCCGGGCCCGCTCAGGCGGCGGCCAAGCAGCAGCGCCTGCCGCGCTTCGGCGTGCGAGCGCCGGATGCCGGCGAGGCCATCACGCACGGTACCTACGCCGAGCGACACGGCGCCGTCGCTGCCGGGGCGCAGGATGCCGCGCATCTCGTCGCGCAGGGTCTCGGCCAGCTTGCGCTCGTCGCGCACCGCCTCAGCGGGGAGCACGAACTCGGCGCCGTTGTTGCGGATGCGCCAGAGCACGCGCCCACCCCGCGTGGAACCGAGGCGGGCGATTGCCTCCTCCAGCCCCTCCCAGCGGTCTTCCGCCGAGGCCGCGCGCACGGGGCCGCTGCTGGCGTGGTCGATGCGCGCCACGATCACCACGTAGGGCGCCTGCAGGTCGTGACCGAGGCGGCGCGCCTGTTGCAGCAGCGTGGCCTCGCTGCGCAAGGCGCCATCCAGCACCTCGTCCAGCACGTGCAGCTCAACCTCGCGGCGGACGGTGGCGGCGGCCTGCTCCCGCGCCAGCACCACTGCGCAGGCGGCGCTGCCGCGCGCCGTGATCTGCGCGTCCTCCGGGTTGATGCGGCCACGCGGCACGATCAGCGAGACGCTGCCCAGCAGGCCATCGCGCCCGATGACCGGTGCCAGAATGCGCGACCACGCGTTATCCAGCTCATACACGGCGGTGGGCGGGTCAGCCGGGCTGGCCTCGGCGGTGGAGCGCAGCCAGCGCGCGACAATCGGGCGGTCGCGCTGGATCATCGGCTCGATGACATCGCGCGGCGGCGCGGAACGGCCGGAGGCGTGATACGCCAACAGGCGACCATCGCGGCCTTCCAACGCCACCGGGCGGTCGCCGATGCGCGCCAACTCGCGCACGATATCGCCGAGCGGTTCGCCGGCGATGGCGAGATCCATCAGCTGCCGCTGCACCTCCTGCCCGCGGTACGTCACCTCGCGGCGGCGGTCGCTGATCAGGCGGGCGGCATCCCGTTCCAGCGCGCTGACATCGGACTTGGCCGGCAGCGCCAGCAGGGGCAGGCCGGCGGCATCGGCGGCGGTGCGCGCCGCCTTGCTGATCGTGCCCAGCACCGCCACCCCGGCCACGCCCAGATCGGCCAGCCGGGAAATAACCTCGTCCAGTTGCAGGCGCTCATCCAGCTCGGCTAGCACCGCCACCGGCAGCAGTACCAGCTCGCCGCCGGCCAGATGCCCAAAGGCGGGCGGGCTGGAGCGAATACGCGCCGCCCAGGTCACCTCGCGGCCCAACCCGGCGCTCCCGGCGACCACATTCGTGCCGGCGGGGAGCGCCAACTTGATGACATCGTCCACGGTGAGCACCGTGAACCGCGCTTCAATTCGTTCGTTGCTTGGTGCTGTCGCTGTCATCGTCAGTCGCCGTAGCGTTCGCGTTCCCAGGGACTGACATACCGGCGGTAGTCACTCCACTCGGCGCGCTTGACCTGCAGAAATTGGTCGCAGACGTAATCGCCCAGCGCCGAGCGCACCAGGTCGCTCTCCGCCATCTGGTAGAGGGCGTCACCCAGCGTCTGGGGCAGCGTGGGAATGCCCATGCGCACTAGCTCGGCGTCGTCGTAGCGGACGAGGTTCTCGTCCACCGCCAGCGAGGGCTCCTCGCCGGCGCGGATCCCCTCCATGGCGCCAGCCAGGGCCACGGAAAACGCCAGGTACGGATTCGCCATATTGTCGGGTGAGCGCAGCTCCAGCTCGATCGCCGGCTCGGTCGAAACGCCGAGGGATGGCACCCGGATCAGCGAGGCCTGACTGAAGCGGGCCCAGGTGGCGTGGCGCGGGGCGCGGTGCCCGGCGGCCAGCCGCTTGTAGGAGTTCACCGCCGGGCACATGATGGCGCTCATGCCGCGCGCGTGCTGCAACTGCCCGGCAATCGCGTGCCGGGCCAGCGCCGAGAGCCCATCGCCCTCGCCCCGCAGCGCGTCCTCGCCGTGGTTCACCCGCTTCAACTGCTGGAAGACGTGCATGCCGGAGCCGGGCGCATCCGCCAGCGGCTTCGGCATCAGGTTCGCGCGCAGGCCGTGGCGCTGGGCCACCGAGCGGATCACCTGCCGCACCGTCAGCACCGTGTCAGCCATCGTCAGGGCGTCGGCGGGGAGCAGGTCCAGCTCCTCCTGCCCGGGGCCGGTCTCGTGGTGGGCGCCGCCCACGCCGATGCCCATCTCCGCCAGCGAGGTCACCACCTCGTCGCGGATGCTGGCGCCCTGCCCCGGCGCGCTGCCGAAGTAACCGCTGGCATCCAGCGTGGACACCGTGCCGCCGGCATCAGGCCGGAAGATGTAGTACTCCAGCTCAACGCCAACCCGGTAATCGAAGCCGGCCTGCCGCGCGTCCGCGAGGTTGCGCTCCAGCACCGACCTTGGATCGCCGGCGAAGGGCAATCCATCGCGCCGCCGCACCGAGCAGGTGATCAGCGCCCGCCGCCCCTGCCCGTGCGGCTCGGGGAAGGTCATCAGCGTGCTGGCGTCCGGCATCAGGAAGAGATCGAGCTCCACCTCGCGCTGGCCGCCCGTCACGGCGGAGCCGTCGAAGCGATAGCCGTTCCGCAACACCCCCGGCAGCAGATCGACCGGGATAGTCATGGCGCGGGCGCCACCCGCCAGGTCGCTGAATTGAAGATCGACGAGGCGCACGCCCTCGTGGCTGACACGCTCCAGCGTGTCGCCGTAGGACGTTTGCTCCTCCGCCACTGCATTCACCGTCAGTTACCCTCGATGTCCGCGCCAGTCACTTTGTACGGCGCGCCCAAAATCAGCAGGCGCAGAGTAGCCGTTTCATGCGTGCGGCGCCACTATGTCACGCTGTAGCAGCGTGAATTCGGGATCTCCACCCCAGATTGGTCCAATTCACGCTACAACCACGCCTGGCAGGCGTAGACGCCGGTCTTGGATTCGCTGCACAACTCCGCGGCGTATGAACCATGCATTTGTCCACTTATGAAGATGGCTTTCAGCCGATAGGCTGAAATGCCCGATCATGATGATGATGATCGGGTGTCTGCCTGTGTGCATGGCGATGCCGCCACCTGCCTGACGAACTGGCGCGTTACCGAACGCCGCCGATACGGGAGAAGCCCATGTTCAGCGCGTCCCGCCCCGTGGATCGCACCACCCCACTGTGGAGCTCAACGTACGAGCGAGATTCCTGCGGTGTCGGGCTGGTCGTCGATATTGCCGGCCGTCCGTCGCACGAAATCGTGTCACGAGCGCTGGCCGGTCTGGTCAACCTGACCCACCGTGGCGGTGTTGGCGCGGACTCGCGCACCGGCGATGGCGCCGGGGTGCTCACCCAGATCCCGCTCGGCATCTTCGCCGAGGAGCTGGCTGCTGCCGGCGCGGGCGAGGTCGCCCCCGGCGAGCTGGGCGTGATGATGCTTTTCCTGCCGGTGGACGAGGCAGCGGCTGCGACCTCCCGCACGGCGCTGGAGGATGGCCTGCGCAGCCGGGGTCTGGAGCCACTGGCGTGGCGCGTGGTCCCCACCGACATCACCGCGCTCGGCGAGCAGGCGATCGCTTCGATGCCGCGCATCGAGCAACTGCTGACCCTGCGCCCGGCGGGGATGGACGAGGAGACCTTCGAGCGCGAGCTGTTCCTCGCCCGCAAGGCGGCGGTGCGCGCCACGCAAGCCGCCGGCATCTGGGACTTCTTCGTCGCCTCCAGCTCTGCGCGCACCATCATCTACAAGGCGTTCTGCCTCCCGCGCGACCTGCACCTCTTC
>JASGGF010000484.1:0-3797 GCA_047605145.1 Thermomicrobiales bacterium | reverse complement strand
TCCCCCCGCCCCTTCCCGCACGCCGAGCAGCAGCCGGGCCTCGTGGAAAGGGATATCGACGGCGACGGCGTGATCCTGACCATGCGCCTGCGGGACGACGCCGGGCCGTGGAAGCCCTCCGCGCACGACCCGCGCATCATGACCCGGCGCGGTCCGGCGGATGTGGGCGGCGACTACTACTTCCTCCTGCCCGAAGGCGACATCCCGGAATGGGATGGCGGCGCCGTGCCGATTGCCCCGTCGCTGTTCGGCCTCGATGCCAACCGCAACTTCCCCGCCGACTGGGCGCCGCACTGGGTGCAGGATGGGGCCGGGCGCTACCCGCTTTCCGAGCCGGAGACCCGGGCGCTGGCGGAGTTCCTGTTCGCCCACCCCAATATCCACGGCTCGCAACACTTCCACACCTTCTCCGGCTGCATCCTGCGGCCCCCCACTGCCTACCCCACGGCGGACATGCCGGCGCTCGATCAGGCGATCTACACCGCCATCGGCAAGCTGGGTGAGGAGGCCACCGGCTACCCCTGTATCGGCATCTACGACGAGTTCGCCTACGACCCGAAAAAGCCGATGCACGGCGGCCTGCTGGACTGGGTCTACGAGCAGCTTGGTGTGATCCCCTTCTCCACCGAGCTGTGGTCGCTGGCGGCGAAGGCGGGCGTCGAGGTCAAGGACTTCATCGACTTCTTCCGCAACCGCCCGGATGAGGTCGACGCCGCGATGCTGCGCGTGCTGGACGACGAGCTGGGCGGCGAGGGCTTCCGTGACTGGGCGCCCTTCGCGCACCCGCAACTCGGGCCGGTGGAGATCGGCGGCTGGAACCTGCCCTTCACGTGGACGAACCCGCCCGGCCCCATGCTGGAGGCGGTGACGGCGCCGAACGCGCAGTTCGTGCTGCAGGCAGCGGCGACGGGTCCGAAACTGGAGATCCGGGACGTTGCCGCCAAGGCGCTCGGCGACGGCCTGTACGTGGTCTCGGCGGTGGTGCACAACACCGGGTTCCTGCCAACGTACGTGACGGAGAAGGCGCGCGAGGCGGGGGTGACGAAGCCGGTGCAGGCGGAGATCACGCTGGCAGACGGGGGATCGCTGGCGGCTGGTCAGCCGGAAATCGAGGTGGGCCATCTGGAGGGCCGCGCCAATCTGCTCGGCGCGCTGCTCTGGAACGACACCGCCCCCATCCTGAACCGGGCGCGGGTGGAATGGGTGGTGCGCCAACCCGCCGGCACGTCGGTCACCGTCACCGCCCGCGCCGACAAGGCGGGCGTGGCGCGCGCGGAGGTGACGCTGAGGTAGGGAATCACGCGGCGTCCGCGCTCCACGTGTCGGAGGTCAGAGTGCCCCGAGCGGCCCTCACCCCAACCCCTCTCCCGATGCGCGGGAGAGGGGCTCCTGACCCGGAGGATCGCGGGAAATCAGCGTGGCGACGCCACAATCCCGTTACGCCACCCCGACTGGCTCCCCTCTCCCGCGCATCGGGAGAGGGGTTGGGGGTGAGGGCTCTCCGGCGTTTCAGGTCTTCTGGGTGCGTTTCACCCCAAGCGTTCTCCGCTGTGGTCGAGACACGAGGGATGTTCGCATGTCGCGTGCGCCGGGATGGCGCATTATGTGCAGTGGAGATACGGGCTCGCCGGAGGGGCGGGCGGCGGTGGCAGACAAGGAGTGTTCCCCGAATGGCTCGTGCGCAGCGCCAGACACCAGATACCGGAGCCCGGTTCGTCCCGGTCGCGGACGCGGAGGCGCTGGAGCAGCTCTTCGTGGCCTCGGCGGCAGGGCCAGTGATCCTGTTCAAGCATGACCCCTACTGCCCGGTCAGCGAGTACGCCTATCAGGAGATGCAGACAGTTCCCGGCGAGATCGCGCTCATCGACGTGGCGCGGCAGCACGCGATCTCCCGGGAGATCGCGACCCGGCTCGGCGTCACGCATGAATCGCCGCAGGTCATTGTGGTGCGCGGTGGGAAGCCGGTCTACGACGCCTCCCACGAGGCGATCAGCGAGGCGGCAGTGCAGCGCGCGGTCGCCATCACCAGTGACGGCGCGGCCACCGAGGAGTGACTCCCACCGGCGCCCTTGACGCGCCGCCGCCCCACCCGCACGATGACGCCATCTACCATTGATGCGCCCACACGGCGGCACTCGATGCAGAGGAGCAAAGCGACATGACGGAAACGAACAGCGCGGGCCAGATCATCGCGAAGGGCGTCATCGCGCGGGAGCCCGGCGCGCCCGGCGTGCTGGAGGAGTTCACCATCGACGCGCCCGGCCCGGGCGAGGCGCTGGTGCGCATTCTGGCCAGCGGCGTCTGCCACACGGACCTCTCGGCCAAGAACGGCGTCTTCGGCACGGACGGCTTCCCCTTCCTGCTGGGGCATGAGGGCGCCGGCATTGTCGAGCAGGTCGGCGAGGGCGTCACCAACGTGGCCCCCGGCGACCACGTCATTCTGGCGTGGCGCGCGCCATGTGGCGAGTGCCGCTTCTGCAAGGTCGGCCAGCCGCACCTGTGCGCCGCCAGCCTCAACGCCGAGAAGCGGATGAAGACGATGGACGGCGAAGTCCTCACTCCCATCCTCGGCATCGGCACCTTCTGCACCCACACCCTCGTCCACAGCAAGCAGTGCATCCCCTACGATGAGTCCCTGCCGCCGGAGCAGATGAGCCTGATCGGCTGCGGCGTGATGACCGGCGTCGGCGCGGCGCTCTATTCCGCCGGGGTCAAGCCGGGCACGTCCGTCGCCGTCTTCGGCTGCGGCGGCGTCGGCGACGCCATCATCATGGGCGCGAAGCTGGCGGGCGCCACCACGATCATCGGGGTGGACATCGACCCGCGCAAGCTGGAGTGGTCGAAGGACTTTGGGGCCACGCACACCGTGAACCCGAAGGACGGCGACCCGGTGGAGCAGATCAAGGCGATCACCGGCGGCCACGGCGTGAACTACTCCTTCGAGGCAGTCGGCCGCCCGGAAACGACGATGCAGGCGATCTTCTGCCGCGATCTGGCCGGCACCTGCGTCATCGTCGGCGTGGCCGGGCCGAACTCCTCGCTGGAGAACGTGCCACTGGGCAAGTTCTTCGATATCGGCGGCAACCTGCGCATCTCGTGGTACGGCGACTGCCTCCCCACGCGCGATTTCCCGCTCCTCGCCGACTGGTACCAGCAAGGCCAGCTCGACCTCGACCGCGTCGTCACCCGCATCATCTCGCTGGAAGAGGCGGAAGAGGGCTTCCACGCCATGGAGCGCGGCGAAACGCTGCGCAGCGTTATTCGGATTTAGGGAAGACGGCCTGCGGGCCTTGGGGAAGACGCCTCTGCGGAGGCTTGGGGAAAGAGGGAGAAAGGAGGACGAAGAGACGAGACGACGACGTTCGCTCTCCTGGTCCCTCTCTCCCTTTCTCCCCAAGCCTCCGCAGAGGCGTCTTCACCAAGCGCCCGCAGGCGCGTCTTCCCTCCCGGAGGGATCGATGTATCAACTCGTCAAGGACCTGACTGAGCTTCCCGGCCCCACCGGGCACGAGGACGCGGTGCAGGATTGGGTGGCGGCGCGCTGGGGCGCGTTCTGCACGGAGGTGCAGCGCACCCGCGTCGATAACGTACTGGCGAAGGTGGGCGGCTCCGGGCCGCGCCTCGCGATCGTGGCGCACGCGGACGAACTGTGCCTGATGGTGAAGAGCGTCAGCGACGACGGCTTCCTGCACGTCTGGCCGTACGACGACGGCCTCGGCCGCCCGCCGCGCTGGTACATGCCCATCGGGCAGCCGGCGCTGGTGATGACCGCGCGCGGCAACTACCCCGGCCTGTTC
>JASGGF010000483.1:0-3804 GCA_047605145.1 Thermomicrobiales bacterium | reverse complement strand
CAAGGTGTTCGTGCTGGCGGAGGCGCTGCGCCAGCTGGAGGACAGCATCGACCCGGCCTCCAGCACGCCCCCTGCCGCCCAGTTCGCCGCCGGATTGCAGACCACCTACCTGCCGCTGAACGACTCGGTTTTCACGCCCGGCTCGACCGTCTTCAACCCACCGCGCCTCAGCGGCGAAGTCTCGCTGCGCACCACGCTGGAGGCGATGATCTCCCACAGCGACGACACTGCCACCGACATCGTGTTGAAGCACGCCGGCGCGGAGAACGTGCAGGCCCTCATTGACGACCTCGACCTGACCCAGACGCGCATCCCCGCCAGTGGCGCCCAGTTCATCGGCTACATCATGGGCCTGCCGGACTGGCAGAACACCACGTGGGAGCAACTGGAAGCGGACCAGTTCCCGGATCCGCAACCCATCCTGAACGACGTCATCACCATGGCCAGCACCGCCGCCGAACTCGTCGAGTTCTACCAGCGTTCGCTCACCGGCGAGCTGTTCGCGCACGACTTCACGTTGCAGACATACCGCACCATCCTCTCGTGGTCCGACGCCATCCCGCAAGCCTTCCCGCTCGGCTGCAACGGCTTCGGCAAGGGCGGGCAGGTCTCCGCCAGCGGCAGCTACGCCATGTCCTTCGCGGGCGCCATGTATGTCCCGCAGCGCTGGATTTACGTATCGTTCCTGTTGAACTGGAGCGAGTCCGACGGCGAGGCGGGCGAGATCGAGGGCGCCTACGTGGAGGGCGTCCGCCGCATCCTGACACTGGTGCGCGACCGCTTCAGCCGATAACCCATTCATGTCTCGCGCCTCTCGTGTCTCGTGTCCCGAGCGAAGATATCGAGAGACCTCGTCGCTGACCATGTCGGAACGAAGTCTCTGACGCTTGCTGTAAATCACCGCCGGAACGCCCGAAACGGCGAAAAGCCCTCACCCCCAGCCCCTATCCTGATGCGCGGGTGACTGGGGTAGGTACTGGGAAACAGGCTGGGCTTGTGGCGACGGCCCTCACCCCCAGCCCCTCTCCCGGTGCGCGGGCGAGGGGAGCCGATTCGCGACATTGGGTGGGGTGTGCGGCGTAACCACGCCGCATCTGGCGCGAACATCCGGGGCAAGAGCCCCTCTCCCGCGCATCGGGAGAGGGGTTGGGGTGAGGGCTTGTCAGCGTCGTGAAGCCGCCCATTCCTCAATACCTACCCCAGTCAGCCGATGCGCTGCCGATTGGCCCCCCTCTCCCGCGCCGGGGTGCATATTGGGCGTGGGTACGCCGCATTCAGCGCGGGCGCCCGGGATACGAGCCCCTCTCCTCCGCATCGGAGAGGGGTTGGGGTGAGGGCTGCTCCGGGGGCAACCCACCTCGCCGCAGTCAATTCACGGCAGGCGCTCTCGACTTCGCTCGAGACACGAAGATGTCGACGCTCATAAGCCCGACGCACGTCGCCCGGCGCCATCCAGTCAGATACCGTACGATGGCCCTCAGCCTGAACCATCGTCAGCATCTTCATGGAGGAACCCGCGTGACCGACCAGTCCCCGACCGATCTCGACGCCATCGCCGCCGCGTCGTTCGCCGCGCTCGGCGGCCATCAGCGCGCGCCCTTCTCGCACAGCCGGCCGGAGTTCACGCTGGACGAGGCCTACGCGGTGACCGCCGCCGTGCGCCGCGCGCGGGAAGAGGCCGGCGCGAAGGTGATCGGGCGCAAGATCGGCTTCACCAACCGCACCATCTGGGAGGAATATCAGGTCTACGCCCCGATGTGGGGGTACATGTACGACAATACCGTAACCGATCTGGCGGGCCTGCCCGGCGGCGTCACGCTCACCCAGTTCGCCGAACCACGCATCGAGCCGGAGGTCGTCTTCCACTTCGCCACCGCGCCAGAAGCCGGTCTGAGCGAGCGCGAGATCCTCGACTGTATTGATCAGGTCGCGCATGGCTTCGAAATCGTGCAGTCGATTTTCCCGAACTGGTCTTTCGCCCCGGCGGACACCGTTGCCGCCTACGGCCTGCACGGCGCGCTCTTCACCGGGCCGTGGCAGGACATCACCGCCGACCGCGACGCGTGGTTCGCCAAGCTCCCCGCCTTCGAGATCGACCTGCTCCGCAACGGCGAACTGGCGGACCACGGGCAAGCCAGCAACGTGCTCGATGGCCCGCTGACCGCCCTGAAGCACCTGATCGACCTACTGGCGGAGGACCCGAACAACCCGCAGATCGCCGCCGGCGAGATCGTCACCACCGGCACCCTCACCCGCGCCTTCCCGGTCGTCGCCGGCGAGACGTGGTCCACCGCGCCGGGGGATATCCCGCTGGAGGGGATCTCGATCACCTTCGTAGAGTAATGGGAAGCCACGCCCGCACTCGCAAGGCTGCCAACGCGACCGGCCCGCAAAAGTTGGCAGCCTTGGCAGCCTTACCGCAACGGCCTGTGGCAGGGCCGCTCCGAACACGCGCGGCAGCCGGTTGTCACCACTCACGCGTGACGTGGGGCAGCCAGTTCCCACCACCCGCGCGTGTCATCTCGAGCTTGTCGAGAGATCTCGCGTTCCGGGTCACGGCGTTTCGATACGAGCGCCGATTTCACCAACGGGGCGCGCAGTAACGAGGCCGAGATCTCTCGACAAGCTCGAGATGACGACGGTGTTTGGCGGCAGGCATTGGCCCGGTTGCCCCGCAGCGGGGATGCGGCGTGCCCTACTGCTGCCGGATGATCGTCCCCACGTGTTCGCCGCGCAGCGCCGGAGCCAGCCGCTCCGGGTGCAGGCCGTTGATGACCTGCAGTTGGGTGACAAGGCGCGCGTTTTCCAGCAGACCGATCAGCGCGCGGTCGAAGGGGAGCGTCGGCAGGTTCAGCTCGCGCAGTTCGGCGACGGTGATCTCGGGGATGAAGCGGGCGTCCGGGTGTTCTTTCGGATCGCGGTCGTAGAGGCCGTCCACGTCCTTGATCAGCGTCATCGTGGCGCAGCCGAAGCACTCCGCCAGCAGGTAGCTGCCGGCGTCGGAGCGGTGCGGCGGGATGCGGCCGAGGCCGGGCGGATGCTCCCACAGCGAGAAGGGCGGATCGCCGTTGAAGATGACGCCCGGCGCCGCCTCGATGAACAGCGGCAGCATGTGCCCGAAGATGGCGGGCGGGATGGCCGTCACGCCGTAGGGCGCCAGCAGGCTGCCCAGCATGTGCGCGTTGCCCAGCGCGTCCGCCAGCGCCAGCTCCGCCAGCACACCGGTCGGCAAGCCAAGGTCGATGCCGATGGAGAACACGTGCCGGCTGCGCACGCCGCCGCCCGTGCCGATGATCAGGCGCGTTTCGGCCAGCGCCGCGCCAATCGCCTCCACGAGCGGGTAGGTCGTCTCTCGCCCGCCATCGAGGATGGAGCGCCCGCCCACCTTGATGACGTGGCAATCGGGCAGCATCCGCACCACCGGCGTCTCGGTGGCGGACATCACCTGCTTGTCCAGCAGGCTCTCGCGCATCAGCAGCGAGCGCACGTGGTGGCGCCGGTCGGTGGGCGTGGGTTGTGGTGGAGTCGTATCGCTCACAGGGTCTCCCATGGCCTACGCCGTGATGATGGTGCCGACGTGCTCGCCGTTGAGCGCGCGCGTCAGGTTGCCCGGCACGAGGCCGTTGATGATCTGGATGGAGCGGCGGTGCTGGGCGTGCGGCATCATCTCCAGCACGCTGCGCTCCACCACCACGTCGTCCAGATCCAGCGCCAGCAATTCGTCTACCGTAATCTCGGGGATGAAGCGCGCGTCCGGGTCCTTCTTGGGGTCGGCGGTGTACAGGCCGTCCTCGTCCTTGACGT
>JASGGF010000482.1:0-3816 GCA_047605145.1 Thermomicrobiales bacterium | reverse complement strand
CTCACGCCGGAGCAGGCGCAGCACGCCGCCGCCCTGTGCCCGGCGGAGAACGCCGTCGCCAGCCGACCCGGACGAGGCCGGCGGATGCCGGCGGTCGCGCCCGGCTCATGGCGCACGCTGTTGCCGCCCGCGTTGCTGAACATTCTGCGCGCTCAGTACGCGGGTGACGTTGTGGCGCTCGGCTACGAGAGTGATTGACCGTCTAAGCCTGCAAGGATTGTGTTTGTGAGAATCGTCATAGCCGGGCCGCCGAAAACCGGCAACATGTGGCTGAAATGCCTGCTAGGCCGCGCCTATGGCTTGCGCTGGCTGCGTCCCCACGAAACCCCCGCCCGCCCGGATGTGGAGTCATTGCAGGAATGGATGACCAATGGCCGGTACCCCACCGACAGCATCTTCCACCAGCATTACGACTATGCGCCGGAGATCGCGCAACTGCTTGCGCCGGCGGACGCCAAACTCGTCACCATCGTCCGCGATCCGTACGACGCGTTTGTCTCCACGTACTACACCTTGCAACTGCACGCGGAGAACCAGAACGCGAAAGGGCGCAAGTTCACCGAACTGATGGGGAAATCGCTCGATGACCCGGAAGTAATCGAGTTCCTGCGTCAGGGCGGCTACCGCAACAATCTGGAGAAGGCGCGCGACTGGGCCCGCAGCGGCGACGCCGTGGTGCTGCGCTACGAGGACCTGAGCCGCGACACGCTCGGTAGCCTGCGCGCCGCTGTGAACGCCCTCGGCCCCGTCACCGAGGATCAGCTCCAGACCGCCATCGACTACTGCACCGCCGACAAGATGCGCGAGCGCAGCAAAGGCGGCCGCACGCACGTTCGTTCCGCGACCGTTGGCGATTCGCGCAAGAAGCTGAGCGAGGCGCACTTCGCCGCGTTCCGCGACGCCTACGCCGACATCATCGCGGATCTGGGCTACCCGGTTCGCTGAAGTCTTTTTTGGCGGGCGGGGTTCAAGCCTCGCGCCAGAGCACGTCCAGATCGCGTAGCACGCTGCTGAACGCCACCCGCTCCTGATCCGGCTGATGCCTGCGCGCTGTCGCTTCAGCAGCCGTCAGCATCGCCGCACGGTCTGCCTCCGGCATCGCCAGCGCGGTCTCGGCGGCCGCAACCACTGCCTCCAGCGTGAACTCCGGCAGCAACCCGTTGCGGCTATCCATGAACGCCCGGTTGCCAATGCAATCCGGGCAGATCACCAGCGCGCCCAGCGCCATCCCTTCCAGCGCCGGCAGGTAGAACCCCTCTTCCGTGTTGGGCAGGAACAGCACATTCCTCGCGGCGCGAATCCGCTGCAGGAACTCCTCCCGGGGCAGATTCTCCGTGAGCACGTCGATCACCCTGCCCTCGCGGC
Organism: Thermomicrobiales bacterium; assembly: GCA_047605145.1. GTDB lineage: Bacteria > Chloroflexota > Chloroflexia > Thermomicrobiales > UBA6265 > JACCXM01. Next base: position 2,451 of record JASGGF010000482.1, on the reverse strand, counting down.
GCAGCGCCAAAGCCGCCTGCTCGGCCATCTCCGGCTGCTTCAGGCCCGCTATCAGCAGATCGACGGGTCTCTGTGCATTGTCCCCGGGATCAGCAATGTCAACATCGACACTGTTCGGAATCACGATTGTCTGGCCGCGGCTCCCCGCCGCCTCAACCGCCTCCGCCACCTCCGCGCTCACGCACACCCGGATCGCCTTGCGCGTCAGATAGCGCGACTGAATGCTCCAGTCGCCGGCGTGGCGCGTGTGCTGGATGAAGTTGATGATCGGGATATCGGCATCCAGCAGGCCGAGCGCGTCCATACGTTGCCAGTCGCGGCCCGCCACGAAGTACGCATCAGCCGGCGCCTCGTCCGGCGATTTCACGACTAACTCGGGGACATCGACCCACGGGTTGGAACGGTCCCAGTTGGAGTCGACATCGAAGAGCACGCGCGCATCGAAGCCCTCAGTCGCCAGCGTGTGGTTGAAGTAGTGCCACACCTTCAGGTGACCGCCGTGAAACCGGCGGTATTTGCGGAAGAACAGGACGGTGCGCACGAGCAAACTCCCTTATCCAGCAGTTCGCCGCGGAGTTTAGCCCACGCCCCCGGCTGTCTTCGCAGAATCACGGTCTGCTACACTCACCCATCGCCCGAGCGAAAATCCGCGCGCTCGCTCGCTTGAACGGCTCTCCGCAGCCGGGACGTTGTGCGGAATCACAGCGGCGCATCCGCCGCTGGATTGCAGGAGGAGACGGATCCGGTGAGGATCATCATCGCGGGGCCCCCCAAAGCCGGCAATGTCTGGCTGAAGTGCATTCTGGCGCATATCTACGATCTGCGGCCCCTGACGAACCGGGAAACCCCCAAACGGCCCCAGTTGCACCTGTTCAAGGAATGGCTCGAGGCCGGCGGCTTTCCTGACGGAACCGTGTTCCACCAGCACTACGATTACACCGAGGAAATCGCCGACCTCATTGAGGCCGTTCCGGCGCACGCTGTCACCATCATTCGCGATCCCTACGACGGCTTCGTGTCCTCCTACTTCACCATCCAGCAGCACAAGGACGACGGCCTGCGCAGCGGCCGCCGAACCGACGTGATGGTCGGCAAGCCACTTTCCGATCCTGCCGTGCTCGATTACCTGCGCAATGGCGGCTTCCGCAACAACATGCGGCGCGCGCTGGAGTGGAAAGACAGCGGCCGCACGCATGTGGTGCGCTACGAGAAGCTCCACGCCGATCCCATCACCGAGCTCCGCGCGATTACTGACCAGATCTCGCCGGTTTCCGACGAGACCATTGCGGCGGCGATGGAAGCGTGCAGCGCGGAAAACATGCGCAAGATGGGCGGCGAGAAGTCCAAGCATGTGCGGGCGGCCAAGGTCGGCGACTCCCGCGAAAAGCTGAACGAGGAGCACCTCGCCATCTTCCGCGACAAGTACGCCACCATGATTCGCGCTCTGGGGTACGACGTCCGCTAGCACCGGAGGCACGCGCGAATGCGCATCGTCATTTCCTCGCCGCCCAAGATGGGCAACAAGTGGCTGAAATGTCTGCTCAGCCGCACCTATGACCTGAAATGGATCATCGGAGAAGACTCTCCCAACACGAATCCGGAGAAGTTCCGCCAGTTCGTGCTGGATGGCCGCTTCCCCGACGGGACGATCTTCCACCAGCACTGCAAATACAAGAAGAGCCTTTGCGACGTCATTGATTCCATTCCCGCCCACGCCGTGACTATCGTGCGTGACCCGTACGACGCCTTTGTCTCGATGTACCACTGGATGCAAACCCGCACCGAATACGACCTTGAGCGTGGTCGCGTTCGCGCCAAAGAGCGCCCGCGCGATGCCCTGTTCGACAAGGAAATCGACGATCCCGCCATTCTGGAGTTTCTGGCCGGCCCGTACGGCGAGCAGGTTCGCCGCGCGAACGATTGGGTGCACAGCAACCGGGCAATCGTGGTGCGCTACGAGGACCTGCACAAGGACGCCGAAGCGGCCCTGAAGGCCGTCACGGATCGCATCCAGCCGGTGTCGGATGAGCGGATCGCGCAGGCGGTGGAGGCGTGCAACGCCGAGAACATGCGCAGCATGAGCCAGCGCATGGCCAAGCACGTCCGCTCGGCCAAGGTCGGCGATTCGCGGGGCAAACTGACGGAAGAGCACCTGCGCATCTTCCGGGATCAGTACGGCGACCTCATCACCGCCCTCAACTATGAAGTGCGCTAGGCGCAAGTCAGTCGCATGAGGATCGTGGTCTCCGCCCCACCCAAGACTGGGAACCACTGGATCGGGTGCCTGCTCTCCACGATCTACGGGCTGCACTGGCCGGTCGAAGGCGCCCACGCCGCCACATCGTCGCCGGAAACGCTCGCGGCCTTCGTGGCGGCGGGCGAATTTCCCGACGACGCGATGTTCCACCACCACTCCAAGTTCAACCCGCGCCTGTGCGACGTGATCGACGT
>JASGGF010000481.1:0-3817 GCA_047605145.1 Thermomicrobiales bacterium | reverse complement strand
TGACCTTCTTCACCTGCACCGTCACCTGATCTGACGTGGCGGTGATGCCTCCACTGCTTACCTGCGCCACGAACGTGACTTGCCCCTTGCCGGTTGCTTTCCAGCTGACGGTGGGCGCGCTGGCATCGGCGCTGCCGATCTGCTGGCCGCTGCCCCACGGGCAACTGCCGCCCCGGCAGACCTGAAACGCGACGCTGGCTCCCGCCGGGGCGTTGGCGAGGTTGGCGGTGAGCTGCAGGCGCTTCTTGCTCTTGACCGACGCGCGTGACGAGGTCAGCGCGATGGTGGGGCAGACCGATGGGTTGGCCCAGCTGTTCTCCAGCCCCTGCGTGAGGAAGATGTTGTCCGCCGTGTTCCAGTGCGTATCGAGGTAGCTGCAGGTGGGCGGGCTGGGGTTGAAGTAATCGTCGTAGTTGCAGTCGTAGCGGTACTGGTACGTGGCCTGATCGGCGCAGCGGATCTGCATGGCCGGGTAGTACGGCGCATCGGAGTAGCACATCACGTCCCACTCATCGATGCAGTGCCCGCCGCCGCTGGTGTGCGGCGCGGAGTATTGGACGCCACCGAGGTTGTGCATCAGCTCGTGCGCGGCCACGCGTGGCGCCCAGCAGTTGCGGTCGGCGCGCGAGTAGCTGGGACCGATGTTGTTGGCGTTTGAGGCGGCGTCGCTGTCATCCGGCCAGAGGGTGCCCACGCCGCAGATACCGGCGCTGGTGGTGTCCGCGAAGATCAGGTAGAGCCGGTTGGTGCGGGAGTAGTAGGGGTTCCCATGCAACGCCAGCACCATCGCGCCAAAATCCTGCATCTGGGCCGTGGAGAAGCCGACGTTGTCCACCACGATGTCGCAAGTGGCGTCCGTGACGAACAGGAAGTTCATCTCCTGCCCGGCCGCCAGTGATGATTCGCGCAGCAGGTCATCGGCGCCGGCGGCGGCGGCGCGCACGGTGCTGAGCTGGGCGATGTAGTCGCTGGCCCCGGCGGTGTCGTAGGCGTAGATCACCTGCACGCGGTAGCCACTTTCGCCATCGAGCGGGTTGCAGGTGATGTTTGGGGTTTCCCTACCCACGGCCTGCGCGTCCAGCACGGTGCGGCGCACCTCCTGCGCGATGCCGGGCGGGGCCGGGTCCGGGCCGTGCGTGCAGCGGCCAGTCTCACCAAGTGGGATGAGGCCGGGACCGCATTCCGTTGTCCCGGCGCCTTCCGCGTTGACGGAGCGCGCCTGCGTGCGGCGGTCAGGGTTGCGCTGACGCTGGGACTTGCGCTCGGCCCGGCGCTTTGCCTTGCGATCCTGCTTTGCGGCCAGCGCCCGGGCTTCGGGGGTGGTCCCCGGCGACGCTGGCGCGGCGGCGACGGGCGCCGCGCTCGTGATCACTGAGGGTGAATGCTGCTCCAGCAACGCGAATGGCAGCGCCAGCGCGAAAACCAGCGCGAGCAGCAGCAGGCGAGACAGCCCCATAGCGGTGTCCTTCGGGAGCACAGGCAACGACGATGTGGCTTCGTTTATAGCACGGCAACGAGTTATGTCCTGATCAGGCGCCCCGCGCCAGCGTGCTGTCAGCGCGGCGACGGTGGTGGCTCACCGCTTCTTCTTCGCCTTCTTCACGTTCACGGTCACCGGGTCCGATGTCGCGGAGCCCGCGCTGGTGGTCACCTGCGCAATGAAGGTGACCTGCCCACGCCCGGATGCGCGCCACGTGGTGCTGGGCTCCCCGCCGCTGAGGGTGGCGATCACGGCGCCGGCTCCCGGCGTGCAACTGCTGCCCCGGCACATCTGGAAGCTCACGCTGGCGCCATCGGCCGGGACATTGGAGACGCTGGCCGCCAACCCGAGGTGTTTCTTGCTCTTCACTGAACCGCCAGAGGTCGCCATCACGATGGTGGGCGCGCCGACCGGCGGGTTGGGTGTCCAGCCGCCGGGCACATCCTGCGTCAGAAACAGGCTGTCGGCCGTGTTCCAGTGCGTATCGAGGTAGCTGCCGCTGGCCGGATTGGGATTGAGGTAGTCGTCGTAGTTGCAGTCGTAGCGAAACTCGAACGTGCTCTGGTCGGAGCAGCGGACTTGCATGGTGGGATAGTAAGGATCGTCGGAGTAGCACATGACATCGTACTCATCGATGCAGTGTCCGCCCCGGCTAGAGTTGGGGGCCGAGTCCTGCACGCCGCCGAGGTTGTGCATCATCTCGTGGGCGGCCACCCGGCCGCTCCAGCAGCTGGCGTCCACGCGGGCGTAGCTGGGGCCGCTGTTGTTCCAGTTATTGACCGAGTCACGGTCATCCGGCCACAACGTGCCAATGCCGCAGTATTTGGAGCTGTCCGCGAAGATCAGGTAGATGCGGTCATACCGCGTGAACCCCCGGCTTTCCATGTTCGTCATCATCGTGCCGAAGCTGTTCATGGCGGAGGCCGGGAACGCCACCTCCTGCACCTCGATCAGGCAGCTGGCGTTGTGCACGAAGAGGAAATGCAGTTCCTCTCCACCGCTGGTGGGAGCCAGCCGCGAGGAATCGCGCATGATCTGGTCCGCATCCGCGGCCCACGCGCGAATGGAGTTCGCGTAGGTGGCGAAGCGGCTAGATTTCGCACTGTCATAGGCGTAAATCACCTGCACCCGGAAGCCATCCTGCCCGTTGCCCTCGCAGGCGATGCCAGCCGTTTGCCGGCTCGCCTCGCGTGCGCTGACCGGCGTCCGGTTCGGGTCGGTATCGATGCCGGGCGGCGCCGGGTCGGGGCCATGAGTGCAGCGCCCTGTGTCGCCCAGCGGAACCAACCCATCCGTGCACGTCGGCGGCTCAGCCTGCGCCCCGCTGCCGGAGGTGTCGCCCGTGGAGCGGCCCTGCTGTTTGCGGAGGTTCGCTTCCGCGCGCGACTTCGCTTTGCGCTGCGCCTTCTTGTCGCTGGCCTTGGCGAGCGCGGCGTCGCTATCAGGGGGCGCGACGACGTCCTGCGGCGCTATGGCCGCAATCGGCGCAGAGGTGACCGGGCGCGTCAGTGCAACGCCCGGCAGCACGAGCGCAACGATGAGCAAGAGCAGGAGGAGGTGGGGAGTGCGCAAGGGAACATACCTCGTGGCGGCAAGTTGATCACTTCAAATTCACGTATAGCATAGCCAAGATTTACTGAAAGAACAGAAGGCGCCGGGTTCGTCTGATTCGTTCCCGTGCTGTCGGTGACCTGCGCCACGAACCTCGTTGGACCCTTGGCGGTCGCCTTCCCCCACACGACGAGGTCTGCATCCGGGAAGACGGCGATCACCTGACCCGCCTCCCATGCGCACCCCACGCCCCGGCCCGGTGGGCGCCGTTGAGTGTGGCAGCAGCGCCGAGGGCAATGCGCGGATGACGACTGTCGCGAAGAAGCAAGGCGTGCGCAGAGCGCGTTTGACGGAGGAAAATCTCGGGTCAACCTGCGCTTGAGCTCAGCCGAATCGTTGCGAACGGCGCCAGCGTCAACTGGAGGCTTCCCTCTGAGGCGCTCGCTGGCGTTGCTTCACGGCGGTATCCGGCGGGGTCGCGCATGGCTTGCAGCGCGTTGCCGTCATCGAGGCGGCGGAGATTGCCGGCTCCATCGGGCCACGGGGCCACAACGACCCGGAGCGCGTGCGGGGTGAGATTCGCCAGCAGGATGTGGACCCCGCCGGCATCCAAAAACCCCAGCCCCACCGCTGCTTCCGGCTGGTCTGACCGCACCTCGACGATTTCGCCGCCGCGCAGCTCCGCCAGATCGGCGAACAGGTGGTAGAGGGGATACACCTCGACTGGCAGAGATGGAAAGAGCGCAGGCGTAGCCGGCCCCTCTGCGGTCTCAAGCAATCCCTGCC
>JASGGF010000480.1:0-3834 GCA_047605145.1 Thermomicrobiales bacterium | reverse complement strand
GGCGTAGACGAGGGCCGGCGCGCCGCTGGCGATGTCGGCCAACCCGGCGCGCTGTTCCTCCGGCGAGATGGTGCTGTTCAGCAGCACCGTGCGCTCGCGCAGGGCGGGCGGCAATCCCTCCACCTGATCCTTCATCAGCGCGATCAAGGGCGAGAGCACCAGCGTCATGTGCGGCAGCAGCAGCGAGGGCAGCTGAAAGGTGAGGGACTTGCCAGCGCCGGTGGGCAGGATCGCCAACGTGTCGCGGCCGGCCAGCACCTGATTCACCACTGCCGCCTGCCCCGGTCGCAGCCCGGCGAACCCGAAGACCTGCTGCAGTGTCTCCAGTACGCGCGGATCGCTGAGTTCCTGATCAATGGGCACGCTGAGCAGCGTCGCCTCTGGCGCCACGTGGGCCGCAGTCTCTGGAGCGGTCTCCGAAGGCTCCCGGTTTGGCGCGGCCCGCTCGGTAGTGGCCGGGGGAGCGGCGCCGTTCGCGCGATCTACAGTCGGGCCAGCTGTGACCGGGCGAGCCGGGACCTCGCCGTAGCTCGCGGAGGCAGCGGGAGGCGCTTCCCAGCCCAGCGCCTCAGCGATGCCCGCGACCAGCGCGGCCGTGCGCTGCGCCTCCATCTGCGCGACCCGGTACCGCAGCATCTGGCCGCGCTGCGCCTGCCCCAACATCTCGGCCAGCGTGGCGGCGGTGCCGAGTTGGGCGGCGGTGAGGTCTGCCCCGCTGGTCAGGACGTGCTGCAATGTGGCGCGCGCTTCCTCCGAATCGCCACCCAGCAGCGCCAGCCGGGCCATCGCCAGCTGCGGGGTGATGCGGGTGGCGTCCTGCGCCAGTTGGCCGCTCCAGAAGCTGTGCGCCGTCGCCACGTCGCCCTGCTGCAGCGCCACTTCAGCGTAGAGCGCGTGGACCGTCGCCAGCTCGCTGTGCCCCGCCAGCAACTCCTCCGCCAGCTGGGAGGCCTCCTCCAGTTCGCCCAGCTCCAGCAGCGCCCGGCCGAAGCTGGCCCGCGCGCTGGGGGCCGGGTTGCGCGCCAGCCGGTCCTCCCACGCGGCGCGCACCTTGGCGGCGTCCCCTTCCGCCAGCGCCAGCGCCGATTGCTCGTCCAGCAGCTGCGCGCTCGCGCCGCGTGTCGCCAGCGCGAACTGCAGCGCGTCCGCCGCCGCCGTGAACTGACCGGAGAGGCGCAGCCACGCGAGATAGCGCAAGAGCAGTGGTGGCGCGAGTTGCCCGAGGTCGGCCTCGTCCAGCACCGGCAGCGGCTGGGTCGCGGCGAGGTCAGGGGGTGGGGGTGCAACGGTGGTCAACTGGGTCTCCAACAGGGCGCAAGGGGAAGCGCGGGGCAATGGGGCTAGTATAGGAGGCCACGAACCGCGACACCGCCGAAACTGGGGGCGCCATGCAGATTTCCCGCGTGTTTTCCACGATTGATGCGCACGCCGCCGGGGAACCCCTGCGCATCATCACCGCCGGCGTGCCGCCGCTGCCCGGCGCCACGATTCTGGAACGCCGGCAGTACATGCTGGAGCACCACGACGATATCCGCCGCGTGCTGCTCTTCGAGCCGCGCGGCCACGCCGATATGTATGGCGCCATCCTGACGCCGCCGGTCACGCCCGGCGCGGATTACGGCGTGCTCTTCCTGACCAACGAGGGCTACTCCTCGATGTGCGGCCACGGCGTGATCGCGCTGACCACGACGTTGCTGGAGATGGGGATGCTGCCCCGGCAGGGCGCCGAAACCCCGGTGACCTACGACGCGCCGGCGGGCCTGATCCGCGCCACCGCCGTGCATGACGGCGACCGCGTCGCCTCGGTGCGCTTCCAGAACGTGCCCTCGTTCCAGTACCGGCGCGGCCTGCAGGTTGAGACGAGCGCCGGGCCGGTGACGGTCGATGTGGCGTGGGGCGGCGCCTTCTACGCGCTGGCGGAGGCGGCCGATCTGGGGCTGGAGGTGACGCCGGAGAACGCCGCCCGCCTGACCGCGCTGGGCATGGAGATCAAGCGTGCGGTGCAAGAACTCGATTACCCCGTACACCCGGAGGAGCCGGGACTGCACGGCGTCTACGGCACGATCATCACCGGGCCGCCGCGCACCGCGGGCGGCGATGGCCGCAACATCACGATCTACGCGGATGGCGCGGTGGACCGCTCGCCCTGCGGCACCGGCACCTCCGCCCGGTTGGCGAACCTGTACGCGCACGGCCAGATCGCCGTGGGGCAGCCGTTCCGCCACGAGAGCGTGATCGATACGGTGTTCACCGGCAAGGTTCTTGCGGAAACGGAGGTAGCCGGGCTGCCGGCGGTCGAAACCGAAATCGCCGGGCAGGGGTTCATCACCGGGTTGCACCAGTTTCTGCTGCAACCGGATGACCCGACGGCGCAGGGCTTTCTGGTGCGCTAAATGATCACTTCTCCGCAACGCACTTCCCGCCGCGCGATGTTGGGCGGGCTCGCGGCGGCTGGCGTTGCCGCCGCGCTCGCGCAATCGGCTGCCGCGCAATCCGGGCCGGAGACGCCGTGGCCCACGCGCGGTTGGGAGGTTGCCGATCCCGCCGAGCACGGCGTCGATCCCGCGCAACTGGAGGCGGTCGATGCCCGCGCGGTGGGGGAGGTTCCGGCCATCTCCGCGCTGCTGGCCGTGCGCCACGGCGTGATCGTTTTCGAGCGGTACTACAACGGCCTGATGGCCGAGGACATGATCAACGTCCGCTCGGTCACCAAGAGCGTGACCAGCACGCTGGCAGGCGCGGCCCTGCGCACCGGTCTCCTGAGCGGCCTTGATGCCCGCACCGGCGACATGATCCCGGAGCGCATCCCGGCGAACGCGGACCCCGGCACGCCGGAGATCACGCTCTGGCAGTGGCTGACGATGACCAGCGCCCTGCAGTGGGACGCCTACGGCGACTGGCAGCGGCTGCTGGACGCGCCGGACTGGGTGGCGATGACGCTGGGGCTGCCCATCGTGGGCGTCCCCGGCGAGACCTACGTCTACAATACGGGCGGCTCCCACGTGCTGGGGGTGATCGTTGCCGCCGCTGCCGGCAAGCCGCTGGAGGATTACGCCGCGGAGGTGCTGTTCACGCCGCTGGGCATCCGGCCGGGTGAGTGGATGCGCTCGCCGCAGGGGGAGGTCAGCGCCGGCTCCGGGCTGGAGTTGACGGCGCGGGATATGGCCAAGCTGGGTTACCTGTACCTGCGCGGTGGTGAGTGGGACGGCCAGCCGATCATCACGCCGGAGTACGCGCAGCAGGCGACGACGTGGCAGAGCGCCGGGGATTCCACCGGCGGCTGGGCCAACTATGGCTACCAGTGGTGGGTGACCGCCACGAACGCGGGATACCCCGCGTACTTCGCGCTCGGCTACGGCGGGCAGCATATCTTCGTAGTTCCAGACCTCGACCTCGTCGTGGTGGCTGGCATCGAGCGGCGGGTGACGGGCGACGAGCTGCGCACCCCGCGCTACCTGATCGAGTCGATAGCGGCGGCGTGTATCCCCGCGTAGTTGCACGCCAGAGCGAAGTGCAAACTCCCAGTCGTCTCGACCCCACGTGTCGTCTCGACCGCAGCGGAGAGGCGTGGTCCGTCGACACGCAAACACCGAAGCCGAGATCCCTCGACTTCGCTCGGGATGACACGTCCATGTCGTCTCGACCGCAGTGGAGAACAGTTGGTGCGAATTAGCCTTTGCGAAGCTCAGTTGCCCCCAAGAAGCCCACACCCCAACCCCTCTCCCGATGCGCGGGAGAGGGGCTTTTGCCCCTGAAGATCGCGCCACTTTTGGCGTGGTGACGCCGAAAACCCGCTCCGTCATCACGCATCGGCTCCCCTCTCCCGCGCATCGG
>JASGGF010000479.1:0-3844 GCA_047605145.1 Thermomicrobiales bacterium | reverse complement strand
CCGCGCTCGACCTGCTCAGCCGCGAGGGCGGCACGGCGAACATCGCCGACCCCGCGGAAATCCCCGCGCTGCTGACGCAGCAGGCGGATGTGCAACGCCACGTCGATGATTTCAAGGCCGCAGCGGCCTACTATGGCGGTGTTGCCGAGGCGGACACGGCGAAGCTCGGCATGACCGGCTACTGCTTCGGCGGCGGCATCACGTGGCGTTGCGCCACCCAGATGCCCGAGCTGAAGGCCGCCGCGCCCTACTACGGCCCGCCGCCGCCGCTGGAGGCGGTGCCGGACATCAAGGCCGCTGTCTTCGGCGTCTACTCCTCCGACCCGGACGACTTCGCCAGCAAGGGCCTCGAGGAGTTGATCGCCGCGCTGGAAGCCGCTGGCACGACCTTCGAGATCACCATCTACCCGGACACCGAGCACGCCTTCAACAACGACACCGGCCCCCGCTGGAACGAGGAGCAGGCGCTGGCCTCGTGGGCGGACGTGCAGGCGTGGTTCACCACCTACGTCAAGGGCGAGGACGCCGAGGGAATGGCGTCGCCAGAGGCGACCCCGGTGGCGTAACACCGTCCGTATCTCCCGCGAAGTCGAGAGCTCTCGTCCGTCCGTGCCGGACAACGTGGCTTGGTGACGCCGAAACGCCCTCACCCAACCCCTCTCCCGATGCGCGGGAGAGGGGCTCATGCCCTGGACTCTGGCGTCACCTTCGGCGTGGTAACGCCACATGTTCACCGCGAGGCCGTCAACCGGCTCCCCTCGCCCGCGCATCGGGAGAGGGGTTGGGGGTGAGGGCTACTCCGGCGCCTCGAGACACGATGAGGAAAGCTCACCACACAACGCGAAACGGGCGACGCATTCCTGCGCCGCCCGTCCAGCTTGCCCCGCATTGTCGCGGCAGCGCGCCCTACCCGGCGGCCACCAGCGTGTTGCGCAGCTTGCCGAGGCCCTCGACCTCGACCTCGACCACGTCGCCGGCCACGATCCACTTCTTCTCCGGCAGGCCCATGATGACGCCCGCCGGGGTGCCGGTGACGATCACGTCGCCTGCTTCCAGCGTGAAGTGCTTGGTCAGGTAGGCGATCAACTCCGCGACGTTGAAGATCATGTCGGCGGTGTTGGAATCCTGCCGCAGCACGCCGTTGTGCCACGTCCGGATCTGCAACGCCTGCGGATCGGGCACCTCGTCGGCAGTCACCAGATACGGCCCGATGGGCAGAAACTTGTCCAGCGTCTTGCCCAGCAGCCACTGGTTGGTGCGCATTTGGAGATCGCGCGCGGAAAGATCATTGGCGGTGGTGTAGCCGAAGACCACGCCCAGCGCGTCCGCCTCGGAGACATCGCTAGCCGTCTGGCCGATGACCACGCCCAGCTCCACCTCGTAGTCGTACTCCACGGCGGAAGCGCGGAGGGGGACCTCCTCATCCGGCGCCGCGATGGAGTTGCTGAACTTGGAGAAGAGCACCGGCGAGGTCGGGATCGCCATCCCGGACTCCTCGGCGTGCTTGCGGTAATTGAGACCCACGCAGATGATCTTGCCCGGGTTCGGCACGGAGGGGCCGAGGGTCAGGCTCGCCTCATCCAGCAGCCAGTCGCCGCTGGCCGCGTCCGCGCGCTCCACCAGCGCCGCCAGCGCGCTCTTGGCCGCCGCGCCGCCGGCCAGCAGCGCGTCGATGCTCTCCGGCGCCGCCGCGTCCCCGGCGCCCAGCGCGGCCTGCGCCGCCGCCACATCGACCACGCCCTTGTCCGTGCGCACGCCCAGCTTCAGCGCGTCGCCATCCTTGAAGGTCAGCAGATACATCGTTGCTCCTCAGCGAGTTCCCATGGCCCGGCGCACCCACGACAGGCTCGTCATCTCGCCGCAATGGTCGCATACCGTGAGGGAGGGGGCGAGACGGCGAAGAACCCCTCTCCCGCGCAAGTACTTCGGTTGACAGGGGCAGGTAATTGGGGCACAGGTTCCGTCCGCGGCGACGGCCCTCACCCCCAACCCCTCTCCCGAAGTACTTGCGCGGGAGAGGGGAGCCAGTTGGCAGCGTCGGGGGCGGCAGGGGGACGTCCATGCCGGTGCTGGCGCGCCCATCCAGGGCAAAAACGCTTGGTGTGAATTGCGCCCATGAAGCCCGGAACGCCGGCAAGCCCTCACCCCCAGCCCCTCTCCCGATGCGCAGGAGAGGGGAGCCAGGTCGCAGCACCGATGGCGAGATTTGGCGTCACCACGCCGAAGCTCGCGCGCCCATCCGAGGCAAAAGCCCCTCTCCCGCGCATCGGGAGAGGGGTTGGGGTGAGGGCGCTACCCTGCAGCCGCCCCCACCGGCTCCGCCGCCAGCGCGCCGTGCCGCCGCGCGAAGCGCACGATGCGCTCGCAGCCCTCGCGCAGCAGGTCATCGGCGGTGGCAAGGGACACGCGCAGCATCCCCTCCGCTACGTCGCCAAAGGTGGAGCCGGGCGCGGCGGCCACGTGCTCTTCCTCCAGCAACATGCGGGAGAGATCGCGGCTGGGGATGCCCGCCGCGCGCAGATCGACCAGCGCGTAGAAGGCGCCCTCCGGCACGGCGGGCAACAGGCCCAGCGGCTGGAAGATGTCGCGCACCAGATCGCGCCGCCGCTGGTAGGCCAGGCGCATTTCCTCCACCGCATCCTGCGGGCCGCGCACCGCCGCCTCAGCCGCCGCCTGCGAGGGAGCCGGCGGGCAGGAGACCAGCGCCTCCTGAATCTTGCCGCAGAGGGCGACCAGTTCCGGGTCCATGATCGCCCAACCAATGCGCCAGCCGGTCATGGCGTAGCTCTTGGAGACGCCGCCCACGGTGATCACGCGCTCCTGGTCGAAGCGCGCGGCGGGGATGAACTCGCCGTCGAAGATCAGGTCCTCGTAGATTTCGTCGGCGATCAGCAGCAGATCGTGCCTCTCCGCCAGCGCCACCAGCCCCTTCACGGTGGCCTCGTCGAAGACGCCGCCGGTCGGGTTGGAGGGGTTGTTGATGATCAGCGCCTTGGTCTTGGGCGTGATCTGCGCCTCCACCGCCACCAGATCGGGCCGGTAGCCCGCCTCCGGCTCCAGCCGGTAACGCACCGGCACGGCCCGCGCCAGCTCGATCATCGCCACGTAGTTCGGCCAGCCCGGATCGGGGATCAGGATCTCGTCCCCCTCCTCCGCAATCGCCGCCACGATCGCCGCCAGCGCATTGACCGCGCCGGCGGTCACCAGCACCTGCGCCGGCTTCACCTCGTAGCCAAACTTCCGGCTGTAGCGCTCGGCGATGGCCGCGCGCACGCCCGGCACGCCCGCGTTCGGGGTGTACTTCGTGGCGCCATCGTGCGCGGCGGCGGCCGCCGCGTCGATGATGTGCGGCGGGGTGTTGAAGCTCGGCTCCCCGACCACGAGGACGATCACATCGTCCATCTGCCGCGCCATGTCCATGACCTCGCGGATGCCGGAGCGCGGCAACGCCTGCGCCAGCGCCGAACGTGGTTTCATTCCTGCAAACTCCCGAGTGTGGATCGCTGGAGCGGGCAACCCGCGCCCGGGCCGAATGGTAGCGCGGCGCCCATGGCCCTACCCTGTGCGACCCCGCCGGGCGTCCGCCGGAGGTCCACGTGCCGAACACGGCGCCGAAGCTGACGATTGATGAAAGCAGCATCTGGTACCGGATCGCGCTGGTCACCAGCCTTGCGCTGGCCATCGCCGGCGTCGTGATGCTGCCGTTCGTCGCTCACAGCATGTATCTGGCGCTGACTGCCGACCGCACCGCCACCCTGTACGATCTCAGCACCGGCCTACCACTCGCGCCCGATCAGGTGGACCCCGGCAGCAGCCAGTACCTGAACATCTCGGTGATCGGCAT
>JASGGF010000478.1:0-3849 GCA_047605145.1 Thermomicrobiales bacterium | reverse complement strand
CCGCCTGACACCGCCCAGCTTCCCCACCTCGACGTCGTCCTGCGCACGCGGAGGGACGCGTCGAGCCCTGCAATCGCCGTAGCGCCCGACGAGTTCTTTGCGGAGTCGGGATGATGCCGGGGTAGGCGAGCGTGCGCGGTGGCAGGCGGAGAACTGGGCCGTGATCTTGGAGTTGGGGGTGCGCGGTCCCACGTCTGCGGACTCGGGACGACAGGGGGGGTTGGAAGGTCGTAGTGGCACGCGGAGGAAGGGAGCTGTGTCCCCGGGAGTTGGGAGTGGGCGGCCCGTCATGCGCGCGGGGCGGCATCGGGGTGGCAGGGGTTCGCGGCAGGGGGCGGATAGGGCGCCGGTGGGAGGCGGAGCGGGCGCGCGTCCAGTTGACGTTTGCGCTGCGGGGCGTAGAGTGTGGCCCGAGTGCTCGTGTCTGACGTGAAGATGGTCGCCCACCCGGGGGTCCCCATGCGGTACATCGTTCGGTTCCTGCTCTTGCTGGTCATGGTGGCCGCCGCCGGCCTGCCCGGCTTCGCCCGGGGCGTTCTAGCGCAGGAGGCCTCGCCGGTCGCCTCGCCGGTGCGCGCGGGGGATGAGGACTTCGCGGGGCTGGTCGATATCGGCGGGCGCTCGCTCTTCCTGCAGTGCGAGGGGGCGGGGAGCCCGACCGTGGTGCTGGAGGCGGGCCGCTTCGCCTCGGAGACGTGGGCGGCGGTGATGGCGGGCGTGGCGCCCACCACGCGCGTCTGCCGCTACGACCGAGCCAACACCGGCCAGAGCGACCCGGCGCCGCTGCCGAGATCCGGGGAGGACGTGGTCGCCGATCTGCACGCGCTGCTGACAGCGGCGGATGTGCCGGGGCCGTACGTGCTGGTGGGAGGCGGGCTGGGCGGCCTGTTCACCCGCCTGTACGCCGCCACGTACCCGGACGAGGTGGCCGGCATGGTCCTCGTGGACGCGGTCTACGAGGAGGTGTTCAACCTGCAGGGGCTGCTGAACACGCCGGCGGACATGGCGGAGACGCTACGGCTCGATTTCGCGGGCGGCGACCCGGAGGGGATCTGGACGCCGGAGTCCGTGGAGGTCACCTTCGCGCAGGCGCGGGAGGCGCGGTTGGCGGGGCCGTTTCCGGCGATACCGCTGGTGGTGCTGGCGGCGGGCACATTCTACGGCGGCCCCGATTCGCCGTATCCCCCGGCGTCAGACGCCGTCTGGCCGGGCCTGTCCGTGCTGATCCAGCAGACGCTGGCCACCCTGACGCCAGATGCGCGCTACGAACTGGTCCCCGACAGCGGCTCGCAAATACAGGTGGACCGCCCCGATGCGGTGATCGCCGCGATTGCGGAGGTGGTGGGGGCGGTGCGTGATCCGGGGACGTGGGGCACGGTGGCGGGAGCGACGCCGGCGCCGTGAGGGAGGAGACAGGATAGGACGGATGGGGCGGTATTCGCCCGCCCCTCAGTCCTCCTCGTAACCGGGGAACATCTCGGCGGCGTCCGCCGTGAACTCGCCAAGCAGCGGTGAGCGCAATGTCAGGATCGTGTCGCCAGCGGCGGCGGTCACGCGCTGCACTGTCTCGCCGTCCGAACCGATGATCTCGACACTCGCCGCCTCAGGATCAACGATCCAGTATTCGCGGACGCCGCCGCGCGCATAGATGTCGCGCTTGCGCACCGTGTCGTGCGAGCGGTTGGATGGGCTCAGCACCTCGATGAGCAGATCGGGCGGACCCTCGATGCCGCGCCGCACGGGCCGAGCCAGGCTGCCAGGCAGCAGCACGACGATGTCCGGCTCCACGGGATCGACCCCCGGAAAGACGACATCGACCGGGGCGGTGTACCGCTTCCCACCGAGACGCTGGACCAGCGGCAACAGGAGATCGAGCAGCGCAATGACGGCTGCGACATGGGCAAAGAGTGGGGCCGGCAACTCGTACAGCTCCCCGTCGATGATCTCGTAGCGCGTGCCATCGTCCGGGAGGTCGAGCAGGTCTGCGTACTTCCACGTTCCGGCGGGCCGTGCGAGCGCCATGGCGTTCCTCCGATCACGGGGAGTGTAGCGACGGGAGGGAAGACGCGCTGCGGCGCTTGGGGAAAACGGTCTGCGGACCTTAGGGAGTGAGGGAATAATGGAATGAGGAGAACGGGGCCGAAACGTCATCGCCCGCAGTTCTCCTCACTCCCTTACTCCCTAAGCCCGTAGGCGTCTTCCCCAAGCGCCCGCAGGCGCGTCTTCCCTCCGCTCCCTACTTGCGCGCGGGCACGGTGATGGCGCCGCGAAGGGTTTCGCCGATGTGCGCGCGGCTCATCACGACGGTGATGATGGCGAGGATGACGTAGAGGATGGAAAGCTCGTTGCGGATATCCGGAAAGATGAACTGCACGGCGAAGAGCCCGAAGAGCAGCGAGGCGCCCCACAGCGAGAGGCGGCGGTCCAGCAGCAGCGCGATGGCGAAGAGGGATTGCGCGGCGGTCAGCAGAATCTCCTGCTCCTGCCGGCCATCCAGCGGCAGGTCGGAGACGGCGCCCTTGGCGATGGAGTAGACCAGCGGCAACATGCCGACCAGCAGGGTCCACTGGTTCACCTTGGAGGAAACCACCGTGCCCAGCGCGGCGTCCGCCGCCGCCCGCCACGCGAAGATGGCGACCACCACGAACTCCGGCGCTTCCGAGGCCAGCGGGGCCAGCCACTGCACCAGCAGGAACTCATCAATGCCGATCTGGGTGCCGGAGGAGACCAGCGCGGTGGCGAACGGCTTGGCGACCAGCAGCACGATGATCGCCGCCGTCACCGCCAGCACGCCGGTGACAGTGCGCCGGGGACCCGTGGGTAACGCGCCGATGGTTTTCGCGGGGCCGATCAGGTGCGGCTCTTCCGCCGGCAGTTTGGTCAGCCGCCACATGTAGACCACGAAGATGGCGCCCAGCACCACGCAGTCAACCAGCGAGATGTACCCCTTGATGGGGATGGTGAAGGCGTACAGTGTGGCGGCCAGCAGGGCGACCAGCTCCAGCCCGTGGCTGGCCTCCAGCGTCACCGAAGTCTGGCGCGCGCGCAGCCAGACGATGAGGATCACCATCGGCCACGCGAGGCCGATGAGCAGGCGGTTGGCGCCGGTCATGTTGGCGACGGCGTACCCGGCGTAGGCGGGGTCTTCCGCCGCGAGCCACGCGAACGAGGCATCGACCACGTACTCCGGCAAGATGGCGATCAATGCCAGCAGGGCGAGCGCCAGCCCCTGCGAGATATCGATCTGAATCGCTTCCGCCGCCCACGAAAGCAGGAACGCGGCGCCGACAATGGAGATACCGAAGAGCAAGGCTCGGGTGGGGGCGCCGGCGGCGTAGACGCCGAGGCGCAAGAGCAACCCCGGAATGGTGATGGCGAGGGCAATACCAATTGGTAGCCAGGAACGCATCAGGCGTGGATCTCCTTGGACTGGGGGTACGCGTCGGGTGGTAGCTGGCCACAGGTTCGGCCACTCACGCATGGTAACTCGCCCGGCGCAGGAAATGTTCCCGGCGGCGGTGTTGCGGCCGCTACGAGAGGAAATCCTCATTATCATCCCGGCGCAGAAGGGAGATCAGGCGCCCCACCTTCAAGGCCATAGGCCTGCCCCCCACGGTGATTCACCCCCACCCCGCGGTCAACCAGAGTCCGCAGACGAGAGACCGCGCACCGCCAAATCTCGCGATCCCGGCGCCCTGCTTTCCAATGTCCACCGCCGGGGTGGCAGGCGGAGAGCGCGCGATGAAATGGCAGCGGGGCAGGCGACGCTCTTGGGCATCGTGTATTCCGACTCTTCTTGTCGGATATCGTGGTATTGCGATATTCTCGCTGGGGCGCCCGCTGGTGATC
>JASGGF010000477.1:0-3869 GCA_047605145.1 Thermomicrobiales bacterium | reverse complement strand
GCGCTGGCTGAAGCCGCTGGAGCAGGGCTTCGATGTGAACATCACCGCCGGCATCCACGGCGGCTGCATGCGGCTGGTCGGCTCCACCGAGCAGGGCATCACCACGCTGGAGAGCCTGAAGGGCAAGGTGATCGCCACCGCCGACATGGCCTCCCCGGGCCGCAACTTCTTCTCCATCGTGCTGGCCAAGAACGGGATCGACCCCGAGCGCGATGTGACGTGGACGCAGTTCCCGGGCGATGTCCTGCCGCTGGCGCTGCAGAAGGGCGAGGCCGCCGCCTTCGTGGATGGCGACCCGAAGACGTGGCTGTGGCTGAAGGATTACCCAGACGACCTGACCCAGATCGCCACCAACATGACCGGCGAATACGCGCACCGCACCTGCTGCATCGTCGGCATTCGCGGCAGCCTCGTGCGCGATGAGTTCGATGTCGCCAGCGGCCTCACCAAGGCGCTGATCGCGGGCGGAGAGATTGTGGGCAAGGATCCGGCGGTGGGCGCGGCGGCCTTCGCCAAGTACGGCGGGCAGGGCTCGGTCGAGCAACTGACCGAGATGCTGGAGGATCAGGAGCACACCCACCAGCCAGTCGGCGACGAACTGAAGGAGAACATCGCCGCCTACGCCGAGGAACTGAAGCTGGTCAACGTCTTCTCGCAGAGCACCGATCCGCAGGCGTTCGCCGACACGGTCTACGCCGACGTCCTGACTCAGGGGTAAATCGATGTCCTCGATTGCTGATTCCTCCACCGTTTCCGCTGTTGGTCCGCCCCTCGCCCGGGCGGACCAGCAGGCTGCTGACGTTCGGTACGGCGGCGTCTGGCTGACTGGCCTCGTGGCGGCGCTGGCCTGGTTCGCGGCCACCGCCTTCATCGCGTGGTGGCCGGGGCAGGCGATGGTGGCCGATTCCACCTACCTGCTGCGCCTGACCACCATCGTCGCGCTGGTGCTGCTGGGCATCAGCCTGGCGGGCTCACGCATCCCGACGGTGCTGAACGCCATTGATCAGGCGGGGCCGTGGTTCATCGCCCTCGCAGTGGGGCTGATTCTGTGGGAGGCGGTCACCGCCAAGTTCGGGTTGCTGCCCCGCCCCTTCTTCTCGGCGCCGCAGGGCATCCTGAACGTCTACTTTCAGGATTTCCCGAAGCTGAGCGAGAGCCTGTTGCACTCAGTGCGGTTGCTGGCCATCGGCTTCTTCGTCGGCGCGGTGACCGGCTTCCTGACCGGCATCGCCATCGGCTGGTGGAAGGTGGCGGGCTACTGGCTGCACCCGCTGCTGCGCTTCATCGGCCCGCTGCCAGCCACGGCCTGGCTGCCCATTGCCTTCTTCATCTTCCCGACCAGCTTCGCCGCCAGCACCTTCCTCGTGGCCCTTGCCTCCGCCGTACCGGTGACGATCTTGACCTGGTCTGGTGTGGCGGGCGTCAACAAGGACTACTTCGATATCGCCCGCACCATGGGCGCCAGTCAGAACTTCCTCGTCTGGAAGGTGGCGGTGCCGGCGGCCCTGCCGCACGTCTTCGTCGGGCTGTTCATGGGCCTGGGCGCCTCCTTCGCCGTGCTGGTGGTGGCCGAGATGCTGGGCGTGAAGGCCGGGCTGGGCTGGTACCTGCAGTGGGCGCAGGGCTGGGCCGCCTACGACAACATGTACGCCGCGCTGCTGCTGATGGCCTTCATGTGCTCCAGCCTGGTGACGCTGCTCTTCGCGGTGCGTGACCGCACCCTCTCGTGGCAGAAGGAGCTGGTCCGGTGGTAGCCGCAGCCATTAACCCGAACCCCGCCGCTGAGTTCGCGGCGGGGGGCGTCGCCCTCGATATCACCCGCGTCAGCCACCGCTACACCTTCGATGGTGAGCCGCTGCCGGTCCTGAACAACGTCACGCTGCGGGTTGAGGCGGGCGAATTTATCGCCCTGCTCGGCCCCAGCGGCTGCGGCAAATCGACCCTGCTGCGCCTGATCGCCGGGCTGGAACTGCCGAACACCGGCCAACTGACCGCCAACGGCGCGGTGATCACCGGGCCGGACCCCTCGCGCATCCTGATGTTTCAGGACGCCACGCTCTTTCCGTGGCGCACGGTCTGGGACAACGCGGCGCTCGGCCTGGAGGCGCGCGGGTTGCTGAAGCAGCAGCGCGGCAAGGTGGACGACGCGCTGAGTCTGGTCGGCCTGGGGACGTTCGCCAAGGCGTACCCCCGGCAGCTCTCCGGCGGCATGGCGCAGCGCGTGGCGCTGGCCCGCGCGCTGGTGAATGACCCCAGCCTGCTGCTGCTGGATGAGCCGCTGGCGAAGCTCGATTCGCTGACGCGGCTGGCGATGCAGACGGAGCTGATCCGCCTGTGGCAGGAGACCGGCTTCACCGGCGTGCTCGTGACGCACGATGTGGAGGAAGCGCTCTTCCTGGCGCAGCGCGTGATCGTCTTTTCGGACCGGCCTGCCAGCGTGAAGTCCGAGGTGATCGTGGATCGCCCCTACCCGCGGCATCGCGGCGATCCGTACCTGGCCGAGTTGCGCCGCCGCATTCTGGAGGATCTCGGGCTGGCCGAGACCTGGTAGTTGAGACGGAACCCTCACCCCAACCCCTCTCCCTTTGCGAAGGGCGAGGGGCTTTCAGTGGCGTAGACATGGGAAAGGAAGCAATCATGCAGATTCATCGTGTAACGACGGCGGCGGCATCGCGGCGCCGGGTTCTGGCGGCGGCAGCGGGCGCCGGGTTGGCGTTTGCGCTGGGCCGTGGGCAGTCACGCGCCGCCGGCGAGATCCACATCGGCTACCAGAAGGGCTCCGCCACGCTGCTGGTGCTGAAGTCCACCGGCGATCTGGAGAAGCAGTTGGGGGACCTCGGGTTCACCGTGACGTGGACCGAGTTCCCGGCCGCGCTGCCGCTGCTGGAAGCGATGAACGCGGGCAGCATCGACTTCGGGAATACGGGCGCGGCGCCGGTGATCTTCTCGCAGGCCGCCGGCACGGATCTGATCTACGCGGTCTCCAGCGCCTCCTCGCCGTTGTCACAGGGCATCCTCGTGGCGAAGGATTCGCCGATCCAGACCATCGAGGACCTGAAGGGCAAGACGGTCGCCCTCGCCAAGGGCTCCATTTCGGTCGCGCTGACGGTGGCCGCGCTGGAGAGCGTGGGGCTGAAGTGGGAGGATGTGTCCCCCGCCTTCCTGCTCCCCGCCGACGCCAAGGCCGCGTTCGAAGGCGGCAGCGTCGATGCGTGGACGATCTGGGACCCCTACTACGCGCTGGAGGAGTTGGATACCGAGGCGCGCACGATCGCCACGAACGAGAGCGTGGGCCTGCCGAACCGCGGCTTCTACCTCGCGGACCGGGGCTTCGCCACCGACAACGCCGAGGCGCTGGGCGTCATCATCGCGGCGCTGCGCGAGGCCGAGACGTGGGTGGACGAGCACACCGACGAGGTGGTGGAGACGCTGGTCAAGGAGACGGGCCTCGCCCCCGAGACGCTGAAGGTGGTGGAGGAGCGCCGCATCCACGGGCTGGAGCCGGTGACCGCCGAGGTGGTGGAGGGGCAGCAGCAACTCGCGGATCTGTTCTTCTCGCTGGGCCTCATCCCCACGCAGGTCGATGTCGCTGCCGCCACGTTGCCGGCGCTCGCGACGTTCCCCTCCTGAGCCATTCGGGCGGTTCCGGTCGCTGGCCGGGACCGCCCAAGGCGCCGCTAGCGGCTGGTTTCCCGATCAAAGTCTGCCAACTCTGCCAACTCTGCCAACTTTTGCAGGGGGTGGGGTTGGCAGACTTTTTGTGCGGATGCCCTCCCCGCTCTGCCGGCCACCACGCTCCCTCCGCCACCCCAGCGCCCTCTCTCCGACAGGCGCCACGACCTCCCCCACCACGCTGTCATTCCGAGGCC
>JASGGF010000476.1:0-3876 GCA_047605145.1 Thermomicrobiales bacterium | reverse complement strand
ATTCATCTCGTGCTGCTCTCCGCCTCCCACCCCGACCCACCCAACCACGATGTCGTCCCGAGTCCGCAGACGAGGGACCGCCCACCCCCAAGCCCATGGTCACGGCGCCCTCTCTCCGACTGCCACCGCCGAGTTGCTCGGTCCGGGCGCCAGCCGCGAAGAGTTGGGGGCGGGCATCGGAGAGTGGGGTCGTGTCCCCGGGAGTTGGCGGTGCGCGGTCCCTCCTGCGGTCGGGACGACATCGCGGTGTGGAAGGCAGCCCGTGCTCCGGCGCGCAGGCCGCCCACAATCTCGCTATCCTGTCCCTCGCCATCTGGCCGCGCGTGTGAGGGGGTGTCGCGGTGCTGCGCCGCCGTCCCGGCAATAATGACCTGACCCGGAACCGCAACTTCACCATCTTCTGGGCAGGGCAATCGCTCTCCTTCGTGGGCGATGCCTTCGCTATCGTCGCCATGCCCCTGCTCATCCTGCAGGTCACCGGCTCGCTGGCCCAGATGGGCGTGGTCACCGCGCTGTATGGCGCCGGGTCGCTGGTAGCGGGCATTGCTGCCGGGCCGATCGTGGACCGCGTCGACCGCCGCAAGCTGATGATCCGCTGCGATATCGGCCGGGCCATCCTCTACGCCATGATGCCGGTGGCGTGGTGGCTGCTGGGGCCACATCTCTGGCTGGTCTACGGCGTGGCGGCGCTGGGCTCCGCGCTGGCCATGCTCTTCGGCGTGGCCTACATCACCGCCGTCGTCAACCTCGTGGACCGCGACCAGATCGTGGACGCCAACGGGCGGCTGCAGACCTCCTACGCGGTCGCGTTCATCCTTGGGCCATTTCTGGCCGGGGTGATCTCCTCGTGGTTCGGCCCCGTGCTGGCCATCGGGCTGGTGGGCGTCACCTACCTCGCCTCCGCCATCTCGCTCAGCTTCGTCCGCCTGCGCCGCGCCGCCGCCGACCGCACTCCCCATGAGCGAGGCAGCGCCACGGAGGAGTTCCTCGCCGGGGTGCGCTTCCTGTTCGGCAGCCCGCTCTTCCGCTGGCTCACCATCCTCATCGGCGCGCTGGCCTTCGTCTCCACCGGCGTCACCGACCTGATGATCTTCTATTTGAAGGAAGACCTCGGCCAGACCGATGGCGCCGTCGGCATCGTCTTCGGCATCGCCAGCCTCGGGGCTATGCTCAGCGGCCTGCTCACGCCGCGCCTGCGCCGCTCACGCGGGTTCGGGTTTTGCCTCATCGGCGGGTTCGTGCTGGAGGGGATCTCGCTGATCCTGCTCGGTTTCAGCGCCGCCACCCTGCTTATCGCCGTCATCTGGGCGGTGGCCGGCTTCGGCAGCAGCACGCGCGGCATCGTCTCCATGACCCTGCGGCAGGAGCTGACGCCCGATCACCTGCTGGGCCGCGTTACCGCCGCCTTCTGGACCGTCTTCTCTGTCCCCGGCCCGCTCGGCGCGCTGGCGCTGACCGCCTTTGGCGAGCGGGTGGGCGCGCGGGAGGCGCTGCTGGTGGTGGGCGGCTTCGTCCTGCTGATCGCGGTGGTGGCCATGTTCACCCCTGTGCGCGCCTTTGCGCCACGGCTGGAAGAGCCTGCCCCCGCCCTGTCCCCGAATTGACCGCCGCGCCGTTCCCCGGCTGACGGCCCACCTGCCCGCTTCGCCGGTAGGCTGCTACGCAACCGGGGGCGCGGGCACTATGGTATCTGCCGTATCCCGGCGACCCTTTTTCGGGTAGTCTTGTGCATATCGTGGAGGGATCATCATCATGGCGCGTCCCAGCCGGTCCGTTTCGCAGATTCCCGCGCCGATGCAGCCGCGCGTGGCGAAGTTCTTCATCGTGCTGTCGGTCTTCACGCTCCTGCTCGGGGTGTCGGCGTTGTTCATGTACGACGGCGCCACGCGCATCTTCTACGTCGTTGCCTTCGCTGCCATGTCCATCGCGAACCTGCTGTGGTCAGTGGGCAGCCTGCAAACCGATCCCCGGCGCGGGGCAGCGATGCGTGCGGCGTCGCGCCCCTTCGCCCTGCTGATGCTGGTCACCCTGCCGGTGGCGGCGTACCTCGTGCTCTTCCGGCAGTAGCGCGGGTGCGAGCGACGCCGGAGCAGCCCTCACCCCAACCCCTCTCCCGATGCGCGGTAGGTACGAAGAGCCCTCACCCCAACCCCTCTCCCGATGCGCGGGAGAGGGGCTCTTGACCCGGACAGCCGCGCCAGATGCGGCATAGTGACGCCAGATTCCCTCCCCGACGCCGCCATTCGGCTCCCCTCTCCTGCGCATCGGGAGAGGGGCTGGGGGTGAGGGCTTTCCCCGCAGGGTGTCCCAGCCCCTACAAACCCGCCTCCTGCAGCAACGTCGTGACTAGCGCCGCCGCCGGCAGCGCCCGCGCCAGCGGCGCGCCCTGCCCCGCCCACTGCGCGGCGAACTCGTGGTTCCCGTGGCGGGCGGCGATGGCGCCCAGCTGCCGGGTGGCGTCGTAGGCGACCGGGTACGCCGCTGGCGGCGGCCCGCCGGGCGCCTCCCCGTGCCGCACCAACCGGTTGACCATCCCGCGCGCTGGCCGGCCGGAGAGCACCGTGGTCAGGCGCGTTTCGCCCGCCCGCGCGCTCTGCAGGTGGGCGCGGTAGCTGGCGTTCGCTGCGGATTCCGGGCACAGGATGAACGCCGTGCCAAGCTGCACGCCCGCCGCGCCCAAATTGAGCGCCGCCCGGATCCCCGCGCCATCCATGATGCCGCCCGCCGCGATGATCGGCAGCGTGGTCTGACGCGCCAGCAACCGCACCAGCACGGCCATGCTCAGGCGCTCATCCCGCGCCTCCGTCGAGAACACCCCCCGATGCCCGCCCGCCTCGATTCCCTGCGCCACGATGGCGTCGAGACCGGCGGCCTCGATGCGCGCCGCATCCTCCGGGTTGGTGGCCGTGGCCATGGTGCGGATGCCGGCCTCGCGCAGCGCGGTCAGGTGATTGGCGGCCGGGAGCCCGAAGTGAAAGCTGACGACGGCCGGCCGCAGCTCCAGCAGCATCGCCAGCGTGGCCGCATCGTCGTGGTAGCCGTCGTACAGATTCGCCAGTGTCT
The DNA here is from genome assembly GCA_047605145.1 of Thermomicrobiales bacterium. GTDB lineage: Bacteria > Chloroflexota > Chloroflexia > Thermomicrobiales > UBA6265 > JACCXM01. Next base: position 813 of record JASGGF010000476.1, on the reverse strand, counting down.
GCGGCGGCGGGGCGCCGAACTCCGCGAACAGGGGCGAGAGGTGGGCGATCCACGCGGCCTCGCGCGCGGCGTCCCGCTCGGCCGAAGCGTGGCAAAACAGGTTGACATTGAACGGGCGGTCCGTGAGCGCGCGCGTCTCCTCGATCATGGCGCGGGCCTGCTCCCGCGTACTCGCGCCGATGCCGAGCGACCCCAGCCCACCGGCGTTCGAGACCGCCGCCGCCAACGCCGGCGTGGCGACGCCGGCCATCGGGGCCTGAATGATGGGCGTGGGCAACCCGAACAGCCGGGCGGGGTCGTAGTGCGTCATGATGTGTCCTCCATCAAGCCGGCCGAATGCGCCAAATTCTGACCTCGTGTCCCCATGTCGCGCGGGCTGGGGCCATTTACGACACCTGTAGCACAGCGAGCGGCTTCACGGCCTGAGCAACCGTCCCGGTCTGGGCGCGAATCCCGCGCCCGCGCCGCGATGGCTCCCAACGGCCCCGGCTGATTGTGGCGCGTGCAGTCTCCCATTGGAGCACGGGGCGCCATCGCGGCGCGCTGGTGGAGCCGCCGCTACACAGCCAGCAAATCTGCCCCGGCGGCAGGGGTTGACATCCTGCCCGCGATGCCATATGATCCCCGCATAGTCCACTAAGTTAGTGGACAAAGGAGACAAACCAGAGCGCAGGCAGGGGCTCCGTCCCCATCCCCCTCCCCGGACCCCCTGCCACGCTCGCCTATCGCGGAGCGGCGTCCCTTCCCTCACCGCTACGCACAGCCCATCCCATCCCCATTCCCTCACGTCGCGGCCGGCGCCCCGGCCCCCCC
>JASGGF010000475.1:0-3903 GCA_047605145.1 Thermomicrobiales bacterium | reverse complement strand
TCCGTCACGGAGTGGCCGCGCCCCGGAACAGGGGGATCGGGCTCGTGGTGGGCGCGGAGGCTGTCTGCGTGAAGTGGACCTGCGGCGCCGTCGCGAAATCGAAATCGCCCAGCCGCTCCGGCCCCAGTGCGCGGATTTGCTCCAGCGCGACCTGACTCTCCGCTGCCAGCCGCGAGGTGTCGATGCCGAGGCAGTGGGGCGTGAACTCGCAGGTCTTCTCGATGCCGTCGTTCAGCAGCAGCAGCGCCCCGGTGTGGTTGCCGCGCTTGGCGTGCAGGAACCCGACGCCGATTTGCAGAATGCCCTGATAGAGGCGGCGAATCGGGCGAGTTTCCGCGTGCCACTCGTGCTCGATCACCTCGTGGGCGTCGTAGTAGTCGCCGGCGTTGAAGAGGCGAATACCCTCCAGCACGCCCGGCGGCGGCGCGCCATCGCAGATCTCGCGCGACTCCTGCATCACCTCGCGCAGCAGTGGGTCCAGCAACTGGCGGGTGGCGTCCAGCCGGCCCATGTCCTCGCCGACCACGCCCTCCAGCATCAGCGGGCCGCTGTAGGCGCCGGCGATGGCGCGGGTCAGCGCGGACCATGGCAGATCGCCCTCGCCGGGCGGCAGGTGGCGCAGCGTGGTGTCCGCTTCCAGCCGGTCGCTGAGGTGGACATCGAAAACGCGGCCCTGCATGGCGGCCAGCATCATGAACGGGTTGGCGTCCGCCTCGGCGGCCTGAAACGGGTCAAACGCAAAGCCGATGCGCTCGGCGCGCGGGTCAAACTCGCGCAGGTGGGCGGCGAACGCGTGGACCTCGCGCACGGAGGCCAGCCCGCACCACGAGACGTTCTCCATCGCCAGCTTCACTCCGGCCTCGGCGCAGGCGCGGCCTTGCTCCGCCACGGCGTCGATGAAGCGGGCGTAGTCCGCCGGGGTTTGCAGGTGCTTGCGCTGCGGCGCGTGCCAGACAATCACCCCGCCACCCAGATCAACCAGCCCGTCGATGGCGCGTTGGAAGAGGGTCCGCCCTTCCCGCACGCGGCGCGCGTACGGCGAGAGCAGGGGGTGCAGATCCTGCCAGAGGTGGATGCTGTGGACGCGGGTTCCCGCCGCCCGGCTGCGTTTCGCCAGCTCTCGCAGGAAGGCGGAGCCGTACTCGCCGGGGGTCTGCAGCATGATTTCGAGGTCGAAGAGCCCCATGCGGGCAGCGATGTCCGGGACATCCTCGGTGGGGGTGGGGTAGAGCGCTCCCGTCGAAATGCCGAGCCGCAACCGGGGCGGCTCAAGCACGCGGAGCGATCCACGCCGCCCGTTGCGCGGGGCTGTGCGGGCGTCTGTCACCGGGGCGTTCCTCCTACGGCCAGTGGGCGGGTCCCGTTGTTTGGCCTGGGGGGCGATGGTACCATCCGCCCCTGTGCCCGATAGACTCCCCATTGGTCCCGTGCTGCGCGGCAGAGAGGTCCCCTTTTCGATGACCGCTGACGCCGGCCAGTTTCGTGCGCCTCGCCTGACGCGGCTGGAGGTGCAGGGCTTCAAGAGCTTCCTCAACCGCACCACCCTCGTCTTCGAGCCGGGAATCACTGCCGTGATCGGGCCGAACGGCTCCGGCAAGTCGAACGTGGCGGACGCCCTGCGCTGGGTGCTGGGCGAGCAGGGGCAGAGCGCCATCCGCGCCCGCAAGACGGAAGAGGTGATCTTCGCGGGCGGACAGGGGCGCTCGCCAGCGGGGATGGCCGAAGCGACGCTGACCTTCGACAACACTGAGGGCTGGCTGCCGACCGAGTTCACCGAAGTGGCGGTCACCCGCCGCGCCTTCCGCAGCGGCGAAAACCAGTACCTGATCAATGGCCGCCGGGTCCGCCTCAAGGACGTGGCGCAACTCACCGCGAGCCTCGGCCACAGCCATGTGGTGGTGGGGCAGGGGCTGGTGGACGCCGCGCTCAGCCTGCGCGCGGAGGAGCGGCGCGGGCTCTTCGAGCACGCGGCGGACCTGACCGGCCTGCGCCTGAAGGTGGCCGAGGCTGAGCGCAACCTGACCGAAACCGACTCCAACGTCGCCCGCCTGACCGACCTGCTGACCGAGCTGGAGCCTCGCCTGAAGACGCTGGAGCGCGCCGCCCGGCAGGCCCGCGAGTGGCAGGGGCTGCGCGACCGCCTGCGCGAGCTGCAGGGCGCCCACTACCAGCAGGGCTGGGCGCGCATGGTCGAGGCGCGCGCCGCCGCCGAAACCACCGCCCTTGCCGCCGATGACGCCGCCACCGCCGCCCGCGCCAAGGTGTCCCAGCTGACCGAAGCCTTTGAGGCAGCGGGCGAGCAGGCGGACACCGTGCGCACGCGGCTGGCGGAGCTGGACACGCGGCGCGCGGGCATCGCGGAGCACCTGAACCGCACCGCCCACGAGCGCGACCTGACGGCCGCTCGCATCGAATCGCTGAATCGCCGCCGCGCGGACATGGACGACGCGCGGATCGGGCTGGATGAGCAGGTGGCGAACGTCGCCGCTGATCTGGCCCGGCTGGCGGAGGATCTGCGCGAACTGGAGCGCGCCACCGCCGAAACGCGCGAGCACGCGGCGCAACTGACCAAAGCGCAGGCGGCGAACCGCCAACAGCGCGCCGATCTGGAGAAGCAACTTGCCGCCGCAGGCCGGGCGCAGCAGGAGGCAAGCCGCCGCGAGGGCGAGCTGCAGCGCAAGCGCGCGGGGCTAGAGGAGCGCGTCGCGGCGCTGGGGGCGGAGCAGCAGCGGCAGGCGGAGGCCATTTCCGAGCGCGGCGAGCGCATGGCCGGGGTCAGCGGCGACGCCGAAGCCGCCGCCGAGGTGGCCGACGCCGACACGGCGCAGATTGCCGACGTTACGGCGCGCATCGCCACATTGGCGGCGGAACTGGCGCGGGCGCGGCAGCACAGCGCCGCCTGCCAGCGCGAGCAGGAGCGCCTGCGCCACGCCGCTGGCGACGCCAGCACGCGCCTCGATGTGCTGCGCCGGATGCACGAGAGTGGCGCCGGGCTCTTCGCCGGGGTGAAGGCGATCGTCACCGCTGGGCGCGAGGGGCAGGTCCCCGGCGTGTTGGGCACGGTCGCCGAGCTGATCGAGGTCCCCGCCGAGATTGAGCTGGCCATCGAGGTGGCGCTGGGTGGGCGCTTGCAGGATGTCGTGATGGCCACGTGGCGCGATGCCGAACAGGCCATCGCCTTCCTGAAGCGGCGCAACGCGGGCCGCGCCACCTTCCAGCCGCTTGATTCGGTGCGCAGCAGCCGCAGCTCGCTGCCGGCGCCGGTGCAGCGACTGGGTGGCTGCCACGGCATCGCGGCGGAATTGGTGAGCGCGCAGGATGGCGTGCAGACCGTGGCGCAGGCGCTGCTGGGGCGCACCGTGGTGGTGGACGATCTGGAGACCACCCGCATCGCCCTGCGCGAACTCGGATCCGGCTGGAGCGTCGTCACCCTCGGGGGCGAACTGGCGCGCTCCGGTGGTTCGGTCACCGGCGGCTCGGCAGTGCGCGAGAGCGGCACGCTGTCCCGCGAGCGTGAGCTGCGGGAGTTGCCCGGCGTTATCGCCGGGCTGCAACGCGAGGCCGCTGCCGCCAACGCGGCGGCGCAGCGTGCGGACGAGGCGGCGAACGGGGGGCTGGCGCAGCAGCGGCAGGCGGAAGCCGAACTGAGCGGCCTGCGCGCGGCGGCGGAGGAGCGCCGGCGCCAGCACGCCCGCCTGCGCGCGTGGCTGAGCGAGCTGGCGGTGGAGCAGGAGCGCGCCGAACGCCGCCAGCGCGAGCTGACGCAGGAGCACGCCAACGCGCAAACGGCGCTGGGCGAGATCGCCACGGCGCTGCACGAAGTGGACACCGCGCAGGGAGCAGCTGGTGGGCAGCGCGCGGCGCTGGAGGGCGCGCTGCAGCGCCTTGCCGAGGAGACGGGGC
>JASGGF010000474.1:0-3905 GCA_047605145.1 Thermomicrobiales bacterium | reverse complement strand
CCCAGCAGTCGCGCGGGCGTCGCCGTTCGCCGCGCGGAGGTAACAGCAACGCATGAGCGAGCAGGCAGGCGGACAACTCCGCATCACGCTGGTCCGCAGCACCATCGGCAAGCCGGGAGTGCAGGGACGCACGGTGCAGGCCCTGGGTTTGCGCAAGCTGAACTCGACGGTCGTGCGGCCGGACAATCCATCGATTCGCGGCATGGTCAACAGCATCAGCCACCTGGTAAAGGTGGAGGAGCTGGCCGGCGGCGCCGCTGAGGCTGGCAGCTAGCAGGCTGGCAGTTCGCGTCCGGCGTTGGCGCCGGGCGAAAGGAACACCATCATGGCATTGACACTCGACGATCTGCGCGCGCCAGGAGCGAATCCTGACAGCAAGCGCGTCGGGCGCGGCCACGGATCCGGCAAGGGCAAGACTGCCGGCCGTGGCACCAAGGGCCAGAAGGCCCGGGCCGGGAGGGGCATCCGCCGCGGTTTCGAAGGCGGCCAGCTCCCGATCCAGAAGCGCCTGCCGTACAAGCGTGGCTTTACCAATATCTACCGCACCCCGTGGGAGGTCGTGAATCTCGACCGCCTGGCCAACTTGACGACGGATGGCCCGATCACGCCGGAAGTGCTCTTCGCCGCCGGGGTGACTCGCGGCATGGAGTTCCCGGTCAAGATCCTGGGCGGGGGAGAACTCTCCGGCGCCATCGTGGTGCACGCTCACGCCTTCTCCGAGGCGGCGAAGAGCGCCATTGAGGCCAGTGGCGGCAGCATCTCCGAGCTGGAGCGCACCGACGACTGGGTGACGGCCCGGCCGCGCACGCGCCGCCTGCCGCTGAACAGCGAAATGAAGAAGGCGCGCGTTGGCAAGGTGGGCGGTGTATCCCGGCGCGAAGCGCTGGCCGCCGCCGCCAGCCAGGAGGCGTAGTCCGTGGTTGAGGCGCTCTTTACCGCCTTCAAGATCCCCGATCTGCGCCGGCGCATTCTGTTCGTGCTGGGCATGCTGGTCATCTTCCGGTTCATGGCATCGATTCCGCTGCCAGGGGTGAACCGGGAGGGGCTGCAGGAGTTCGTGCAGAACAACGCGCTGCTGGGGATCCTGAACATTTTCTCCGGGAGCAGCCTCCAGCACTTTTCGATCGTGGCGTTGGGGGTGTACCCGTACATCACCGCCACGATCATCATGCAGCTGATGACGCCGATCATCCCCGCGCTGAACGAGATGTCCAACGAGGGCCAGGGCGGGCGGAACAAGATCAACCAGTACACCCACTGGTTGACGATCCCGCTCGCGCTGCTCCAGGGCTACGGCCAGGGCACGCTCTTCGCACGGCAGATGGGGCCGGACGGCCGCCCGCTGATCGAGAACTTCGGCTTCTACAACACGCAGACGAGCATCTCCACGCTGGCGACGCTGATCACCATGACCGCCGGCACGATGCTGCTGGTCTGGATCGGCGAGCTCATCACGGAGTTCGGGATCGGGAACGGTGTCTCGATCATCATCTTCGGCGGCATCGTGGCCTCGTTGCCGGGGGCGGTGGCGTCGCTGGTGACCGGTGGCACGCTGGGCAGCAATGTCATCGGCATCGTGCTCTTCATCCTGATCGGGTTGATCACCATCGTCGGCATCGTGCTCATCAATGAAGGCCAACGGCGGATACCCGTGCACCACGCCAAACGCGTGCGTTCGGGGCGGATGTACGGCGGCAACACCACCTACATCCCGCTGAAGGTGAACTCCGCCGGCATGATCCCGCTGATCTTCGCGGTCAGCATCCTGGTCTTCCCGGGCCTCATCGCGCAGTTCCTCTCCACGTCCAGCAATGAGACGATGCGGAACATTGCGACGGAGCTGTCGGTGCTGCTGGCGCCGAACACGATTCAGTACAACATTCTGTACTTCCTGCTGGTGGTGGCGTTCACCTACTTCTACACCATGGTCATCTTCCAGCAGCAGAAAATCTCGGAGAACCTGCAACGCCAGGGCGCGTTCATTCCGGGCGTGCGGCCGGGCAAGAACACCGAGAAGTACCTGATGCGCGTGCTGAACCGCATCACGCTGATCGGGGCGTTGTTCCTGGGCACAGTGGCAATCATGCCGTTCATTGCCTCGGAATTGACTGGCGTCAACTCGTTGCTGCTCGGGGCTACCTCGCTGCTGATCGTCGTTGGCGTGGCCATCGACACCATGCGGCAGCTCGAGGCGCAGCTGGTGATGCGCAACTACGAAGGTTTCATCAAGTAGCAGTAGCTGAGCCTGGCCACCCTGGCGCGCTGGCGCCGGGATCTGCGCTCTGAGGACGTTTCGCCGTGACGGCACACATTATCCTGCTCGGACCGCAGGGATCCGGCAAAGGCACCCAAAGCGACCGCGTGCGTGGCCGGATGCATCTGGCGTCGGTCGCGACTGGCGAGCTGTTCCGGTCGGCGATCCGGAACCAGACTCCGCTGGGCCAGCAGATCAAGGCCATGTACGACCGGGGCGAGCTCGTGCCAGACGACATCACGGTCGCGTTGGTCGAGGAGCGGCTGGACGCCCAGGCGGCGGCTGGCCCGGACGAGGCGACCGCCGGCGCGCTGTACGACGGCTTCCCGCGCACGGCAGCGCAGGCGCAGGCGCTGGACGACATGCTGGCGCGGCGTGGTGAAGGCATCACGGTGGCCATTGCCATTGATGTGCCGCGCGAGAAACTGATCGAGCGGCTGTCTGGCCGGCGCGTCTGCTCGGTGTGCAGCCGGGTCTACAACGTCGTGTCTGATCCGCCGCAAGTGGCGGGGCGGTGCGACCTCGATGGTGGTGATCTGATCCAGCGCGCCGATGACACGCCGGAGGCGGTCGCCAAGCGGCTCGATCTGTACGAGCTTGAGACCGCGCCCCTTGTGGACCGGTATGCCGCGCGGGACCTCGTGGTCCGTATCGACGGCGACCGCCCAATCGATGACGTGACCGATGCCGTCATCGCCGCCATTGAGTCGCGGGCGGCGGCGGCGCAGGACGTCTCGGCATGATGACGATCAAGAATCCCGGCGAAATCGACAAGATGGAGGCGGCGGGACAGGTCGTCGCCATCGTTCATTCACGGCTTGAGCCTTTGATCCGGCCGGGGGTGACGACCCGTGAGTTGGACGAGGTCGCCCGCGACACGATCCGTGAGTACGGCGGCAAGTCGTGCTTCCTTGGCTATCACGGCTACCCCGCCCACATCTGCACCTCAATCAACGACGAGATCGTGCACGGCATTCCGGGCAAGCGACGGCTGAATGACGGGGATATCATCTCGGTCGATGTCGGCGTGACGCTGGATGGCTTTGTCGGCGACTCGGCCTGGACCTACGGGGTCGGCTCGATCTCTCCCGAAGCGCAGTTGCTGATGGACCAGACCGAAGAGGCGCTCTACCGCGCGGTGGCGGCGGCCCTGACCGGGAACCGGCTGGGGGCCATCGGCAACGCGGTGGAGAGCTACGCGCGCAGCATCGGGCGTGGCGTGGTCAAGGAATACGGCGGGCACGGCATTGGCCGCGCCATGCACGAGGACCCGCACGTGCCGAACGTGGGTTCGCCGGAGCGCGGCCCGATCTTGCGGACGGGGCTGACGCTCGCCATTGAGCCTATGCTGACCAACGGTAGCGAAGACACGAAAACGATGCGCGACGGCTGGACCGTTAAGACCAAGGACGGCTCGCTCTCCACGCACTTCGAGCACACGGTGGCGATCACGCCGGAGGGAGGGCGCGTATTGACGAAACGTCTCGCGCCCGTGCTAGAATAGCGTGTTTGGCGCACGCAGAGCCGTGCGCTTTCAGCGTGTTTGTGATGAGAATGCGCCGCTGGTACACCGAAATGTGGCGGCGGAATTGAGACAGGAACGGACATGAAGGTAGCTGCATCGGTGACGCGCCGCTGCGACAAGTGCAAG
>JASGGF010000473.1:0-3919 GCA_047605145.1 Thermomicrobiales bacterium | reverse complement strand
CAGGCGGGGATCGCCCTGCGGCCCCAGCGCCGCCAGCCCGTCCTGCCAGCACTGGAGCGCTCGACGCACATCGCCGCCGCCTTGCGCCACCATGCCCTCGGCCAGGAGCAGCACCGCCTCCGCCAGATCGGAGCCGGAGCGGCGGAAGCACAGCAGCGCCGCCTCCAGCAGCTCGCGCGCGGTGTCCATCTGCTCCAGCCCGCGCGCGGTCACCGCCCGGTTGCTCAGCACCCGGCCCGTCATCCCGTCCCGCAGTTGCGGATCGGGGATCGCCTCCGCCGCCGCCATCGCCAGCTGCAACTGCACGTCTGCCTCGGCCAGATGTTCCTCATTGTTCAGGACCGCGCCGCGCAGCGTCAGGATCAGCGCCGTTTCCAGCGGGGCGTCTTGCGTCGCCAGCAGCGCCGCAGCGGCATCGAGCAGCGGCGGCACGGCGGCGTAGTCACCCTGCGCGAAATGAATGCCGCTCACCCCGATCAGCAGCCGGGCGTGCGTCAGCGGGGCCGCGTGCCCGGCCTCGGCCAGCGTCAGTGCGTGCGCCAGCCAGCGCTGCCCCTCGCGGTAGGCGCGGTAGGGGTACCACGCCAGCCCCAGCCCGGCGGCCATGGCGATAAACGCGGGGGCGTGTTCGGCCTCCTGCAGCCACAGCAACGCCACCCGCAGATTGCCCTGCTCCCACGCCAGGCGCTCAAGTGGCGCCCGCCGGCCGTAGAGGCTGGCGATTGGCAGCATCCCCTGCACCAGATCGTGACAGTACATGGCGTGCGCCGCCTGGGCGGTGGCGGTTTCTCCGGCTTCGGCCAGCTGCTCCAGGCCAAATTCGCGGATCGTCTCCAGCACCGTGTAGCGCTCGGAGCCGTCCGGGCCATCCAGGCGCTGGATCAGGCTTTGCTCCAGCAGATCCCCGAGGAGCGCCGTGACTGGTTCGGGCGCGGGCGGCGCGTGGCCGCCGGCCAGCATCATCGCCTCCGCGCCCTCCAGCGTGAAGCCACCCACGAACACCGCCAGCCGCCGGAACAGCCCCTGCGCCGCCGGCGAAAGCAGGTCGTAGCTCCAGGCGATGGCGTTGCGCATGGCGGCGTGGCGCGCCGGGGCATCGCGCGGGCCGTGGTCCAGATGCGGCAGCCGGTGATCCAGCCGCGCCAGCAGGCGGGGCAGGCTGAAGATGCGCGTGGCGGCGGCGGCCAGCTCGATCGCCAGCGGCACGCCGTCAACACGCTCGCAGATATCGGCCACCATGCGCGCCGCGTGGTCATCCAGCGGCGGCAGGGCCGCCTGCCGCTGCGCCCGCTCGATGAAGAGGCGGCCGGCATCCGAGGCCAGCACGGCCTCCAGCGTGACCTCGCCTTCGGGGCGCCGCATCGGCTGCACCGGGATGACGCGCTCGCCCGAAATCCGCAGCGGCCCGCGGCTGGTGGCCAGAATCAGCACGTTGGGCGCATGCTCCAGCAGGCGCCCCAGGACGGGCGCGGCTTGCAGCACATGCTCCACATTGTCCAGCAGCAGCAGCGCGTGGCGGTTCCGCAGCGCGCGGTGAATCTGGCTCGCCACTGGTTGGTCCGCCTGCTCGGCCAGCCCCAGCGCCTGCGCGATCGCCGGCAGCACCAGCGCCGGGTCGCTGACCGTTTCCAGCGGCACGAACACGGCGCCATCGGGGAAGCGGCCGGGCGCGGCGGCCGCCGCGGCGATCGCCAGCCGCGTCTTGCCGATGCCCCCCGGCCCTACCAGCGTCACCAGACGCTCCGCCGGGTCCGCCAGCACCCCCTGCAATTCCTCCAGCGCCGACTCACGGCCGATGAAGGAGGAGCGCATCCCCGGCAGGCCCGGCGCCGCGGTTAGCGCCGCCGCGATCACCTGCGGCGCCGGCCGCGGATCGGGCGGCGTCTCCGCCCGGAGCGCGGCCAGATCATCGGGCGCAATGCCGTATCCAGCCGGGAGCCGCACCGCCGGCAGCGCGCCCGCCGCGATAGCCCGCCGGACCGCGCGCTCGGAAACGCCAGTCGCTGCGGCGGCCTCTCGCGTCGAGAGATACAGCGGCGAGCGATCCGCCCCGTTTTCGGGCGTCGATGAGAACGAGCGTGGCATGCCCAGCTTTCTGCGCCGATCACATGATCAGGACTGTGCTCCGTCTCAGCAATGATACCGGTCGATGCGGCGGACGCGGCGCAAAGGCACGGCGTCATGTCCGCAAAACCCCGTATCGAAACCCGTATCGCTGCGCTCCGGAGCCAGCGACAGGCGCCGTATCCTGCAAATACGTAGCCAACACCACACGAGCGGCGCTGGCGGCGCGCTCAGGGTTATCCCTTGCGAATCTTCATCAGGCAAACGATCAGCGCGCAGAGAAAGCCGATGCCATTGGCAAAGATGATGGCGCCATCGGCCAAATGCAGGCCATAGGCCGCCCACAACGAGGTCGTGAGGCAAATCAGAAGGAAGGAGGGCAGGGAGATGCTGGAGAGGTCTTTCGCCCTGATGGCGTTCCAGGCTTGCGGCACAAGCTGCACCGCCGAAAGCACCGCCGCGAGCGCGGCAACCGTGGTCCACATCCAGTTAGCAACTCCCCTGTGCGCAAACGCTGGCGCGCCAATGCCGGAACCCGGCCCAGCGACGTCGTGAGGGAAACGTGGAGGCGGCGCCTCTCGTGAGATTGCTGGAGCACAAAATGTATGTTGCGCTACTATGGGACATCTCCGAAACCAAAGAGTCTGGTCAAGAGATCGGATGGCGCTGTGTCCAGAGGGTCTGCAACGAGCCGCCGGTTCACGTGGGTGTGTCCCCCAGCGCAGTCGTCTGAAGCGGCGGAAGCGGGGATTGACCGGGAGTCCATCAACCGGGCGCTGGCGTTCGCAGTCAGCGCCGCCCAGCGACACGGCTGGGACACGGTCTGGGTCGTCACGAATCCGCAGGGTCCGCGTGACCGGCTCGAGATCGAGGCGCACGCCTACATCCGCAGCCTGACCGGTGTGCGCACCGGCGGCGTCGCGCTGCGCGCGCTAACCCAGCCTGACCTGCCGCACACCCACGCGCCCGGGGTGGTGCTGGCGCTCTTCCCCACTGAGACGCTCCAGACGGAATTGGACGCCGTGCCTTGGCTCCACGGCCTCGTCATCGTGCCCGGTGGCGAGCCACTGGACACAGCGCAGCGGAACGGGCTGCGCCCGTCATGAGTGGTGGTCAGCCGGCGCCAGCCCCGCGGGGGTCGTGGCGCCGGTCGCGCTAGCCGCCAGCCCGCTCCAGCAGCGCCAGCAGTTGCTCCGCCACCGCTTCCGGCGCTTCGTGCTCCATGTAGTGACCGGAGGGAACCTCAATCAACTCGCCCTGCGGAAACGCGGCCACGTACACCGCCTGCAACGGCAGCATCGCGTTGTCGTAGTCCGGGTTGCCGATTCCCCAGTTGGACGGCGTGGCCAGCAGATACGTGACCGGCACATCGGGCTCGTTGCCGCGCATCGCCATGGCCGCCTCGTACGCCGAAAGCATGTCGATCTGCTCGGCATTGTCCGCCCAGTCGTCGTGCGCGCTGACCGCATGCCGCAAGGGGAATCGCTGCTCCATTTTGCGCGCCTTGCGCCTGATCTGGCGGTGGACGTGATCTCGCCATCAGATCGCGCCAGGGACATCACAGCGAAGGTCGCGATGTATCAGGAGGCGGGCGTGTCGCTCGTCTGGGTGGTGGACCCGGACCCGCAGACGGTGACCGTGTTCGCGCCGGAGCAGGAGCCACGGACGCTCGGCGTCAGCGACGAACTGGATGGCGGCGAGGTGCTGCCGGAGTTCCGCGTCGCGGTCGCCGAGTTCTTCGCGTAGGGACCGCGCAACCGCAATCTCCGCCACCGCGGTGGGCTCTGCGACTCTCACCGCGAGTTGCCGGGGCCGAGCGCCCGCGGCGAGTTGCGCTCGGAAAGCGGAAACACCG
>JASGGF010000472.1:0-3924 GCA_047605145.1 Thermomicrobiales bacterium | reverse complement strand
CGCCGCGAGGCCGAGAACACGACGCCGGTTCATGTTGCGTGAGGACATGAAATGCTCCTTGTCTGCCGGCCATCGTCACTGATGGCGGTGGCGTGCGCACTGCTGCCGTTCTCAGCAGGCGCCCCACAGGGTACCGGGGCCAGTCTGCAGTTAGTGTGCGCTACGCGACAGTGCTGCACCCAGAATTGCAGATGCGCCCCGTGGGACCATTCTTGACCTGATCGCCAACCCCGTCAAGTATCCGGTAGCGTGCCGTATTGGCACGAAACGTGCTTGACAGATGGTCACCCGCAGGCGATTGTGTACAGGAATGAGAGGTCGATTTGACCTTTCTGACACAAACGCGCCGATTTCCCGCTCATACTACCCAAATGGACCCGCCAGTTGACCCGGTTGATGAAACTTTCCGGCGAGACTGTACGTACAATAGAGCAAGACCTGTGACGCGAAGTCATGGGGCCGCTTTTCGGAGGGACTCCGCCACCCGGCCGGGAAGTGAATCTGGGGTCAAGGAGTTCGTCCATGCCTGAGTTCACCACCATTTCCGCTCTGGATGACGTCGCCCTGTCGGAAGCGACGCTCGTTCATGGTCCCGATGGGCCATGGGACGATGAAGAAGTCATCGATACCGTGCTGCGCCTCGTCGCTAATCACCACCGCACCGTTGGCGCCGCCATCGGCCGCCGCTCGTTTTCGCCCACCCTCGCCGAGTTGCGGCAGAGCCCGCTCGGGCAGGATCTGCGCTTCCTGACGCTCGCCAGTCACCATGACGCCGACGAGACGCAGGTGCGCGAAATCGCCTCCCGCGTCACCGATCTGTTGCTGCGGCCGCTGGCGGCTGAGGGGCTGGTCATTCCCGGCTGGTTCTGGGGCACCGCCATCGGCCAGATCGTGGCCCGCGCGGCCCGCGCCAGCTACGGCCCGGGTGGCCTCATCGACCTGACGGAAGCCGCCGAGCGCCTCGGCGTGGCGGCGGCCATCGTCTCCGGCTGGACCATGGACGGCGCCATCATGGCGCTGCCCGACGAGCAGGGCCGTATGCTGGTGCCGCGCGACGCCGTTGAGCGGCGGCGCATGGTGGCCATGGCGCTGGAAACCCTGCCGGCGGTCGCCGTCAGCGGCGAGGACGTGCTCGTCCACGAGGAGCGCCTCGCCTCGTAACCACCGAGTTCCCTGCGCGGCCGGACCTCGCGGCCGCGATCCGAAAGCCGCCCGTTGCCGGAGCCCCCTGGCAGCGGGCGGCTTTCGTCTGGGTCCGCCCTATTCCATGACCGCACGCACCAGCGCGTTCACCTGATCCAGCTTCGCCCACTCGTCGTCATCCACGCCGTCGTAGATGAGCGCCATGGGGCCGGCGTACCCGGCCTCGCGCAGGATTGCCAGCCCCTGCTGGAACTCGGCGGCTTCCGGCGTGCTGCCGGTGTAGCGGCACTTGGCGTGGCAGGTCTCCGCCAGCGGTGCAATGCGCGTCAGTTGCGCAAAGCGGTCCGCCCCGCGCCAGTTCCAGTTCCCCAGGTCGATCAGCAGGCCAGCGGCGCCGTCAGTCGCCGCCAGCACCGCCTGTACGGAATCGGCATCCTGCAGCACGCCGGTCCAGTTCTCGATGACGATGCGCACCTCCGGGTGGGCGCGCGCCAGGCGGCCCAGCCGCGCCGCCACCTCTGCGATGACCTCCGGCGCCGGCGCCGCGTCCCCCACCATCAGGCGCACCCGCTTCGCGCCCAGCGCCGTGGCGGTCTCCAGCCAGCCGGCCATCCACGCCTCAACCAGATCAGCGTGCGCCGCGTCGGTCAGGTCGCCATCGTCAATCAGCACGGCATCCAGCGTCACTCCGGCCACGTCCATGGCCTCACGGAGTGACGCCAGATACTCCGGCGCTCGCGAAGGCAGGTGGAAGTGGCAGATCTGCAGGGTGTCGTATCCGTGCTCACGCAGCGCAGCTGGCAGATCCAGCAACGCCAACCCGACCGGCTCGGCGGCGCCGGGACGGCACTGGCCACCGAGCGGCGCGGAATCGGGCGCGACATACTGCCCCAAGGCGCGGTGCAACGACCAGGTGGAAACCGTGCGCATACCCTGCTACTCCTCGTGATCAGACCTCCGCGCCCACCGCCGCCAACACCGGCGCCGGACAGAGTGGGAGTCGCAGGCGGAAGATCGAGCCGGCGCCTGCCTCACTGCTGACGGAGATCGTACCGCCCATTTGCGTCGCGAGCTTCCGGGCGATCGCCAACCCGAGTCCCGCGCCGCCGAAACGACGGCTGAGGTGCCGGTTCTGCTGGTAGAACTCGTCGAAAATGTGCGGCAGCGCGTCGGCAGGAATACCGATCCCGGTGTCAGTCACCACGACTTCCACGGTGCTTGCATCCAGCAGCGCCACCTCAATGTGGATGCTCCCCGCCTCGGTGAACTTGACGGCGTTCCCGGCCAGATTGAGCAGGATCTGGCGCACCCGCTCCGCGTCACCCTGAACCAGCGGCAAGGAGGCGGGCACGCTGATCTGTAGCGAGAGGCCCCGCTCCATCACCTGAGGCGCAACATCCTGTCGCACCTGCTCCAGCACACTGGCCAGATCCACCGGCTCGGATGCCAGCGAGAGCCCACCGGCGTCCAGCCGGGACAGATCGAGCAACTGATTGATCAACCGGATCATGCGCTGGCTCGCCTGATGGATCGCGCTCACATCCTGACGCTGGTCCACGGAGAGCGACGTCTCCGGGCCGGCGAGGAGGAACTCGGAGTAGCCGAGCGTCGCCTGCAGCGGCGTGCGCAACTCGTGGCTCATCATGTCGAGGAAGACCCCCTTGGCGCGGTTCGCCGCCTGCGCATCGGCCAGCGCCGCGCGGAGTTCCTCCTCCGCCATGATCCGGCCGGTGATGTCCTCGACCTGGCCGATGAAGTACAGCGGGGTCCCCTCTGCATCGCGCACCACCGACGAATTGACGCGCCCCCAGATGACCTGCCCATCCTTGCGGATGTAGCGCTTTTCCAACTGAAACGTGGGAATCTCGCCCGCCACCATCCGCTTGACCAATACCTCATCCGGCGCCCGATCCTCCGGGAATGTCAGATCGATCGTCGTCATGGTCCGCAGTTCCTGCTCGGAATAACCGAACAGGGCGCACAGGGCGGCGTTCACCTGCATGAACCGGCCATCGAGCGCAACCAGATCCATACCAATCGGGGCGTGATCGAACGCCGTG
This sequence comes from Thermomicrobiales bacterium, assembly GCA_047605145.1. Taxonomy (GTDB): domain Bacteria; phylum Chloroflexota; class Chloroflexia; order Thermomicrobiales; family UBA6265; genus JACCXM01. The sequence continues at coordinate 721 of JASGGF010000472.1, read as the reverse complement.
CGGAAGCGCGTCTCGCTCTCCCTTAGCGCCAGCGTTGCCGCTTCGGCGGCGGCGCGGGCTCCTTGCTCCTCGGCGAGGCGCAGCCGATCCAGCTCTCCCTGCTTTCGCACCGTGGCGTCTCGAATGAGGGCGAGCACGAAGTTTCCGGGAAACCGGCTCGTGGCGATAGGGGAGAGCCGCAGCTCGATCGTGATGCGCTCACCGGTACTCCGGAGCGCGGGGAGTTCGGTGAGCGCGCCAGTGTCGACGAGCGCGCCACTCCCGGTCTCCCGGTAGGCCGCCAGCCCGGCCCGGTGCTGCTCACGGAACTCCTCCGGAATCAGCGCATCCAGCGGCAGACCCAGCGCCTGCTCCCGCGGAATGCCGAACATCGCTTCCGCCGCCGGATTCCAGAGCACAATGCAGCCGGTATCGGCATCGCCGACCACGACCGCATCTCGAATCGCCCAAAACAACTGGCCGATCCCGAAATCTTCTGGCAGGGGCGTTTCGATCTCCGGGTTCATTCGCCGGCTCCATATGCCCGGGGGAATCTCACGTGTTGGCATACGCATGCAGGATTTTTGCCGTCAGGCAGACACACTCAACGTCCTGCATCCGTGTCGAGGACCACGATCCTGCCATGAGCAGCCAATTTACGCAAAGTTTATGCCGCGACTTCGGAAGCCTCTCGGTGAGAGCAGATTTGAGGCAGGGCGTTTCCCCGCCGCTAGCCTGCTTC
>JASGGF010000471.1:0-3938 GCA_047605145.1 Thermomicrobiales bacterium | reverse complement strand
GGAACTGGACCCCCTGATTCTGGCCGATGGGCCGCCCGAAGACGACGCGTTCCTGCGCCCGCGCTACCGCCCGCGCGATGAACCAACGGCCATCGCCCACGCACTCGGCGGCGATCAGGATGCGCTCGGCGTTCATGCCGTCCAGCACCGCCCGGAACCCGCGCCCTTCCTCGCCCACCAGCGCCGTGGCCGGGATCTCCAGATCGGTGAAGACCAACTCGCTGGTGGAGTTGTTGATCCACGTCGTGATCGGCGTCACCGTCAGGCCGTTGCCGATGGCCTCGCGCAGGTCGATCAGGAAGAGGGAGAGCCCCTCGGTGCGTTTGATCGTCTCCTCCGCCGGGGTGGTGCGGGCCAGCAGCAGGAGCAGGTCGGAGTGGGGCACGCGCGAGATGTAGACCTTGCGCCCGTTGATCACGTAGCGGTCGCCCCGGCGCTCCGCAAACGTGGTGATGGCGGTCGTTTCCGTGCCTGCCTCTGGCTCCGTCACCCCGAACGCTTGCAGCCGCAGCTCGCCGCTGGCGATACGCGGCAGGTACTCCCGCTTCTGCGCCTCGCTGCCGTGCCGTAGCAGCGCGCCCATGATGTACATCTGGGCGTGGGCCGGGCCAGCGTTGCCGCCGCTGGCGTTGACCTCCTCGAGGATGACGCTCGTTTCCGTCAGCGAGAGGCCCAGCCCGCCGTATTCGCGCGGAATCAGCGCGCCCATGTAGCCCGCCGCCGTCATCGCCTGCACGAAGGTTTCGGGGTACTCCCGCGCCTCGTCCAGCGCGCGCCAGTAGCTGGCGGGGAAGGGCGCCAGCACCTCGCGCACCGCCGCGCGCAGGGCAACGTGGTTATCGCTGTTGTCACTGCCGTTCACGCGTTTCCTCCGCCTCTGTGGTTTGTCTCAGAGCCACTGTCAGGGTCGAGCGGCGCCCGCCACCCCGGCGTCATCCCGCCGCCACCCCGCCGCCATCCTGCGTCGTGATGACGTCGGAGTGGCAGCCGCCGCGTGTGACCCGACACATGTCCCGAGGCAGACCACGCTGCCCGACATTGCGCACGGGCTATTGTGCGCCGCTGCTGCCGGGATCGCGTAGCAGGCCGCCGCTGGGGTTCCCGAGCGACGTGTGTGTTACAAATGCGGCGCAGCCTGAGAGATTGTTATCGTCTACCGGGGAGACGGCGCCAGCATGGAGAGCAGCATGGGCCAGCAGGTGTCGTCTGCCGGGGAGCTTGCCGGTGGCGCGGGGCCTGCGAGCCGCCGGCAGGTATTGCGCGCGGCCGGCGCGCTGCTGTTGGCGGCGGCGGGGTTGCTGGGGCTGGCAGGGGCTGAGACGGTGACGCCGCCCGAGGGTGCGGCCGCTGGCCCGCTCGGCGGCCGGCGCGGGAAGAACCGGCGCGGCATCAACCACGCCAAACGCCGCCGCCGACGGCGACGGCGCCGTCGGCGCGCCAACGCGCGCGCGCGAGTCAAGGCCGGGGCGAACAGCATCACGGGTGTTGCCGTCGATCTGTGCAACCGCCAGTTCCAGCCGGTGAATGTGCGGTCGTGGGTCTATGCCGCCGACATCTACCACATTCTCGACGACTGGACTGAGCTTGAGAACATGCCACCCGGTGGCCCTGAGCCTGTCCTGCACTTCGTCGCCTCGCAGTCCGAGCTGGCAATTGAGCTGAAGGACGGGCCGGTGATCATTGCGGAGAGCTCGTCCGCGGGGCCTCCGCGCATCGATGTCGGGACTGGCGAATGGACGGTGAACGGCTGGTATCCCCGAACCTCGATCATTCTGGACGCCGTGCTTGCGGTCGATGAGATGGTCTCGGGAGAGGGGTTCGAGGTTGTGCGTCTGGCCGATTCCAGTTCGCGCACGCGCTTCAAGGTGACGTTGACCTGAGCGTCTGGCGGGCGGCCGGGTGGTACAGTGCGCGCGTGAACCGAGCGCGTCGTGAAGCGGCCATGACCCAGCATCGTTACCTGCCACGCGCCACCATGCCCCGTTGGCGAGAGATTGCCGGCGCCCTGCGCCTCTTGGCGCTGGTGGGCCTATGCCTGCTCCCGATGCAGATGCGCGCCGGCGCCACCTATGTGCACCCGCACGCCCTGCTGCAATTGTTGATGGATGGCGGGCTGGATCACCACAAGGCTGAAGGCGAATCCGCCCACGCCGCCGCGCCAGTCAGCCACGGCGACCACGGCCCGCACGCCCGCCACGCCGAACCCGCGCCGCCCGATCTGCCCACGTTCGAATCCACGTTGATCGCCGCCGGCGGTCTCGCCATGCTGCTGGTCTCGTTGCCGCTGCTGGCCTTCGCCGGGCGCGGCGAGCGCATCTGGCCCTACCTGCAGATCTGGCGCGGGCATCGCTTCCTGCCCGATTACCCCCCGCCGCGCGCCGCCCTCGTCTGACGCATCCGCAATTGCTCGTCGTTTCGACCAGAACAGATGAAGACGTCCGGCGGCGATGATCCGCCGGGCGCAGCGAGGGTGTCCACCATGCGACCTATCACGTCCCGTTTCCTGACCCTGTCCGGCGCGCTCCTGAGCGGCGCGCTGCTGCTGGCGGCCCCCGCCGGGGTGCTGGCCCACGAGTCCCGCGACGTGCTGGATGGCAAGTACCACATGGTTGTCGGCTTCATGAACGAGCCGGTCTTCGCCGGGGACAAGAGCGGCCTCGAGTTCTGGGTCACCGAGGTTCCCGATGCCGCCGCTACTCCCGGCGCCGGCGACGAGGAGGCCGAGGGCGCGCCGGTCGATGGACTGGAGGAGACGCTGAAGGCCGAGGTGATCTACGAGGATCAGACGCTGGAGTTGCCGCTGCACGGCATGTGGGATGACCCGGCGGGCTACTACAGCGTGTTCTTCCCGACTGAGTGGGAGGGGGATTATTCCTTCCGCATCTACGGCACGATCAACGGCACGGATATCGACGAAACGTTCACCTCTGGACCAGAGACCTTTGGGCCGATCCAGGACCCGGAGCCGCTGCGCTTCCCGGTGAAGTAGCGCCGCGCTGACCGCCGGGGTGTGACCCGGGCCGGGGCGGGGGCGGCGCTGTTGCCCTCGCCCCGTTCGCCCGGATCGCCGCTGGCAGACCGGAACCCATCATGATCCATCTCATCCGCCTTGGCTGTGTGCTGGGCGGCATCTTGCTTTGCCTGCTGGCGACAACCAGCGGCGCGCTGGCGCACGCCGCGCTCGACCGCAGCGAGCCTGCTGCGGGCGCCGTGCTGCCCACCCCGCCCACGGCGGTGCGCATCTGGTTCACCGAACCGCTGGAGCCGCGCTTCACCCGCGCTGACCTGCTGGACGCCAGCGGGCAGGCTGTGCCCGGCGCCACGTCCGGGATTGCGCCGGAGAACGACCACGAGCTGGTGCTGACCCTGCCGGCGGGTCTGCCGGATGGCGGCTACACCGTCGCGTGGCGCAACGTCTCGTCAGCGGATGGTCACAACCTGCAGGGGTATTTCGGCATTCGCATCGGGGAAGGCGGCGCGCCGGGCTCCATGCCGGCTGCCGGGAGCGTGGCGCCCGCCTCCCCGGCGCGAGAGCTGTCGCGTGGGCTGGCCCTGATCGGGCTGGCGCTGCTGTTGGCGATCGCGCCAGTCACGCTCGGGGTAGTCACCCCCGTGGTGCAGGCGGCGCCCGCGCTGACGAACGCGCTGATCCGCCGTCTTCGCCAGTACGCCCTTGTCGCCATCGTCGTGGCGCTGCTGGGCAGCGTGGCGGCGTTGGTGACGCAGGCGGCGGCTATCGCGCCGGATCTGGCGCTGCCCTCGGCGGTCGCCGAGACGCTCGCCGGCGCCCGCTACGGCGAGCTCTGGCTGTGGCGGCTGCTGGGGTTGCTTGTCGTTGCCGCCGGGGTGATCGCCGCGCTGTGGGGGCCGGTGCGCTGGCAGCGGCAGGCGATGTGGCTGGCGGCGCTGGCGGGCCTCGCGGCGCCGCTGCCCTTCAG
>JASGGF010000470.1:0-3959 GCA_047605145.1 Thermomicrobiales bacterium | reverse complement strand
CCGGCGCAGGGGGACGGGGTCCGCGCCGGCGTCCTTGATCCGCTGGATGAATTCGGCGTCAGAGCGAGTCCGGCCAAACTCGATTTCGCGCAGCCCACCCTCGGACGCGGCCAGGATGAGATCGCCGAGGGGGCTGGAAACACGGGAGAACCAGACGGCGTCCCGCTTCGGCAGGTTCAGCGGCGGCGGCACGCAGGCCGCCGCCGGCACGGCGCAACAAGAATCGAGCGCGTGGTCCACCTTCTCGTAGCAGCCCATTTCGCGGCGGCAATAGCCGCACTCCGCGACATGGTGTTGCAGCCAGGCTTCGTCTTTGGCGCAGAGATCGCCGATCACGTGCGCGGGCATCGCGGCGCAGGCGACGTCGCAGGGGTCGATGCCGGCGCCAGCGGCGGCGGCTTCGAGCCGCGGAGGCTCAAGTCCGGGGGTGGCTCCAACGTGCGTGCCCATGGTTACTGATTCCTTCCCGGACTGATCATGATCCTCACATCCTGTCGCCGAAGCGGGCGCGCAGTTTGCGCAACGCTTCGTGGACACTACGCCGCGCGGCATCCTCTGAGCAGTTGAGGGCCTCGGCGATATCGGAGTACCCCAGCTCGAGGTACTTGCGCTGCACCAGCGCCACGCGCTGTTTGGGTGGCAGCGTTTCGATAAACAGTTCAACTTCCACCAGCAGATCGCTGGCATCCAGCCGGTCGTCGTCATCACGGCTGGTGGCCGGAATCGCTTCCGCGCCAACATCGGCATCCAGCGAGCGCAGCCGCGAGGTCTTGCGCTTGTCGCTAAGGAACGCGTTGGTGGCAATGCGGTAGAGCCAGGCCCGGTGGTTGGCATCGCACGGCAGGCGATGCCAGGCGCGAAACGCCTTGAGCGCGGTTTCCTGATACAGATCGTCGGCATCCGGGCGATTTCGCGTCAGATGCAGGGCATACCGATAGATCTCCGCGCCGTGGCGCGAAATGGTCTCGTCGAATGTCAGTTGCACCGCCGGTTCGAGCACAGCCGCGCTCGCTGTCCTCTCGGCGGCCGCCGGCATATAGGCCGTCGCCGCCCGCTCCACGCTCGTTACCCCCATCCTACCCCCGGGTTCGTACCCATGACCGCGTCGTCACCGGGCGTTCGTGAGTGGAACGCGCCACCACGCGGCCTGTGAGATGCAGATTCACGAGCAACAGCCCGAACGCAGAAGCGAGTTTGGTGCATGGTAGTATCCAAACGTGGACTTTGCGCGTTATGGAAGTCGTAGACCACGCGCGGAGCACGGCGCTGTACGCCGGGAGGCCCGCCCGGCGCGCCACGCGACAGGTGAACCATGAGCCAGCGTTTCTCACGGACCCGCCTCTACCAGAGCCGGCTGCAGGCCGGGCGGGCCGGAGCCGGCGTTCGCCGCCGCAAGCCATTGCCACCCCATCTGCTGCCCGGCACATCGCGCCGGCGGGGCAATGGCGGCAAGGTGATTGGCATTCTGGCGGGGCTGGTGGCCGCGCTGTTTCTCTTTTTCGTCGTCACCATCGTGGCCGGCGCGCTCTCTACGGCGGCGGCCGTGGCCGCCACCATGCAGCAGTACGAGGAGATCAACGGCAGCCTGCCGAACGCCTCCTACGTCTCTGCGGACACCTTCCAGACGACGCGCATCCTTGACCGCAACGGTAACCTGCTGCAGGAAGTGGCCGACCGTGACAACGGCTGGCGCACCTTCGTGCCCTACGAAAAGATCTCGCCCTATCTGATCGACGCCACCATTGCCGCCGAGGACGCCACCTTCTGGAGTCACAGCGGCGTGGAGCCGATGGCCATCCTGCGCGGCGTCACCATCATGGCTGGCGGCAGCGGGTCTTCCGGCGGCTCCACCATCACGCAGCAACTGGTGCGCTCGATCCACGCCGACGCCATCGGCAACGAGATCTCCGTCACGCGAAAATGGAAAGAGGCGCTGGCGGCGGTCGCGCTGGAGCGGCAGTTCTCCAAGCACGACATCCTGACGATGTATCTGAACCTGATCTTCTACGGGAACCGTTCCTACGGCGTGGAGGCCGCGTCGCAGACCTACTTCCACAAGTCCGCCGCCGATCTGACGCTCTCCGAGGCGGCATTGCTGGCGGGCATTCCGCAACAGCCGACGTATTTCAACCCGGCGATTTACCCGGAGAACGTGATCGGCCGCCAGAAGTACGTGCTGGATCAGATGGTCAAGCTCGGGTACATCACGCGTGCCGAGGCGGACGCCGCCCACGCCGATTGGCCGACGGTCTACCCCGGCCGTGATGGCGACGGGGTGGTGCTCGATCACCCCCATTTCGTCCAGTATGTCTACGAGTATCTGGCCGAAAAGTACCCGGACAAGGACTTCACCAAGGGCGGCTTCAACATTTACACCACGATCGACACGGACCTGCAAAACAGGGCCGAGGAGATCGTGGCGCAGAACATCCAGCAACTCCAGTTCTACGGCGCGCACAACGCGGCGCTGACCGTCGTGGTGCCGTGGAGCGGCGAGATTCTGGCGATGGTCGGCTCCGCCGACTTCGATAACGCGGCCATTGAGGGGCAGGTGAACATCACCACCTCGCCGCAGCAACCGGGATCGTCGATCAAGCCCATCGTGTACGCCGCTGCCTTCGAGCAGGGCTGGAACCCCGGCACCGTGGTGCTGGATGCGCCGTTCAAGATCGAGACGCCGGGCGCCACTGACGAGAATGGCGACCCGATGGACTACTACGAGCCGCAGAACTACATGCGCAACTTCAATGGCGCCGTGTCAGTGCGGACAGCGCTGTCGAACTCGCTGAACATCCCGGCGGTGAAGGCGGTCGAGTTCGCGGGCGGCCCGGAAGCCATCGTCGAGATGGCGCGGCGGATGGGCATCAAGCACGAGCTGTCGCAGCCGCCGTCCGACTACGGCCTTTCCATCGGCCTCGGTTCCGGCGATGCGTGGCCGCTGGAGATGAACAACGCCTACGCCACCATCGCGAACATGGGCAAGTACGTACCCGTGACGCCGATCCTGAAGATCACGGACAGCGAAGGTAACGTGCTCTACGACCTCGACCGGGAGCACACGCTGGAGCGCGCGGAACAGGTGTTGCGCCCGGAGATCGCCTACCAGTTGATCTCGATCTTGACCGACAATGACGCCCGCGCAATGATCTTCACGACGAACAACCTGTTCGGCAACACGCAAAAGCAGCTTGGCCGCCCCACCGCCGCGAAGTCCGGCACGACGAACGACTTCCGCGACATCTGGACGATTGGGTTCACCACCGATGTCTCAATCGGGGTCTGGGTGGGCAACACGCGCAATGATCCGTTAAGTGAAATCGACGGCATTCAGGGCGCCGGGCCGATCTGGTCTCAACTGATGATCGACCTGCACACCAATCCGGAGTTCAAGGAGCTGCTGCTGGGGCCCAATGGCCAGCCGGTGCCCGAACAATTCCCGCGACCGGCTGGCATCGTGGACGGCGTCGTCTGTCAGGCGACGGGCGGCCGCCCGGTCGATGACTGGTCGAACAAGCCGGAGATCCTCGATGGGGGCGGCTCGCCAGCGAACCGCTGCGACCAACTGACGCCGTGGGCGTACAAGGATCTGGTACGCACGATGGATCAGCTCAAGCAGGGCGGCAACATCAGTCAGGCCGGCATTGACAGCATCTACAACTACGCGAGGGCGGTGCGCTTCAGCGATCCCGGCGGGACCGATCCAGTCTTCCCCCACCCGATCATGCTGACGCCGGACGAACCCGAACCCGGAGGCTAGGGTAGTCGCAACCGGCAGACCATTCCGATGATGCGAAAGCGGGCGGCGCCTGTGCGCCGCCCGCTTTCGCGTTCCATACCTGAGGCGAAGGTCAGTCCATGACCGGATTCGCCTGGCAGATGTAGCGGGAGCCGCTGGCAGTGCAGCTGAAGCCGACGGCGCAGAACGGGAAGGTGTCGTCGCCATCGCCGTTCGGCGCGCC
>JASGGF010000469.1:0-3978 GCA_047605145.1 Thermomicrobiales bacterium | reverse complement strand
CATTTGGGCATCGTAAAGGCTAATTCGCACCACGCTTTAAAGACCCCCAGCGGCAAGGGCGCGGCGCCACGTTTGCCACCGCGCAGGCCCCAAAAGCAGGCAAATCGCAAACTGTCGGGGTTACAACCCTACACCCCCTGAGCGCAGCGCCACCCCCTGAGCCGCAGGCGGCGCCCCCCCTCATTCCACCCCGCGCAGGAACTCCAGCACGATCTCGTTGAAGGCGGCGGGGCGCTCCAGCTGCGGCAGGTGGGCCGTGTCCGGCAGCACCACGAGGCGCGCGCCGGGGATGGCGGCGGCCAGCTTCGGGCCAGCGCGCTGCACATCGGCGATGTCCTGATCGCCGTAGACCACCAGCGTGGGCGCGGTGATATCGCCGAGGCGTTCGGCTACCGGCGGCTCGATGTCGATCTCCTCGCCCTCGGTGTCGGTGCGGGTGAAGAGCGCGGCGTTCATGACGCGCGCCCGCTCGCGCACGGCGGGATCGACCTGCTCCGGCGTGCGCCCCGGCCCATCAACCCACATCCGGATCTCATACTCCACCGCGCCATCGATATCACCCGCCTCAGCGAGCGCGTTGACGTGGTCCCACTCCGCGCGCAGTTCCGGCGAGACCGGCTCGCCGGCGCGGGCGGCCACCGCGGTCAGCGAGGCGACCCGCTCCGGCGCGACCACGGCCAGCTCGATGGCAGTCTGGCTCCCCATCGAGACACCGACGACGTGCGCCCGGTCCACGTTGAGCTGATCGAGCACCGCCAGCAGGTCAGCGGTGGAGGCGTAGGCGGAGGGCGGCATGATCGTCTCGCCGAAGCCGCGCGCATCGACGCGGATGACGGTGAACTCCGGCGCGAAGGCGGGGAGCTGCGCGTCCCACATGGTGCGGTCGCCCAGCCCCGCGTGCAGCAGCAGGACCGCCGGGCCACTGCCAGAAACATCGAAGGCGATCTCGGCGCCGTGCGCGGGCGCCCATTGCGTCGTTGGCGTGAGGGATTCGGTCACGCGGATGCTCCTCTCAAGCGGCAGGCAGGCATGGTGATTCGCAACCACCCCGGGTTTCAGGACACGGAGTATTGGCCACGCGCTCCGGCCACGGCGAGGGCGATTGCCCTGCGCCCGCTCCGGGTCACCTCGCGGCACACCGGGGGTGGTATTGCGCACCATGTGGCCCGGCGCAGCAGCGTTGCGCACGGCAGCACCAGCGTCCGGCGATTTTACTCCTTCATTAATATCATGATAAGGCTATCGCGTCATGCATTGCGGTCAATGAGCGGCCATCGTAGCCTTTCAGATGTACACGGAACGGCGGCAAACGACATGGCGCCATCCTGCGCGAAGGGATCACGTGGTGAGGGTGTTGGTTCTTGGCGGCAGCGGCATGCTGGGGCACAAGGTCTATCAAACGCTCCGCGAGACCTTCGACACCCGGGTGACGCTCCGCAGCCGAGATGCCGCCGAGGCAGCGCTGCCGGGGCTGTTTGACCCGGCAGAGATCATCGACGGCGTGGACGCCCGCGACCCGGCAACGGTGCGCCGGGCGATCGCGCTGGCGGAGCCCGAAGCCGTCATCAATTGCATCGGCATCATCAAGCAATTGCCGGCGGCGCATGATGCCGTGGCCAGCATTTCGGTCAACGCGTTGCTGCCTCACCAGTTGGCGGAGATGTGCGCGGCGCGCGGTGCACGGCTCGTCCACATCAGCACCGATTGCGTCTTTTCCGGGCGGCAGGGCGGCTACACGGAGGCGGATATCCCCGACCCGCCGGATCTGTATGGTCGCAGCAAGTTGCTCGGCGAGGTCACTGGCCCCGGCGCCATCACGCTGCGCACGTCGATCATCGGGCGGGAGCTGGCCAGCCGCAACGGGCTGGTGGAGTGGTTCCTCAGCGCACCGGGGCCAGCGGTGCGCGGATACACGCAGGCGGTGTTCTCCGGGTTGCCCACGCTGGCGCTGGCGCAGGTGATCGCGCAGGTGGTGCACGATTTCCCCGAAGCCAGTGGGCTGTACCACGTGGCGGCGGACCCCATCGCCAAGTTCGATCTGCTGCAATTGCTGGGCGCGGCGTACGGGCGCCCCGTCACCGTAGAGCCATTTCCGGATGTGCGGATTGACCGTAGCCTCGATGGCTCGCGCTTCGCGGCGCTCACCGGCTTCCGCGCGGCGCCGTGGCCCGAGCTCATCGCGGCGATGGCTGCCGACCCGACACCGTACACCGAGTGGAGATCCGCGCATGGACACTAGTCAGCGTCAGGTGTTGGCCGGCAAACGGGTGGTGGTCACCGGGGGCACGGGCTCGCTGGGGCGGGCGTGTGTGCAACAAATGATGGCTGGCAGTTGTGGCCGGCCGGAGAAGATCATCGTGTTCTCGCGGGACGAAGGCAAGCATTACCAGATGCTGACGGAGTTCACGCAGGCGGCCCGCGCCACGGAAGAAACGATCTACCACAATTTCGAGCGCTTGCTGGAGTTTCAGATCGGCGATGTCCGCGATGCCAGCGCGGTGGCGCGTGTGGTGGACGGCGCGGATGTCGTGGTTCACGCGGCGGCGCTGAAGCAGGTGCCAACCTGCGAATACTTTCCGCACGAGGCCGTGCGCACCAATATCGATGGCGCGCACAACGTGGTGCGGGCCATCAGTGCGCGCGGCAGCTCGGTGCAAAAGGCCGTGGCGATCTCGACGGACAAGGCGTGCAACCCCGTCAACGTGATGGGCATGACCAAGGCTATTCAGGAGAGAATCTTCATCGAAGCGAATCTGCGCGCGCCGGCCACCGCGTTTCTGGCGGTGCGCTACGGCAACGTTGTGGCCTCGCGGGGATCGGTTGTGCCGCTCTTTCAGAGCCAGATCGCCAATGGTGGGCCAGTCACCATCACGACGCGGGAGATGACGCGCTTCCTGATCACGCTCCATGACGCCGTGGAGACGATCTTCGCGGCGCTGCACGGTGGGGAGCCCGGCGAGATCTACGTGCCGCGCTTGCCATCCGCCCGGATGCTCGATCTGGCGGAGGTGATGATCGGGGATCGTCCCATCGCCATCCAGGAGGTCGGCATCCGGCCGGGCGAAAAGGTGCACGAACTGCTGATTTCGGCGGAGGAAGCGCCGCGCACGCACCAGCGCGGGGCATACTACGTGATCCAGCCGATGCTGCCCGAACTGGCGCAGCGCTCCGCGCCCGGGCCGACGCTGACGGAGGCGTTTTCCTCCGAGCGGAGCACTGCGGGACCAGCCGAGATCATGCGGCTGCTGGAGGCGGCGGGCCAGGCGTACTGAGCGGATGACGCGGCCTCGCCTACGGCGCGCGGCCCAGCACGATGCGAGCGACCGTGGCGCTGACGTTCGTGCGGAGGTACTCGGGCGGAACTGCCCAGCCGGCGTCATCGTGCAGCGCCACCCGCATAGCGCGCAGCATGGCATCTGGCGCAACGCCGCTCAGGATGTTGCTGCTGCTCTCCAGGGTTTCCGGCCGTTCGGTGGTGTCGCGGATGGTGACGAGCGGCACGCGGAGGATGGCGCACTCCTCGGAGACGGCGCCGCTATCGCTAAGCACCCCCCGCGCGTGACGCTCCAGCGCCACGAAGTCGAACAGGCCGAACGGTTCGCAGAACCGCACGCCCGGGTGGCCGGGCGCCAGCCCGAACTCGCGCAGGCGGACGACCGTACGCGGATGGATGCTGCAGATGACCGGCAGGCCGAACGCCGCCGCCAGCAGATCCAGCCCGCGCAGCAGGGACCGTAGGCGGTCTGCGTGGTCTACGGTTTCTTGCCGGTGCATGGTGATAACGCTTGGCTCCAATTGGCCCTTGCGAGGGCCAATTTCCCCGAAGCGCGCTCACCCCAACCCCTCTCCCGAAGTCCGTGCGCGGCTGACTGGGGGAGGTATTGGGGATGGACACGCCGCCACGGCGACGAACCCTCACCCCCAACCCCTCTCCCTTTGCGAAGGGCGAGGGGCTTTCGATAGCGAGATGGGCGGACG
>JASGGF010000468.1:0-3981 GCA_047605145.1 Thermomicrobiales bacterium | reverse complement strand
GGGAACCGCCGAGATCGTGGAAACGTCATGTGGTCAGCAGCCGGCGTTGCGCGGGGCCCACGCGGTCGCCGATGCGCTGGCACGCGGCTTGCCGGTAACCGGGGCGACGGTGCATCTGGTGACTCCGCTGGTGGACTGCGGGCCGATCCTGCTGCGGGAGGAAGTCCCGATTCTGGCAGGGGATGACCCGGAGCGATTGCACGAGCGCATCAAGTGTGTCGAACATGACATTCTACCGCGCGCAGTAGCGCGGATCTTGATGGAACAGGAGGCGCAAAACAGCCCATGGGGACATCCAATCCACAGGTAATCATGGTGCTCGGGTCGAAGTCTGACGCGGATCACCGCAACGCGATTGCGCAGGCGCTCGACAAGTTCGGCCTCTCGCACGTGACGCGCATCGCCTCGGCGCACAAGGTGACCGGCTACCTGCTGGAGCTGATGCAGGCGTACGAGCAGGACGGCCAGCCCCACGTGTACATCACGGTGGCCGGACGCTCCAACGCGCTGTCTGGCGTGGTGGATGCGAATTCCCGGCACCCGGTAATTGCCTGCCCGCCGTATGGCGACCGCTTCGGCGGCATGGATCTGCTGTCTTCCGTGCGGATGCCGGGCGGCGTGGCGCCGCTGCTGGTGCTGGAGCCGGGGTCGGCGGCGCTGGCGGCCGCCAAAATCCTCGGAGTGGGGGACCCGGCCATCCGCGAGCGGGTTGTCGCGTGGCAGGAATCGCTGCGCGAGCAGGCGATTGCCGATGACCGCGCGGTGCAGGACGGGTAGGCCCGGATCAGGACGCAGCCTCGGCTATGCTTGCCCATCGGGCCGATGCTGGCCCGGTGGCAAGCATGAAGCCGGGCGGGCATGACCGACGATCCCAAACCACTGTTTCGCAAGATCCTGATTGCCAACCGCGGCGAGATTGCGCTGCGCATCCTGCGCGCCTGTCACGACCTCGGCGTGGCGGCGGTGATCGCGTACAGCGACGCCGACCGCGATTCGCTGGCCGTGCGGCTGGCGGATGAGGCGGTGTGCATCGGGCCGGCGCAGGCCGCACGCTCCTACAACAACATCCCGGCCATCATCAGCGCCGCGCTGATCACCGGCTGCGATGCCATTCACCCCGGCTACGGCTTTCTGGCGGAAAACCCATATCTGGCGGAAGTGTGTCAACAGGTGGGCGTGACCTTCATCGGTCCCCGCCCGTCCGTTATCGAGATGATGGGCAACAAGTCCGCCGCGCGCAAACTGATGCACGAGGCGGGGCTGCCGATTGTGCCCGGCAGCGACGGTCCGGTGGAGAATCTGGGCGAAGCGCGTTCGGTGGCGCGAAAGATCGGCTACCCGCTGATCGTGAAGGCGGCGGCGGGTGGCGGCGGGCGCGGCATGCGCGTCGTGCGCGATGAAAACGAGCTGGTGCGGGCGTTGCCGCTGGCGCAGGCGGAGGCCGAGGCGGCGTTCGGCAACGACGCGGTCTACCTCGAGCGCTATCTGGAGCGGCCTCGTCACGTCGAGGTGCAGATACTGGCCGACGAGTACGGCAAGGTGCTGGCGATTGGCGAGCGCGATTGCAGCGTGCAGCGGCGGCACCAGAAGCTGATCGAGGAAGCCCCGGCGCCAAATCTACCGGCGAAGACCCGCGAGGCCCTGCTGAAGGCGGCGGTCAAGGGAGCAAAGGCGGGCGGGTACACGAACGCTGGCACGCTGGAGTTCCTCGTTGATGCAGACGGCGCGTTCTTCTTCATGGAGATGAACACGCGGATTCAGGTGGAGCACCCGGTCACCGAAATGGTGAGTGGGATCGATCTGGTGGTGTGGCAAATCCGGATTGCGGCCGGGCAGCCCCTGACGCTCAGCGAGAAGGATCTGGCGCCGCAGGGACACGCCATCGAGTGCCGGATCACCGCCGAGGATGCGTCGCTCGATTTCGCGCCGAGCGTGGGCCGCGTCGAGACGTACGTGGCGCCGGGCGGGCCGGGTGTGCGCGTCGATTCGCACCTCTATTCCGGGTACAGCGTGCCGCCCTACTATGACTCGCTGCTAGGCAAAATCATCGTCTGGGGGCGAGACCGGGAAGAAGCGGCGGCACGCATGGAGCGGGCGCTGACGGAAACGGTCGTTACCGGTGTGTCCCAGACCGCGCCCTTTCTACGCCGCATCGTGGCGGACAGTGAGTTCCGCGCGGCGGCCATCGACACCGGGTATCTGGGGCGGAGCATGGAGCGATTGCTGCAGCAACAGGCTGCGGAGCGTAGCGACGAAGGTGAAGGGGCGTAGGCGTGACGGCCGACGGGCACGAGGACGACAGGCAGAACACCAACGATCAGGAGCCCGGCGCCGCGGTCGATCAGCTCGTGGTGGACCGTCTGGGCCGGTTGCTGGCCCTGCAGGCGCTGTATGAGCTGGACCTGACCTCGCACACTCCGGACGAGGCTATCGCCAACGCCTTCGAGAATCAGGAGCGGGACCTGGCGGTCGTTGCGCTGTTTGCCGCCGCCGAGCCAAGGATGGACGATGTCGATGCGAACGTGCGGCGGCTCGTCAACGGCGTACTGGGCAACGTGGCGGCGATCGATCCGGTGATCGAGAGCGCGGCGCCGGCGCGCGCGCTGACCGAGCAGGCGGCGATCGAGCGCAACGTGCTGCGGCTGGCGGCCTACGAGCTGATGTTCGAGCCGCAGGTCCCGGCGGGCTCGCTGATCAACGACTCTGTTGAACTTGCCAAGGGATTTGGCGGCGAGAACTCCGGAAAATTCATCAATGGCGTGCTGGGCACCGTCTTCAAGCAGGTGCAGCGCCAAAAGACGCGCAAGAAAGCATCAGCAGCGCAAGGCGGCAAGAAAAAGACCGGTTCGGCGGGGTCTGCCAATGCGTGACCTGCGTTGCGGCGACCGTGTATCATCGCCCGGTCAGTCCAGTCAGCAGCGGGACATGTCATTCCTGCTGCGTTCGCATGAGCGAGTGCGTATGCAATGCGGGGCCTGAGGGAAGGGTCCGACTGATAGACGTGCGCCGCCACTGGGCGGCGCAGGATGGGGAGGGATCGAGCATGGCCACAACTTTGGAGCGGGTGCAGGCGATTGTCGCTGAGCGGCTCGGAGTTGATGAAGACAAGGTCACGATGGACGCGGAGTTCATCGGGGACCTGAACGCGGATTCGCTCGATCTGGTCGAAGTGATCATGGCGATGGAGCAGGAGTTCGACGTCGAGATCAAGGATGAAGACGCCGAGAACATCCGCACCGTTGCCGATGCTGTGACGTACATCGATGAGCACGGCGGATAGGGCCCGGTCTGTCGCTGTGTGCGGCTGACCGCGACAACGTGCAGGTGAGGCGCTGAGCCGGGGAGACGACCCACGCCGCCTGCCCACGCCCGAACGCCGCCGGCTCCATTTGGGAGCGAATTGCGTATGGCCCGAGCAGAGAAGTCGTCTGCCGCGAAAAGGCTGTCCCTACCGGTGAAACTGCCGTCGCGGCTGCCGGCGGTGCCGCGTTTGCCCGATCCGGGAGAACCGGACGTGTTCGAGGAGATGACCCTCCTTGAGCACATGGAAGAGCTGCGAGACCGTATCGTCAAGTGCGTCATTGCCGTGGGCGTGGCGTTCGTAGCCGGCATTTTCCTCGCGCCGACCTTGCTGCGGCGGATTCAGATCGAGGCGAACGCCGAGACGGGTCTCGACGTCGTCAGCCCGACTGACCCGATCACGCTCTTCTTCAAGATCGCGCTGTACATCGCGATTGGCATTGCGTTGCCCATCATCCTGTGGCAGGTGATCGGCTTCCTGGTGCCGGGCCTGACAAAGAAAGAAAAGCGGCTCCTCTACCTGTCGCTGCCGTTCGTAGCCCTACTCTTTCTGGGTGGCGCCGCGTACGGGTTCTTCTTCGCAGCGCCGCGCGCCCTAACGTTCCTTTCCAGCTTCATGAGCGACATTTACGAGTGGTCGCCGGAAGGGAACCAGGTCGTCACGTTCTACCTGACGCTGAT
>JASGGF010000467.1:0-3987 GCA_047605145.1 Thermomicrobiales bacterium | reverse complement strand
CGCCTGATATGCTCACCCCACGGGCGCGCCCTCGCGGCGCAGCGGCGCGCAGGCGCCACACAGAGAGGATCACGGTGGCGGATCAGGCAACAGACCAACTCCTGTTCGGCGTGCAGACGCCGACCCAGCGCCCCTTCAGCGAACTCGCGGAGCAGTGGGCCTTCCTCGAACGGCTCGGCTTCGACAATCTGTGGGTGGCCGATCACTACGTGCCCCCCTTCAAGCTGGATGGCCCCATCTTCGAGCCGTGGACCCTGCTGGCCGCGCTGGCGCTGGTCACGGAGCGCATCCGCTTCGGGGTGCTGGTGAGCTGCAATACGTTCCGCCACCCACCGCTGGTCGCCAAGGAGGCGGTCACGCTCGATCACATCTCGAACGGGCGGCTGGAGTTCGGCCTCGGGGCGGGCTGGTTCGTGCCGGAGCACGAGATGTTCGGTATCCCCTTCCCCGGCAACGCCGAACTGGTCGGGCGCTTCCGCGAGGCCGTGGAGATCTGTCACGCGCTCTTCACGCAAGACGTGACGACCTACGAAGGGCAGTACTACACGGTGCGCGACGCGCCGTTCCGCCCGGCGCCGGTGCAGGCGAAGATGCCCTTCACCCTTGGCGCGCACGGCCCGAAGATGATGCGCATCGTGGCGCGCTACGGCGACCGCTGGAACTCCACCGGCACGCTTGAGGAAATGGCCGCGCGCATCGCCTCGCTGGACGAAGCGTGCGCGGAGGTGGGCCGCCCGCCGGGCGAGGTGCTGCGCTCCCACCTGTACGTGAAGGGCATCCTGCCGCAGGAAGTGAACCCGTGGGAATCGCCGGAGGCGCTGCGCGATTTCGTGGGCCGCTTCCACGAGATCGGTATTCGCGAGTTCATCCTGCAGCCGCCGCCGGGCACGGAGCCGGCGCAGATCGAGCGCACCGCCGCCACGATTGCGGAGCTGCGCGCGAACGGGGTACGGTAGCCGTCTTCACCCGGCCGCGCTGGTGAGGCCAACGGCGCGGTCCTATTTTCACCCTGACAGGAGCCAACATCATGGCGAAAACCGCCGCCCAGCTCGTCGCCGAAGCGAAGGCAAGCATCGACAACCTCACCCCGGATCAGGTCGCCGCCGAAATCGAGGGCGGCGACGTGGTGATCGTGGATATCCGCGAGCCAGCCGAGCGCGCTGCCGGGTATATCCCCGGGTCGCTGGCGGCGCCGCGCGGGCTGCTGGAGTTCTCCGCCGATCCCACCAGCCCCTCGCACATCCCCGGGCTGGAGCCGGGTCGCCGGGTCATCCTGCATTGCGCCGGCGGGGGCCGCTCGGCGCTGGCGGTAAAGACGCTGCAGGAGATGGGCTACGAGAACGTGGCGCACCTCGATGGCGGCTTCAACGGCTGGAAGGCCGCCGGCAAGCCGGTCGAGGGCGGGGCGTAGGGAGAGATACCCTCACCCTCGCTCCCACTCTGGCGGAGGCGCTACCCCCTGCGCCCGCAGCAGCTCCCCCAGCAGATGGCGAAAGACGGCCTGTTCCTCCCTGGGCAATGCCCCGAAGAACGCCGCATCGTTGGCGTCCGCCAGCGCCGCCAGCTGCGGGGCGAGCGCGTTGGCGCGCGGCGAGAGCGCGATCCGGATGCGGCGGCGGTCCCCATCGACCGGCTGGCGCAGGATCAGCCCCTTGTCCTCCATGCGGTCGAGCAGGCGCGTCAGGGCCCCCGGATCGAGATCGATCCAGCGCGCAATCTCTAGCGGGGTGTCTGCATCGCCCCGGTACACGGTGATCAGCACGCTCCATTGCGCGACGGTCACCCCGTGCTCCGCCAGCAACGCCTCGAACCGGCTGTGCACCAGCCCGCGCAGCCGGTTCAGCCAGTAGCCGGTGTGATCTGCCAGCCCGCTGGGCACAATGGCCGGGGTGTCATCCACCAAGGGGAGTACCTTCATGTTATAGTTGCCATGGCAAATACTGCTCTGGCAAGGAGACGATGGTGCAGCATATCAGGTTCAAGGGGCCCGCCGCGTACGTCAGTGATCTCGCCCGGTCGCGCGCCTTCTACGAAGACCTCCTTGGGTTGACGGTCGCCCGGGTAATGTCGCGGGGGGAAGAGCCCATCGCGGTCGCCTACGCCGAGGGCCTCTCGATCTGGCTGGCCAGCGATGCCTACGCCGCGCTGTTCGGCGACGACAGCACGGCCCCGGCGTCGCTGCGCGGTGGCAACTGGGAGAACACCTTCGAGGCTGCGGACTATGAAGCGGTCTTCAACCGATTGCAGAGCGCCGGCGCGGACTTCGTCTATCCCCCGCGGGCGCTGCCATGGGGGCAGATGGGCTTCCGGGTCTACGATCCGGATGGGCATATCCTCGATATCTCGGAGACACTGGCCGCGTGTGTCCGCCGCGAGGCCGCCGGCGGCATGACGGTCGAGGCGATCTGCGCCAGCCACGGCTTCACGCCGGAGCAGGTGCGCCAGATGCTGGCTGAGGCCGGCGCCTGAGGTCGCCTAGAGCTGCTCCCGGTTGGGCGGGCCGGGCAGTCGCATGGCCTGCCCCTCGACATGCACCATGCGCATGGCGGCGTACAGGCTGAAACACGCGCCGACCAACAACGGCGCCACCACGCCAAAGCCCCAACGCATCCCCACCGCGTCCGCAATGGCCCCCACCAGCAGCGGCGCGAAGAGCAGCGCGCTGCCGCCGGCTACCGCCAGCCGGGCCGTGGCGGTGTCGATGAGGTCTGGGACAGCGCCGGTCGCCACACCCACCGTGAGTGGGTAGAAGTTCGCCACGCCCAGCCCGGCCACGAACAGGCCGATCAGCGAAGGCACGGCGGCGGAGCTGAGCCAGAAGAGCAGAAAGCCGCCAATGGCGATGACCAGCGCCACGTAGAGCAGCTGGGCGCTGGGGAAGCGCCACGCCAGCCGCGAGCCGATCAGGCGCCCCCCCGCCATGGCGATAAAGAACAGCGTCATGGCGGAAGCGGCGAAGGCCCGGTTCAGCCCTACCACCGAGGCCAGAAACTCCGCGCCCCAGTAGGCGATGCACCACTCCACGGACGCGACCAGAAAGAGCACCAGCGCCAGCACCCAGAACGCCGGCGGCAGCGTCTGCCGGCTCTCGCTGGCGGCGCGCGGGGGCCGGGCCGGCGGGAACTGCGCCCGCCGGAAGATGAGCCAGAGCGCCGCCAGCCACGGCGCAGACAGCAGCAGCGCCAGCGGCCAGCCCAGCCCGGAACCGGCCAGCGCCCCCACGATGAGCGGCGCCAGCACGGCGCAGGCCGTCGCCGCCACGTTCGATTCCGTGAGGGCAATGGTGCGCTGGGCGCCGTGGATATCCGCCAGCACCGCCTGATTCGCCATCAGGGAAAGAGTGCCCAGCAGACCCATGCAGAAGGCTCCGAGGATCGTGCCTGCCACCACCGGGCTGAGCCCGATGAGCAACAGGCCGCCGCACATGCCGGCCATGCCGCCCCACAGCGCGGCCGGCCGCCCGATGCGCCGCACCACGCGCTCGCCCAGCAGCCCGCTGATGATGGCGCCGATGGCAAAGGCCGAGAAGTGGAGGCTGGCCACGGCGTAGCTGAGGCCCAGCTCTGCCCGCAGAAAGGGCATCACCGGGCCAACGGCGGTCTCCATGTACGCGAACAGGCCGAGCAGCAGGTAGGCCGCCCACGTGCGCTGGTCACGCACGAAGCTGGCGGCGCGGGTGGTGGTGGGAATCGCAGTCGTCTCCGGGAACGTGGCAGCGAGGACCGCTGCGCCGCGTATTGTGGCACATGCGTTCCCGGAAACGATCCCCGGCGCGGCGGCGGCGGCGCGCTACGGTTGTCCCGGCGGACGTAACCGGCGCAGGCCGGCCCGGAGGGCGCGGCCGATCCCGACGCCAAGTCCCGCCGCAGCCACAGCCACGAGCGAGATGATGAGGCCGCTGCTGGCCAGAAAGGAGCCCCAATCGCTCGCCGAGGGGGCCCCGCCGCTGCTCCCACTGGCGATCATCAACAGCCCGAGCCCTAACGG
>JASGGF010000466.1:0-3993 GCA_047605145.1 Thermomicrobiales bacterium | reverse complement strand
GGAGGCCGAGCAGGCGACCCTGCTGCAGATACTGGGCCGTATCGCGGCGGAGTGAGGCGGGGCGCCGCCCAGCCTACGCGACCTTGGGCTCCAGCGGGCGAACCTCTGTCAGAATCAGGTCCGCCCGGCGCTCCACCTGCGCCAGATCGTAATTCATCTGCAAACGCATCCAGAACGCAGTGGTGCTGCCAATCGCCTACGAGAGGCGCACGGCCATCTCCGGCGAGATGCTGGCGTGGCCATTGAGTAGGTTGGAGAGTGCGGGCCGCGAGACATCCAACGCGTCGTCGGCCGCCGTCACCGTAACCTCGAGGTTGTCGAGCGCCCCGACCCGGCGCTCCGCCCCCCCGGCGCGGCCTGCCAAACCCTCATGTCGTCCCGAGTCCGCAGACGAGGGACCGCCCACCCCCAAACTCGCCACCACGGCCCAACTCTCCGCCTGCCACCACCCAGCTTCGCCACCCCGACGTCCTCCTGAGCGCACGAAGGGACGCGTTGCACCTCACCTCCCCCGGCGTCATCCCGGCGCAGGAGGGATGACGCCGGGGGAGGTGAGGTGCAGGTGGTCATCGGAGAACAAGCGCCGTGACCGTGAAGTTGGGGGTGGGCGGTCCCTCCTGCGGTCGGGACGACATCGTGGTGGGAAAGGCCGTGGTGGGAAGCGGAGAGACGAGGCGCCACGACTCGGAGGTGTCGCGGCAGCCGATGCCCCGGCTGCGGCCCCGGGACGACAGCGGAGCCTAGCCCATCCAGTCCATCGCTTCGCCTGTCAGCTGCTCCACCGCCAGCGCGATGGCCCGGCGGGTGCCGTAGTAGCCGCCGCTGACCTCGGTGAAGGGGAAGGCGAAGACCATGCCGTCCTTGCTGGCGGGCAGTGTCTTCAGGATCGGGTGGGAGACGAACTCCCGCTCCGTTTCCTCCGGGTCGATAGTGGGCACGAAGACGATGTCGGCGTCGATCAGGCCGATCTGCTCCAGCGAGATCTCGTAGATATCCGAAGCGGCCCGGTTCGCCTGCACGGAGAGATCGTCCATGTACGCCGTGGGGCGCATCCCCAGTTCGCGGTAGAACGGCGAGGTGAAGACGCTGCTGCTCAGGGTCAGGCCCTCCGGCGTGATCTCCCACGCGCCCAGCGCGTTGTAGCCGCCCTGATAGAAGACCACCAGCAGCGTCTTGTCGCCGACCACGGGGGCGAGGCGCGCGCGCCCCTCGGCGGCGAAGGCGTCCAACTCCGCGATGCGCGCCGCCGCTTCCGCCTCCCGCCCGAAGAGGGCGCCGTAGGAGCGCAGCGCGCCGCGCGGGAAATTCATCGTCGCCACCGGCGTGCGCAGCACCGGCACGATCTGGCTGAGGCTGGCGTAGATATCGTCCGACAGGGTCCAGTCCGCGCCCACGCCGATAATCAGATCGGGTTGCAGCGCGAGGATCGCCTCCGGATCCGGCTCGAAGCTGCTGATCAGCGCCACATCCGGCGAGAGGAAGGTCTCCACCACCACCTGCGGCGTCGCCTCCGGCACGCCCTCGTAGCCGGCGATGCCCACCACGCGGTCCGCCAGTCCCAGCGCGATCAGCGGATCCTCCTCGCCGAACACCGCCACGATGCGCTGCGGGTTCGCCGGAACCTCGATCTCGCCATCGAAGGCGGTGCGCACCGTCACCGTGTTAGCGTCGCGGGAGACGACAGTGAACAGGTCCGGGTCGGGCGACCAGTCCGGCTCCCACGCGTTGCGCGCAACGCCATCGCCCGCCACCGGCGAGGCCAGCGGCGTGGCATCTTGCGCGCCCGCCGCGCGCGGCAGAGGCAGCGCCAGCGCCACGAGGGCGGCGGTGGAGCCCGCCAGCACGGAGCGGCGGGTGAGCAGCGATTCGGCGGAACGCAACGCGGTGGTCATGGAATTCTCCCTGTGAACGTGGCCCGGGCAGCCAGCGCGCCGCAGCAGTTGACACCGGGCAGCGTGGCTCATAGCATAATTCTGATTCATTTAGTCGGATATATGCCATGGGCACAAGGGAAGGGACAACGCGGAGCATGGGAAATCTCGGGAGCATGGGCCGGCGGCGATTCGTGATGTCGGCGGCGGCGCTGGCTGCGCTGGCTGCCGCGCCCATCAGCGCGCGGGGGCAGGCCACGCCGGTAGCGGGCGAGTGGACTTTCACCGATGTCCTCGGCAACACGGTCACCCTGCCGGAGAAGCCGCAACGCATCGCGGCGGCCATAAACATGGCGGCGGCGCTGTGGGACTACGGCGTGGAGGTCCCGACCGTGTTCGGCTGGACCGCGACGCACTTCCCCGATGGCGACCACGTGGCGTGGGGCAACATCGATGTGGACAAGGTCACGACCCTCGGGGACGCAGACGGCAACGTGATTGTGGAGGACCTGCTGGCGCAGCAGCCCGACCTGATCGTGAGCTGGCTCTGGGACAAGGACAACCCGGCGTCCTCGCAGGTGGCGATTCCGGAAGAGCTGACGGAGCAGGTGGAAGGCATCGCTCCGGTCATCTACCTCGTGCAGGGCGACGCCAACGATGTCGAGCTGGGCCGCATCGAGGCGTTCGCCGCTGCGATGGGAGCCGATCTGGACAGCCCGGAGATCGTGGCGCAGCGGGAGGCCTACGAGGCCAAAAAGGCGGAGTTGCAGGAGGTCGCCGCCGCGCAAAGTGACCTGACGGTCATCTTCGCCAGCTTCGGCGAGGATCGCCTCTGGGTGGCCGGGCCAGACTACGTAGCGGACCTCGGGCAGGTGCGCGATCTGGGCGTGAAGATCGCGAACGATGGCTCCCCCACCTCCGAGTCGTACTGGGAGGAGCTCAGTCTGGAGCAGGCGCTGAAGTACCCCGCCGATGTGCTCTACATCGACCAGTACGGCGCCCTGACGGAGCTGGAGGCGCTGCAGGCGCAGGCGACCGTGGGCCAGCACCCGGCGGTTCTCGCCGGGCAGGCCGGGCCGTGGAAGCGCGATCTGCCGCTGAACTATCAGGGCCTGACTGCCTTCATCGAATCAGTGCTGGAGCCCCTGCGCGACGCCGAAAAGGTGAGCTGACGCCCGGCCTCGCAGCGACGGCCCTCACCCCCAGCCCCTCTCCCGGCGTCCGTGCGTGGGAGAGGGGCTGGGGTGTCACAAAACCGCAAAACCCGGTTACCCCTCAGTCAGCCTCCCCCCGCGCCGCCCGCGCCCGCTCGATGAACGCGAAGTCGGCGGCTTGCGGCGCCCGCAGATTGCCCTCGTAGGCGCCGCGGTCGTAGTTCGCTGCTATGGCCTCGGAGAGGCCCGGCATCTCGGCGTAGGCGCGGGTGGTGCGCTCGTGCAGCGCGTCCCAGCGCGCCAGCAGGGCCTGCGCCTCCGGGCTGGCGGCATCGAGGGCCGGGTCCGCGCGGATCTCCGCCAGCAGGGCCGACCACCCCTGCTCCACCGCCGCAATCTCCTCCGGCGGGTACCGTTGCGCCAGCTCCGCGAACTGCTGCATCTGCTCCGGGGTGTACAACTCGCTCATCGTCTGCTCCTGTCGCGTCAGGCCGGCCGCTGCCGCCACCGACGCCTGCATCACGAGGTCCCAATCCCACGCGCCATCCTGC
This sequence comes from Thermomicrobiales bacterium, assembly GCA_047605145.1. Lineage (GTDB taxonomy): Bacteria > Chloroflexota > Chloroflexia > Thermomicrobiales > UBA6265 > JACCXM01. The sequence goes on along the minus strand of JASGGF010000466.1, from coordinate 417 downwards.
CGGTGGCGCGCCACCAGCGCCGCGATGGCGTCCGCCATCCGCGCCAGCTCGGTCACGCGCAGCCGCAGCGCGTGCTCCTGCACGCAGAGCGAGACGGCGAGGTTGAAATCGGGCCGGTCGAGGAGATCGCCAATGCGCCGCAGGGAGAACCCGAGGTAGCGCAGCGTCAGAATCTGGTGCAGGCGCAGCAGATCCGGCTCACCATAGACGCGGTAGCCCGCCGGAGTGCGGGCGGGCCGCAGCAGCCCCACTCGGTCATAGTGATGCAGCGTGCGCACCGAGACCCCGGTCAACTCCGCCACCTCCCCGACCTGATACCCCCGGCGCATCGCAATCTCCATGGTCAGAGCGTAATCCCTGACGTTGCGTCAGGGTCAAGAGGGCGGCGGGGAACCCTGTGCGAACTCCGGCCTGTGC
>JASGGF010000465.1:0-4013 GCA_047605145.1 Thermomicrobiales bacterium | reverse complement strand
GTAATGGATCGGCTGGAACCTGGCGAACGGCTGGCGTTTGTGCTGCACGATCTGTTCGCCGTGCCCTTCGACGAGATCGCCGCCATCGTGGGCCGCACCCCGGCCGCCGCCCGCCAACTGGCCAGCAGGGCGCGCCGCCGGGTGCGCGGCACGCAGACGCCAGATGACCGCCCAGTAGAAGGCGCTCGCGCCGCCACCGTGACTGATCTGGAACAACAGCGCGCGGTCATCGACGCATTTCTGGCCGCCGCGCGCGCCGGCGATTTGCAAGGCCTGCTGGCCGTCCTCGATCCGAACGTCACCTACCGCGCGGCGGATCTCGGCGGACCCGCAGAACTCGCCGGCTCCAGCGCCGTTGCCCCGTTGGCGATGCGCGGCCGCGCCGTGGCCGCCCGGCCACTGCTCGTTAATGGCGCCATTGGCGTCGTCGTGGCGCCGCGCGGCCGCCTCATGATGATCCTCGACTTCGCCATCCGCGATGGCAAGGTGATCGCCATCGACGCCGTTGCGGCGCCCGCCCGGGTCGCCGCTCTTGACCTCGCGGTGCTGGACGAGTGATCACCCCGGGCTTTCCTGCGCGATCAGTTTCCCCTACGATGCGCGCGTCAGCGCGTGCACCGGCCCCTGCAGGCGCAGCCGCACCTGCTCGCCCACAGCCGGCGCGCTCTTGACCGCGCACCGCGCGGAGAGTGCGGTTCCGTCCGCCAGCTTCACGGTAATGAGGTATCCGTCACCAAGGAACTGCCGCCCGGACACGAGGCCGGGCGCGCCTTCTGGCGCCGTGTCCGCCTCGATCACGATGGCGTCTGGCCGCGCGAGCACCTCGACCTCGCCGTGCGCCGGCGCCCAGAGTTCGGCGTCTCCCAGCCCGCAGCGCACCACCCTGCCGGCCGCCACACCGGGCACAAACTGCTCGCACCCCATGAATCGCGCCACCGCGTGTGATCCCGGCCGCAGCATTACGTCTTCCGGCGTTCCTGCCTGCGCAATGCGTCCCGCCAGCATCACGGCCACCCAATCAGCGATGGAGAACGCCTCCTCCTGGTCGTGGGTTACCAGTACGGCCGTTGTCCTGGTTTGTCGCAGGATTCGGCGCACCTCCTGCCGCACGCTGGCGCGCAGGCTGGCGTCAAGATTGGAAAAAGGCTCGTCCATGAGCAGGAGCTCCGGCCGGGGCGCCAGCGCCCGGGCCAGCGCCACCCGCTGCTGCTGGCCGCCGGAGAGCTGCGCCGGAGCACGATCCCGCAGATCCTGCAAGCCAACCAGCGCTAACGCGGCATCTGCCGCCTCGCGCTCGCCGCGCCGGACGCCAAACGCCACGTTCTGCCCCACCGTGAGGTGGGGAAAGAGCGCGTAGTCCTGAAACACCATGCCAACGCGGCGCTGCTCTGGCGGCATCGTCGCCGTCGTGGTCGCAACCTTGCGCCCGTTGATCTCGATGCATCCGTCGTCCAGCGGTTCAAAGCCGGCGATCAGGCGCAAGGTCGTGGTCTTGCCGCAGCCACTCGGACCAAGCAACGCGCAGATTTCCCCGCTCCGCACCTCCAGATCGAGCTGGTCCACGACCGTCACTGGCCCAAACCGCCGGGTCAGACCAGTACAACGCAGGGCAATATCGCTTGACTGCCCGCTCACAGGGCTGTCGCCGGTTGCCGCCGCGCCAGCAGGAAGGCTGGCAGCGCCGTTACCGCCACCAGCGCAAGGGCAGGCAGCGCGGCCTCGCCGTAGCGAGCATCGCCCGCCGCCGTCCAGATCAGCGTCGGCAGGGTGCGCGCGCCGGTGGGCATCAGCAACAGCGTGATCGGCAATTCCTTGACCGTCGTCAGGAAGACCAGCAGCAAGCCGGCTTGCACACCGGGCCGCATCAACGGCATTGTCACCCGCCAGAAAGCGCCCCGCTGCGAGGCGCCGAGGCTGCGCGCGGCCTCCTCCAGCCGGGGGCTTATCTGGAGCAGGCTGACCCGCGTGGAGCCAATCGCCTGCGCCAGAAATCGGGTGGCGCACGCCAGCGCCAGCACCCCCATGGTTTGATACCACGGTGTCCGCACCGTGATGGCCACGAAGGCAATGGCAATCACGATGCCGGGCAGGGCGTACGTCAGGTAGGCGGCCCGGTCGACGAATCGCGCCAACCGGGAAGGAAAGCGCACGCTCAGCAGCGCCACCGGCGTCGCCAGCACCCCCGCAATGACCGCCGCGCCCACCCCCAGTCCGGCTGAGGTTTGCAGCGCGGCGGGCAGGTGCGGGCTGACCTCGCTGGCGTCCCATGACCGCGCTGCCCAGATCGCCAGCACGCCGAGCGGCAACGCGAACGCCGCCACGGCCACCGCCAGGCACAACGCCAGCGCTGGCGCCCGCCAACGGCCGAGCGCAATCGCAGCCGGTGAGCGCGACGCGCCACTGCCAACACGATAGAGCGGCGCCCGGCCACGTACCCGCGTCTCCACCGCCAGCACCAGCAGCGCCAGCACAACCAACGCCAGCGACAACCCTGCCGCCGCTGACCGGTCGAAGCTGGCGCGGTAGGTGGTGTAGATGGCGCGTGTGAACGCGTCGTAGCGCAGCAGCGTCACGACCCCAAAGTCCCCCAGTGTGTACAGCGCCGCCAGGAGCCCGCCTGCCGCCATGGCTGGCCGCAACTGCGGCAGGGTAACGCGGCGGAACGCCGGCCACGCGCTGAGGCCCAGGCTTCGCGCCGCGTCCTCCTGCGCGGGGTCAAGTCCGGCGATGGCGGCGCGCAGGGTCAGGAAGGCATAGGGCAGCGTGAACAGCGTCAGGATCCCCCACGCTCCCCAGAAGCCATAAATGCTGGGCAGCCGGTCAATCCCGGCGCTCGCCAACGCCTGCTGCGCCAGACCGCGCGGGCCAAGCGCCGAAACGTACGCCAGCGCCCCGACAAAGGAAGGAATGACCAGCGGCAGGGTGAAGAGCGTCGTCCACACGCGCCGCGCGGGCAGATCCGTGCGCGCCGTCAGCCAGGCCAGGGGCAGCGCCAGCGACACGGCCGCCGCCGAAACGCTCCCCACCAGCACGAGTGTGTTGACCAGCACCTGCGCCGTTTTGGGCCGCCACAGGATCTGCCACACACTGCCCGGATCTTCAACCGCGCGCGCCACGAGGTAGGCCAGCGGCAGCACCGCCGGCCCGCCGGCCAGGAGGGCATTGCCCAGCAGCCAGAGCGGAGGCCACCCGGCGCCCCACCGCAGATTTCCAGCCCCGCGCGGGACGCCCGCCATTCGCAATCCGTTCTCCCCGGCGCGGCGTCCCGCTCAAACTCGCTCCGCTACAGGATGCCAACCTCGGTTAGCAACGCCACGGTGCCCTCCAGGTCCGCGAGGGCCGTCAGGTCGATATCCGGGCTGCCCACCTCATCCAACGCCGGCAAGCCATCAGGCGAGGGCGCGCCGATGACCACCGGATACTCCGAGGTCTCATCCGCGAAGTACGCCTGCCCCTCGGGGCTCAGCATGTACTCGACGAAGGCGAGCGCGGCGTCCTGATGCGCGCCGCTACCCAGAATCCCCACGCCAGCGATGTTCACCAGCGCGCCCGGGTCCGCCGGGTCCAGGTAGTGGTTTTCAATCGGGAACTCGGCGCCCTCTTCGCGCTTGACCGCGTACTGGTAATAGTGATTGACCAACCCGAGGTCCAGTTCACCATTTCCGACCGCCATCACGATATCGGTGTTGCCGTCGAAGGTCACGGTGTCGTTTGCGACCATGCCTTCCAGCCAGGCGCGCGTAGCGTCATCGCCCTTCATGATGCGGAACGCGGTGACGAACGTCTGGAACGAGGCATTCGTCGGCGCCCAACCGACCTTGCCCTTCCAGGCCGGATCGAGCAGTTCTTCAACAGTGCTCGGGAGATCGTCGGGAGCCAGCGCATCGGTGTTGTACACGAGCACCCGCGCCCGGGCCGATGCCCCGGTCCACATCCCGGCGTCGGAGCGGAAGCGCTCGTCGATCGTCGTCAGCAGGTCTTCCGGCAGGGCCACGAAGCGCCCTGCTTCCTGC
>JASGGF010000464.1:0-4020 GCA_047605145.1 Thermomicrobiales bacterium | reverse complement strand
GTGGGCTGAATAGATCGTTGTGTCTTGAGCTTGTCGAAAGACCTCGTCACGCCCTACCGAGGCACGAGGTCTTTCGACAAGCTCAAGACGCAAGTTCAGCTCGTGACGGCGTTCTCCCGCGTCACTTCGGCGTACCAGCGGCCGCTGCGCTTGACGATGCGGTCCTGCGTCGCGAAGTCCACGAAGATCAGGCCGAAGCGCGCGTCGTAGCCGCGCTGCCACTCGAAGTTATCCAGCAGCGACCAGACGGAGTACCCGGCGACCGGCGCGCCATCCTGCAACGCCCGGTAGGCCTCCAGCAAGTGATCGTGCAGGAAGTGCTCCCGCGCGAGGTCATCGACGCGGCCATCCTCCAGCACGTCCTCAAACGCGGCGCCGTTCTCGGTGATCATCAGCTTGCCGGGCCAGTAGTCTGTGTGGACGCGGGTCAGGACGTCGTAGAGGCCGCGCGGGTAGATCTCGCGGCCCGTGGCGGTCAGCTTCGCGCCCGGTGGTGTGACCAGCCGCAGTTCGAGCGGCGGCGCCGCGCGGTCATAGGCCACGACGGCCCGTGTGAAGTAGTCCACCCCGAGGACATCGATGGGCTGGCAGATCAGGGTCAGGTCGTGCTGACCGATCTCCGGCATGTCCGCCCCGTACAGCCGCACGATGTCGTCCGGATAGGCGCCCTTGAAGAGCGGGCCGAGGAACCAGCGGTTCTGGAAGCCGTCGTAGCGGTCGGCGGCCTCCAGATCGGCGTTGCTATCGCCGGCGGGGAACGCCGGCACGAGGTTGAGCGCGATGCCCGCCTCGTCGCCGGGGCGCATCTCCGAGCGCAGCGCGGTCATGCCCTCGCCGTGCGCCAGCAGCAGGTTGTGGGCGGCGAGGAGCCCGGCGCGCAGGCTGCGCAGGCCGGGCGCGTGCTCGCCGGACCAGTGCCCGAGGAATCCGGCGGTCCCCGGCTCGCTGATCGTGGTCCACGAGTGGACGCCATCGCCGAGGGCATTCACCACCGTGTAGGCGTAATCGGCGAAGCGCGAGGCGGTGTCCCGGTTGAGCCAGCCGCCTCGGTCCTGCAATCGTCGGGGGAGATCCCAGTTGTAGAGCGTGACCTGTGGCGTGATATCGGCGGCCGCAAGCTGGTCGATCAGCCGGCGGTAGAAGTCGATCCCTTCGATGTTCGGGTCACCGCTGCCGGTGGGGAAGATGCGCGGCCATGCCACCGAGAAGCGGTACGCCCCAAGGCCCAGCTCGCGCATCAGCGCCACATCCTGCGGCGCCCGGTGGAAGTGATCCGCCGCCACCTTGCCGCTGGCGCCACGCGCGGTGCGGCCGGGGATGATGCTGAACAGGTCCCAGATAGACGGGCCGCGCCCACCATCCTGCACCCCGCCCTCGATCTGGTACGCCGAGGTGGTGGCGCCCCAGACCCAGTCGTCGGGGAAGGTAATGCTGGACCCGGCCATGATGTTCCTCAGTCTCCGTGTCTCAAGTGCAGTGGAGAACGCTTACTTTGAATTGGCTATTGCGAGGTTGTGTTGCACTGGAGAAGCCCTCACCCCAACCCCTCTCCCGATGCGCGGGAGAGGGGCGCTTGCCCCGGGCAGGTGAGCCAGATTCGTCACGGTTCTGCTGGAAACTCGCCACGACGCGGCCAATCGTCTCCCCTCTCCCGCGCATCGGGAGAGGGGTTGGGGGTGAGGGCTTTTCGCCGTTCAGGGCGTCTTCGATGTAATGCACCCCAAGCGTGAGAGACCTCGTACTCCTTGGAGTCAGAACGAGTTCTCTCGACTTCGCTCGAGACACAATGGTTGCGTCGCGCGCTAGCTCTCGTCAGTCGGCAGCAGGCCGAGCTGCTGGCGGAAGCCGAGGTTGTCCCAGCCATCGAAGCCGGAGATGAGCACGCCGTCCTTCAGGTGATCGAGGCTCATGCCGTGGACCTTGATGGCGGCGCCAGTCGGGGCCTTGCCCATGAAGGGGCCGGTCTGGCGGCCAGTCAGCGTCCAGCGGGAGACGACGGTGTCACCCTCGGCGACCAGCTCCTCCACCTCGAAGTGCAGGTCGCTGAACGCCTCCTGCCACTGCTTCCACTGCGTGCGGAACCCCTCGCGGCCGATGCCGAAGTCGGGATCATTGCCGGCGGCGTCCGCTGCGATGAACCGCTCGATCGCCGATTCGTCGCCATCGTTCCAGACCTGCGTGAAGAACTGGCGGATCGCTTCCTTGTTCGCTTCGATGGACATGCTACTCCCATGATCACGCGCAGGCGGGGCAGGGAACGGCTCCCTGCCCCGCCTGACCGGTGAATCGAAACCCGATTAGGCCTCGCGGACGGCCGTATTGAGCTTGGCGAGGGTGTCCTTGGCGTCGCCGAGGATCATCGCCGTCTTGGGATCATAGAACAACGCGTTCTCGATGCCCGCGAACCCGGCCCCACGCCCGCGCTTCAGCACGTAGACCGACTTCGCCTGATCCACGTTCAGGATCGGCATGCCGTAAATCGGGCTGCCGGGGTCATCGCGCGCGGCGGGGTTGGTCACGTCGTTCGCGCCGACGACAATCGCCACGTCCGTGTTGGAGAAGTCGTCATTGATCTGCTCCATTTCGAACAGATCGTCGTACGGCACATTGGCTTCCGCCAGCAGCACGTTCATGTGCCCCGGCATGCGGCCCGCCACCGGGTGGATGGCGTAGCGCACCTGCACGCCGCGCTCCTGCAGCGTCTCCGCCAACTCGCGCACCGCGTGCTGGGCCTGCGCTACGGCCAGACCGTAGCCGGGCACGATGACCACCTTTTCAGCGTAGGCCAGCGGGATGGCTGCGTCGTCAGGCGTCGCTTCGCGCATCGGCAGCTCGGGCTGGTCGCTGGCGCCGCCACCGGCGCCGCCAGCCGCCGCCGCGCCCCACGCCCCGAAGAGGACGTTGGTGACGGAGCGGTTCATGGCCTTCGCCATCAGCAGCGTCAGGAACGCGCCGGAGGCGCCGACGAGGATACCGGCGATGATCAGCGCCTGATTGTTGAGCACGAAGCCGGTCAGGGCCGCCGCCACGCCGGTCATCGAGTTGAGGACCGCGATGACCACCGGCATATCCGCGCCGCCGATGGGCAGCACGGTCATCACGCCCAGCGCCAGCGCCGCCAGCAGCAGGATGACGATCAGCGCCAGCGTCAGGCTGGTTTGCAGCAGGGCGATGATGATCAGGGCCAGCACCAGCACGCCGATGCCCACCGCAGCGTTGATCATTTGCTGGTTGGGGTACGAAATGCGCTGGCCGGAAATGAGGCCCTGCAACTTGGCGAAGGCGACCATGCTGCCGGAGAAGGAGATGCAGCCGATGATCAAGCCGAGCACGATGGAGATCGTCTCGCCGCGCCCGACGCCAGCCTTGTGCTGGAACTCCACCAGCGAAATGAGGGCGGCCGTCGCGCCGCCCATGCCGTTGAAGATGGCCACCATCTGCGGCATGGCGGTCATCTTGACCGTGCGGGCCGGGAAGACCGCCACCGCCGCGCCGATGACCAGCGCGATGATGATGAGGAGGAGGTTCTCCATCCCCGGCATGAACAACGTAGCCAGCACGGCCACCGCCATGCCGGCGGCGGCGATCTGGTTGCCGCGCCGCGCCGCGGCGGGGGAGCCCAGCAGCTTCAGGCCGATGATGAAGCAGACGGCCGAAATGAGATAGGCAATATTGACGAGGACAACGGTGTCGGTAAGCCCGCTCATGACTTGCCACCCGCCTTCGTCGGCTTGCGCTTGAACATTTCCAGCATGCGGTCGGTGACCACGAAGCCGCCAAAGACGTTGGCCGAGCCAAGCACCACGGCGACGAAGGCGAGCACCTTCAGCACGTTATCCAGCCCACTGGAGCCGTGGATGCTGCCAAGGATGATCATGGCGCCCAGCACCACGATGCCGTGGATGGCGTTCGTGCCGGACATCAGCGGCGTGTGCAGCGTGGCCGGCACTTTGCCGATCAGCTCGAAGCCGAGGAAGATCGCCAGCAAGAGCACGTAAATCGAGAGCAGGATCACCGTTG
>JASGGF010000463.1:0-4028 GCA_047605145.1 Thermomicrobiales bacterium | reverse complement strand
CGAAGGAGGAGTTTCGTCCTCGTTCTCCTACACCCCCTACACCCCCTGAGCGCAGCGCCACCCCCTGAACGAAGTGGCGCCCCCCTCCTTACGCTCCGGCCTTTGGCCAGCGGGCGCCGCTGGTGTCGATCCAGCGGCCCTGCTGGCTGGAGCGCAGCGCGCCGTCCAGCAGCTCCTGCGTCTTCACGCCATCCGCGAACGATGGCGAGACCGGGCGCCCCTCGCGGATCGCCTGCCCCCATGCGCGCATAAGTAGCGTGGTGGGCTGCACCAGAAAGTGGCCGCCCGGCACGATGCCGCCCTGCAGCCGGTCCGGGATCGGGAGCTCCGTCAGGCTGAAATCGCCGCGCCGCGCCCCGAACAGCACGCCATCGCGCACCTCCAGCGTGCCCTCGGCCCCGGAGAGCGTGATCTGCTCATCGCCCTCGTGCCCAGCCGTCGCGCTGACGTGGATGCTGCCCAACGCGTTGTTCATGAAGCGCAGCAGCACCGCGAAGTTGTCGTCGGCATCCACGCGGGCCATCGCGGAGGAATCGGGCAGGCGGCGCTGGCGCACCATCGTCGAGACCGCCCCGGCCACCGCCTTCACCTCGCCGAACCACCAGCGCAGCGCGTCGAGGTAGTGCGCGCCTACCGCGCCCAACATCCCGCCCGCCTTCTCCGCTTCCATCAGCCAGCCCCACGGCCGCTCGTGCGGGTCGTTCAGGCTCGAGCGGTGCACTACCACCGAGGCGGCGTGCGGCTCCCCGATGAACCCTTCGCGAATCAGCTCCGCCACGCGCACGCGCACCGGCAGGAAGCGCAACTGGTTATTGACCATGGCAATGGCGCTGGTGCGGTCGGCGATGCGTTGCATATCGCGCGCCTCCGCCAGATTGCGCGCCATCGGCTTCTCGCACAGCACATGCTTGTGCTGCTCCAGCGCCGCAATCACCATCGGGTGGTGCAGGTGGGGCGGGGTCGCCACGATGATGGCGTCGATCTCCGGGTGCCGCGCCATCTCGCGGAAATCGGAGAAGTGCGCGGGGATATCGTGATCCAGCGCGGCGGCGCGGGCGCGGTCCACCCGCCGGGAGGCGATCGCCACCGTCACGAAGCCGGGGCTCTCCCGCAGCGCCGACAGGTGCAGGGACGCCCCGAACCCCGTGCCAATCACCCCGACGCGGATTGTGTCGGGCGGCGGCGGATTGGACGGTGTCCCGTACCCTGCGAAACTCACAGGCTCTCCCGCGAAGCGTCGCCCGCAATCTCGGGCGCAACCGTGCATGCTCGCAACAGGGACTGGCAGGGTAGCACGGAGTGGGCGGCGGTATGATCCGCCAGTGGAGTCATGCCAAGTCTTGGGCAGTTGTTGTGACCTGATGGGATTCCTGCTGCTGTGTCGTGGGGACCTGATGAACTCATCATCGAATTCAGCCCGGATTACGTGGAGTTGCGCGTTCGCGTTGATCAGGACGGCCCAGATTATCGGGATTTCTCCTTGCAGTTGGTCGCGATCATTGAAGGCGAGTACTTTCCAGTCATGCTCTACGATTGCAGCCACGGCGCCGCGCCGCATCGCGACGTGTTGAACTGGGATGGCACGACGCTGCGAAAGACTCCAGTGTGGTCGGGGCTGTCGTATCGCGAAGCATTCAACCACGCGTACGACGACCTGGCCGTAAATTGGGAGCGGTACGTCGATAGCTTTATCCGGAGGCGGCCATGAACACTCTCGACGAATTCATGACGCCAGCTCAGCGTCGTCAGACAAGCGAGAACTTCAAACTGGCTCGGCGGTTTCTGGATGACTACCTGCGCGATCCGGGGTCGTTCTCTGGATACACCGACGGCAACCCAATTGTTCTGCTGCCACCCGCCAACGCTGGCGAAGACGACCTCAGAGACGCCAACCTGCAGATGGCGCAGCAGATGATGTCGCAAGGCCGCACGGTCATCGTGCATGAGGTGGCCCCGCGCGTTGATGACCGGCTTCTCGGGCCTGAAGTGGCCCCACCCGAGCGAAAGCGGTCGGCGTAGATTCGCATTCATCCCTGAACAGGCGCAGCGCGTGTTGTGCAACTCGTCAGGTGGAAATCGCGAGAGCGTATCTTCTCATGCGCATGTACACCGGCCGCGGCGACTGCGGCAGCACCGACCTGCTGGGCGAGCGCACCGCCAAGGATGACCCACGCGTAGAGGCGCTGGGCGCGCTGGACGAGGCCACCAGCGCCATCGGCCTTGGCCGCGCGCTGGCGACCGACGCGCGCGTGACCGCCGCCCTGCTGGCCGCGCAGCGCGATCTCTACCGCATCATGGCGGAACTCGCGTTCACGGAGGATGTCCGCCCGGCGGAATACGCCCTCGCGCCCGAGCGAGTGACATGGCTGGAAGGGGAGACTGACGCCCTCGCCGCCACCGTCACCCTGCCGCGCGAGTTCGTGGTGCCCGGCGAGAGCGTGCCCGGCGCCGCGCTCGATGTCGCGCGTACCAGCGCCCGGCGCGCCGAGCGGCAGGTGGTGACTGTGGCGAACGCCGGCCACGCCTTCAGCCCGGCCATCCTCGCCTACATGAACCGCCTCTCCTCGCTGCTTTTCATCGCCGCGCGGGTCGAGGACGCCGCCAGCGGCGCCGCCGTGCGGCAGGCAAAATTGACCGATTCCTGACAACCCGTACGGTCGCTGCTGCTATCCTCATCGCGGCATGACGATCCTGTTTTCTGCGGAAAGATGAGGTTTACGAACGTATGCGGATGTCCCATCTCTTCGGCCGGACCCTGCGCGAGGCCCCGGGCGATGTCGAGTTGCCCAGCCACCGCCTGATGCTCCGCTCCGGCCTGATGCGTCCCCTCGGCGCCGGCATCTACAGCCTGCTGCCGCTCGGCTGGCGCATCGTCACCAAGGTGGAGCAGATCATCCGCGAGGAGATCAACGCCATCGGCGGGCAAGAAATGCTGATGCCGGTGGTGCACCCCGCCGATGTCTGGAAGGAATCGGGCCGCTTCTATCAGGTCGGCCCGGAGATGACGCGCTTCCACGACCGGGGCGAGCGCGACATGGTGCTCGCCATGACCCACGAAGAGGTGGTCACCGATCTGGTGCGGCAGGAGGTCAACTCCTACCGCCAGCTCCCCATGCTCGTCTACCACATCCAGACCAAGTGGCGCGATGAGCCGCGCTCGCGCGGCGGCCTGATCCGCGTGCGCGAATTCACCATGAAGGACAGCTACAGCCTCGACCGCGATGAGGCCGGGCTGGACGTGCAGTACCGCAACCACTGGGCCGCCTACGAGCGCATCTTCCGCCGCGCCGGGCTCGCCTTCGTGGTCGTCGGCGCGGACACCGGCATGATGGGCGGCTCCGCCTCCCATGAGTTCATGGCGCTCTCCCCCTACGGCGAGGACATCGTCCTCATGTGCGCCGCCTGCGGCTACGCCGATAACCGCGAGGTCGCCACCTTCATCCGCGACACCCCGGCGGCGGAAGACCTGCTGCCCGTCGAGGACGTGGAGACCCCGAACACCACCACCATTCAGGCGCTAGCCGACTACCTCGGCGTGCCGCTGGCGAAGACGGCCAAGGCGGTCTTCTTCAAGGGCGATTCCGGCCGCTTCATCTTCGTCGTGATTCGGGGCGATCTGGAAGTCAACGAGACGAAGCTGCGCAAGGTCACCGGCGAGGGCGGTCTCACCCCCGCCACCGTCGAGGAAATCCACGCCATCGGCGCGGAACCGGGTTACGGTTCTCCCGTAGGTGTCCACGACGCGTTCATCGTGGCTGACGTCAGTATCGAGAACTCCCCGAACTTGGTCGCCGGCGCCAACAGGGTCGGCTGGCACCTGCGCAACACGAACCTCGGGCGCGACTTTACGGCGGACGTGGTGGCTGATATCGCCGCCGCCGAAGCCGGCTTCGCTTGCCCCACCTGCGGCGAGCCGCTCAGCGCCGAGCGAGCCATCGAGGTCGGCAACATCTTCAAGCTCGGCACGCGCTACTCGAAGTCGCTGGGCGCCGAGTACCTCGATGAAGAAGGCGCCAGCCACCCGGTGG
>JASGGF010000462.1:0-4034 GCA_047605145.1 Thermomicrobiales bacterium | reverse complement strand
GGCCGGGACGCCTCGCCGGCCGGCGGCAGCCGCGACACGGCCCCTGCCATGCCTGCCCGCGAGCCTCAGGCGCCGGCCGCGCTGCCGCAGCGCGAAAGCGCTCCTGCCGCCACGCCGGCGCCAAGCCCCGCTGCGCGCGCCGAACCGGCGCCGATCACGCCGATCCGGCCGGCGGCGACCGCCGCGCCCACTGCCGCGTCCGGCGGGTCATACGACGTGGGGGACGTGGTGGAGCTATGGCCCCGCATCCGCTCGGACGTCAAGGCCATCAATCGCCGCATTGAGGCGCTCTTGAGCGAGGTTGATCCGGTTGCGGTCTCCGCCACGCAGGTGACGTTGGCCGTGCCCTACCCGTTTCACCGGGACAAACTGAACAGCGACGAGGTGCGCGACGCCGTGTCCAGCGTGCTCTCTCGCAATCTGGGCCGCCCGATCACCATCGCCTGTGTGCTGCGCGGCGAGTACGTGCCGCAGGCGGCGCCAGTGGCGATCACCGCCGATCGCCCGGTCGCTGCGCCGCCTGCAACAATCGCCGCGGCCCCCACCCCCGCGCCGGCGCTCGACATGGCGCCGCCGGTGGAAGAGCCGGCGCCCGATGACGACGCGGACGAGGCCCGGGTACGCGCAGCCATGAACCTGCTGGATGCAGAGCCGCTGGACGACGATGAGGTGGAGCGGCTGTTTGGCGACGCCGCGAACCACTAATCCTGCGGAACGGGCGTTGCAGCCGGCCCGGCGACCGGCGTCCCGGCCGCGAACGGCTGCACCCATAGGACGGATACCGCGCCAGACGGCGTGGTGAGCAACACCGCCACACCCCGGCTCTCAGTCAGGGCCGCGACGGCCAGCCCCTTGCTGGTCCACCAGATGTCCTTGATGCTCCGGACGCTGGGCAGCCCGATGCGGAACCCCTGCCCGCTGACGAGATCGCGCACCCAGACGCTGTCCACCACCGGGCCGACGGTTCCCGGCACCAGTACGGCATACGCCACGCTCTTGCCATCCGGCGAGGGCGTGACCCCGACGATCTGCGCCACTGGCCCGGCGGAGCCAGCCACGGCCACCAGCCGCCGGTCCTCACCGTCACTGCCGATCTGCCACAGGTCGATGCTGTTGGTTGCCCCACCCACCGTGTTCGCCTCGGTGAAGAGCAGCGAGCGGCCATCCGGTGTCCAAGAGAACTCGACCACGAAACGCTCGTCTGTCGCTGGCACGATCACCGACGAGGTTCCCGACGTCAGGTCGTGAATCATGAGCGAGCGTTTGCGCGTCTCCGGGTCCACCGCGAGCAAGCCGATCGCCTCCCCGGTCGGTGACCACGTCGGGGACAGCACGGCGTCTGAACCGGCATCGAGGGCAATCTCCTCGGGGGCCGTCTCCAGATTGGCATCGAGCGTGACCAGACGCCCGGCGGCGTCAAGCACCAGGATGTGGTCACCCTGCGGCGACCAGTCCAGTGACACCAGGCTGCGTGCGCCCCCCGGGAGCGGCGTCGCCGACCCGGCGGCGCGTGTCGCCAAAGTCCGCTGCGCGGTGATCTCGCCCTCGGCGTCGAGGATGACGAGGTCGGATGTCGCGCCATTGTCGCGAGCAATGACCGCCGCCACGCGGCTGGCATCGGGGGATGGGCCTATGGCCTCGATGGCGTCGCGTTCGCGCAGGCGCAAGATCGGACGGTTGCGGCCGTCATCGCCGATCACCCAAATGGTCGAAGTCGAGGCGACGAACACCTGCGGCACGGCGCCGCGCGTCCCCAGAACATCCCGAATCGCGACCGGAGTGGCAGCGGCAACTGGCGTCGCCACGGGCGCCGGGGTCGCGGGAGCGGTGGTGGGCAGGCCCGGTCCGGCGCCCGCCGTGCTGGACGGCTGCGGATCGTTGGCGAAGCTGGGCCCGGCCTCATCTTCGACGCACCCTGCCGCAAACAGCAGGGTCATCACCGCCAGACCAGTCAACGCCCATTGGGCACGGCGCTTCGTTCCTCGGCCCGTCATGTCACCTTCTCGAACGTTTCGCATCGCTTCGGCGAACTGGTTACCCGGCGGCGCGCAGGCACACTGGGCCTGCTGCGTGTTCGCGCCGGGCGGGCGGACGACGAGAAAACACGCGCCGAACCTGGGCAGAGACTCAGTTTACCAGCGCCGTTCGCCATGACAGTGGGCAGAATGCCCCATGCTAGACTCCCCCGGTTCTGGCGCGCCGCTGTCCCGTTGCGGCGCTACTCCACAGGGTGATGGACACGACCAATGGCGCTATCCCGTGACGATGTCGAGCATGTGGCCGCGTTAGCCCGCCTGGGGCTGACCGAGGACGAACTTGCGCGCATGCAGGATCAACTCTCCTCGATTCTGGGGCATATCGCCGCGCTGGAGGCGCTCGATACCGCCGCCATCCCGCCTACCGCGCAAGTCATCACCCTCTCCAACGTCCTGCGGGATGACGTGGTTGCGCCGTCGCTGCCGCGCGAGGCGGTGCTGGCGAACGCGCCGCGCCAGGCGCATGGCTTCTTCGAAGTGCACGCAGTGCTCGGCGGCGGCGGGGAGGAATCGGCATGACCAGCGCCTCACTGACCGCGCTTTCCCTGGCGGACGCCCGCGCGGCGCTCGATGCCCGCGAGATCTCCGCCGCCGATCTGACCACCGCCTACCTTGACCGCATTGCGCAGGACGACGAGATCCTGGGCACGTACCTGCACGTCATGACCGATGTGGCCGTGGCGCAGGCCGCCGCCGCCGATGCGCGCATCGCGGCGGGTGACGCGGCGCCGATGACCGGCATCCCGGTGGCGTTGAAGGACGTGCTCTGCACCACCGACGCCCCCACCACGGCCGCATCGCGCATTCTCGAAGGGTTCGTGCCGCCGTACGACGCCACAGTCGTCAGCCGCTTGCGGCAGGACGGCGCCGTCTTCCTGGGCAAGGCGAACACCGATGAGTTCGCGATGGGCTCCTCTAACGAGAACTCCGCCTACAAGCTGGTGCGCAACCCGTGGGACACCAGCCGCGTGCCGGGCGGCAGCAGCGGCGGCCCGGCGGCGGCGGTGGCCGGCGAGCTGGCCATCGTCAGCCTGGGGTCCGACACGGGCGGCTCGATCCGCCAGCCCGCCGGGTTCTGCGGCGTGGTCGGGGTCAAGCCCACCTATGGCCGCGTCTCCCGCCTTGGCTTGATGGCCTTCGCCTCCAGCCTCGACCAGATCGGCCCGTTCGCCCGCACGGTCGAGGACGCCGCGATCACGCTGCAGGCGATCGCCGGCCACGATGCGCGCGACTCCACCTCGCACCCCTCCGCCGTGCCTGACTACCGCGCCGCCCTGTCCGGCGACATCCGGGGCATGAAGTTGGGCGTGGCGCGGCAGTACAACGTCGACGGCATGGAGCCCGGCGTCTCGGCGGCCATCGACGCCGCCATTGCGCAGATGGCCAGCCTCGGCGCCGAGATTATCGAGGTCGATCTGCCCCACACGGAGTACGCGCTGCCGACGTACTACATCACCGCGCCCGCCGAGGCGAGCGCGAACCTCTCCCGCTACGACGGCGTCAAGTACGGCCTGGCGGTGGAGGCAGACACGCTCGCCGAAACCTACGCCCGCACCCGCGGCGAGGGCTTCGGGTCGGAGGTGAAGCGGCGGATCATGCTGGGCACCTACGCGCTCAGCTCCGGGTACTACGACGCCTACTACGTGAAGGCGCAGAAGGTGCGCACGCTGATCAAGCAGGACTTCGACCGCGCCTGGGAGCAGGTGGACGCCATCCTGGCCCCCACATCCCCCACTGTCGCCTTCCCGTTGGGCGCGCGCACGGACGATCCGTACCAGATGTACCTGGCGGACGTCTTCACGATCCCCGCGAACATGGCAGGCATTCCGGGCGTGGCCGTGCCCTGCGGCTTCAGCGACGGGCTGCCGGTCTCCCTGCAGGTGCTTGGCCCGGCCTTCGCTGAAGACACGATCCTGCGCGTCGCGCACGCCTACGAGCAGGCCGCCGGGTGGTACACGCAGCGGCCGCCGGCGCTGGCGGCGCCCGCCGCGCGTTGAC
>JASGGF010000461.1:0-4047 GCA_047605145.1 Thermomicrobiales bacterium | reverse complement strand
CGGCGCCCCAAGGTTCAGCAGCACCGGCCGCGCTGCGTGCAGCAGGGTGTACACGCGCACCGGGCCATCCGCCGTCACCAGATCGAGGTCCGGCATCCGCCGCCCCAGCAGCGGGTGACCCTCGCCGAAGTCGTAGTGGACATCCAGCGCCGACATCATCCCCGCGATCCGCTTACGCGGCTCGTCCAGCGCCAGCAGGTCTTGCAGGATGTCGCGCAGGGCGTCAGTGCGCGGGGTGGAGCCGCTGAAGATCACCTGCGCCATCGTGTTGTGCACCACCCGCGCGCCCTCCGGGTGGCGCTCCGCGTGATAGGTGTCCAGCAGCTCGTCCGGGGAGACGCCCTGCGCCACCTGCGCCAGCTTCCAGCCGAGGTTCACCGCATCTTGCACGCCCAGGTTGAGGCCCTGCCCGCCCATCGGGTAGTGGATGTGCGCGGCGTCGCCCGCCAACAGCACCCGGCCGGCGCGGTAGGGCGCCGCCTGCAGCGACAGGTCGGTGAAGCGCGAGATCCAGGTCGGGTCATGCACCCCGAAATCGGACCCCCAGGTGGCGGTCATCGCCGCGCGCAGATCCTCCAGCGAGGGATCGGCGGGCTGCCCGGCGTACGGCTCGCTGATCACCATCCGGTAGCGCCCGTCCTCCAGCTTGCCAATCCCCTGCGAGCCGTGGGCATCGCGGCGGAACATGGTCTCAACCTCCTCAGCCAGATGCGCCTCGGCCACCATCGAGCTGACGGTCGGCTCCCAGCCCTCGAACGCGATGCCCGCCGCCTTGCGCACCACGCTACGGCCGCCATCGCACCCCACGAGGTACTGCGCGCGCCACGTCGCGCCATCCGCCAGCGCGATGCTCACGCCGGCAGCGTCCTGCGTGAAGCCGGTCACCGCGCGCCCGCGGTGCACCGCCACTCCCAGTTCCGCGACCCATTCGCCCATCAGCTCCTCGATGCGGTTCTGCCACAGTGCAAGGCCATGGTTGAAGCGGGTGGGGAAGTCGCTGATATCCAGCGGCAGCGTGGCGAAGGAGGTCACCTGCATCGGCGTGCCCGCCGCCATGAAGCGGTCCGCCACGCCGCGCTGGTCCAGCACCTCCAGTGTCCGCGCGTGCAGCCCACCAGCGCGCACGCTCTCCAGCTCCGGCGCCACGCGCTGCTCCAGCACCGCGACATCGACGCCGGCCAGCGTCAGCTCCGCCGCCAGCATCTTGCCCGCCGGCCCGGCCCCGGCGATCACCACGGCGTGCTCCTGTTCGGTCATGGTCATATGGTGCAGTTCTCCGTTCCTGCCGCGCGCTCACCCTGCGGCGCGCCCACGGCGTCCCACGCTGCGCCCACCCACGAGTGGGGCAGCGTGCATCAGCGGCGCGCAAACACTCCGTCATCCTGAGCGACTAGCCGCGTCATGATGAGCAAAGACCCACGTCATCCAGAGCCGCAGGCGAAGGATCTCGTTCGCCGTCATGGGAACGCAAACGAGCTCTTCCGGCAGGCTCACGCGGACACGCGCTCGGCGCCACCTATCAATGAACAACGATGTGGGGAGGTTTTCCGGAGGCCGTGTTACGCTAGCACATACGCAACGACGCCAGCGCCCTAACCCGGCAGCCGGTGTTTACCGAGCCACCCACCACCTGCGCCAACAGGAGGCCTCCCGGGTGGCTCACGTTGTGTCCGGCGTCATACGCTGGCTCCCCCTGCGGCAGGGGCAACAAAAATCCCCCCGGCCAGTGCGGCGCGAGAGGACAGGCACTACAGCCCCTCGCGTCAGACGAGGGCACAGAATATCGCGATTCCTTGGGCACGTCAATAGAGGATATAAAATCCCCCTCCCCAACCAGAACCTTCGTTGCGAGGAGATTACCATGGCGGGGGAGGGGCGTCAAGCATAAGCCGCGCCCACCCGCAAACCCCGTGTCTCGACCGCAGCGGAGAGACCTCGTTCGTCTCTCCAATCTCCGCGCTCCACCCCGGCCTCCCGCCCCCACGACGTCATCCCGAGCGAAGCCGAGGGATCTCGTCAGTCGTCAACCGGTTGTGGTCAATGAGCGAAACCGTATGGACAAATCGCACATCCCGCGATAGGGTTTGATCAGTCGGGCGCCGCCATTTGTGGTCCCCGGCCTCTCACTTTTTACCTAAAAGATGATGTAACTCACCCAGATAAGATGTGGAAAGCTCCTCCTCGGTGAAACCTGTCCAGGTGATAGGATGTCGCGAAGGAGGGTGCGTCATGCGAAGGATTCTCTTCATCATCGGTGGGGTTGTGTTGCTTGCGTGGTCAGGACTCTCCCGGCCGCCCGTAATCGCCCAAAGCCGCAAGGCGCAGGCCACCATCGATGCGCTCCAGACCCGCGTTGCAGAGCTGGAGCAGCAGCTAGGGCTCACCCCTACGCCAGCAGTGAAAACCGCACCAGTTAGCCCTTCGTCAGGCCTCAGGATGCCGCGCCTTTTTGGCGGCGCTCCGGCGCCCTTGCCACAAGGGACAGCAGGCATCGTTGATGTCGTCGCGTTCGGTCCGCCCTCTGGCTCCAGCCTGCCCATCGCCCTGAGAAACAACACCGGTGAAGACGTGTATATCGTCGATGTGCTTGCGCTCGCACGTGATACCAGCGGCACGCTCGTTGCGTCTGGCGAATCCTCCGCAGTCGCCCCAGTCTTCCTGCCGAGAGGCAGGATTGCAGTCGGATACATCTACTTTGGCATGAACGACATCCCGGAAGGCGTGATCTTTGCCTTCGAGCCGGAGGTACGCCCGGTAGATGGCGACCTATTCTGGCTTCAGGATGTGGACGTTACCGAAGCCACGCTGCAAGGGAACGAGATCGTTGGTCTTATCCAGAACCCCACGGACAGCGAACTGAGCGGTTCGTTCCGCGTCATTGGCGTGTGCTTCGAAGAAGCAGGCGCCATCACAGCGGAGTTCTCGGACTCCGCCGCCAAAGACACGCTCCGCCCCGGGGAATCCTCGCCCTTTTCGGCCAGTCTTTACAGTGTGGAGACTTGCGACCACTTCCTAATGGGAGCATGGGGACATAGAGATTCCTGACCCAACACTGGTGTCCCGGCGCTCTCGTAGCACCACGGACACTCGCACTCGATGAGGCGCCGCACTTTGATATAACCAGATGCGAGAGTACTCTTCACCATGAATTCCCCGGGTATCCTTTGACCTCTCCGAGGCCATGATCCCGGGGTTAGCTTTCTCTGCCAAACCACCACCCCTGCAAAAGTTGGCATCCTTGGCAGCCTTACCCCGCCCGAGGGAGCGCACCCCATGCCTGACGACGCCCTGATCCGCGCCCGCCGCCTGCCGGACGGCTCCATCGTGCAGGTGCTGCCCGATGGCTCGACGCGCCCATTCACGCAGCAGTCGGACTGGGAGCGCGTGGACGCGATGACCGAGGCCGAGGTGGAGGCGAACGCGCTGATGGACGCCGACAACCCGCCGCTTACCCGGGCCGAACTGGCCCGGATGCGGCGGGTTGGCGATAGCGAGTAGGGAACTCGTCCTACCCCCGCGCCCCGGCCAGCCGCAGCGCTTGCCGCTCGCCGGCGGGGGTGAGGGCGAGGCGTTCGGCGGTCTGCGAGATCAGGCCCTGCTCGCGGGCGGCGCGGATCGTGGCCCGGGCGGCGTCGGGGGACCAGCGCAGCGCGGCGTTGACGTGGCCGATGGTGCTTTCGGCGGCCTGCGCGTCCGTGGCCGTGTGGGTCAGCAGATGCACGATCAGCAGGTCCACCGCGAAGCGGCGCGCGTTGCGCTCCCGGCGGCGCATGCGGGCGATGGCCCCCTGAGAGGGGGAGAGCAGCAGCGCCAGCAGGAAGAGCACACCCGTCGCCGCCGCCATCGAGCCGGAGACCGAGAGGTCCTGCCAGCGCGCGAAGGCGTAGCCCAGCGCCGCCGAGAGCGCGCCGATCCCGACCGAGAGGCCGATCATCAGCGGCAGGCGGTCAGTCAGCAGGTAGGCGGTCGCCGCCGGCACGATGATCAGCGCGATGACGAGGATGGCGCCCACCGCCGTGAACGCCCCCACCGTGGTGATGGAAACGG
>JASGGF010000460.1:0-4068 GCA_047605145.1 Thermomicrobiales bacterium | reverse complement strand
GCCCGCCCTGCGCCAGCGCCAGCCGGGCGCCGTCGCCGAGCTGGCGTGGCGCAGGTGGCTCGCCGGCGACATCGCGGACCCGGCCGCGCTGGAACCGGTCTACCTGTCGCGGTGAGCATGCACACGACGCAGGCGGACGCCCCTTCCGTTGTGCTACCGTCCCCGTCATGAGTTCGCTGCATGTGGCGCAACCGCCGCCCCTCGTGGACGACACGCCAACACCCCTCTACCGCATAGATCCCATGACGGCCGACGACATCGTGGCGGTTGGCCGCGTGGAGAAGCGCTGCTTTCCAAACCCGTGGCCGGCCTCCGCCTACCGGCGTGAGCTGCTCGACACCCGGCAGAACTACTACCTCGTGCTGCGGGCCACGGAGCCGCCTGCCGATGGGCACGGCGAACACGGTGCGGCCCGCAGCGTGCCCCGGCGCTCGCTTCTGCCGCTGCACCTCGGGCGGCGCCACGATGAGCGCCCCACGCCGCAGGTCATCGGGTTTGTGGGAATGTGGCAATCGTTCGACGAGGCGCACATCACCACCATCGGCATCGACCCGGCCTACCGGGGCAAAAGCCTGGGCGAGCTGCTGCTGCTGACCATGTTCGACGCCGCCCGGGCGCGCGGCGCCAACTGGCTCACGCTGGAGGTGCGCGTCTCCAACGAGCAGGCGCAAGCGCTGTACCGCAAATACGGCTTTACCGTACATGGCGTGCGCAAGCGTTACTACAGCGACAACGGCGAGGACGCGCTGATCATGTGGTCCCGCGCGCTCAGCGATGCGGATGTGCAGGCGGATCTGGAAGTCCTGCGCGCGGGGCTGGAAGCGCGGCTGCGGGACCGGGTTGACCCGGGCGGCATCACGCCTCTCGGACCGGTGAACGGCGCGCCATGATCGTCCTCGGCATCGAGACGTCTTGCGACGAGACCTCGGCGGCGGTGGTGGCGGACGGCCGCAAGGTCTTCTCCTCGGTCGTCTCCTCGCAGTTCGATGTGCACCGCTCCCACGGCGGCGTGGTGCCGGAGCTGGCTGCGCGCAGCCACGTCACGGCCATCGTGCCGGTCGTGCAGCAGGCGATGAGTGAGGCCGGCATCGAGCGCGACGACATCGACGCCATCGCGGTCACGCAGGGTCCGGGTCTGGCCGGGTCGCTGGTGGTCGGGGTCAACACCGCCAAGGCGATGGCCTACGCCATGCGCCGGCCGCTGGTGGCGGTGAACCATCTCGAAGCGCACATCTACGCCAACTGGTTGAACGATCCCGGGCAATCGGCGCCAGAACCGCAGTTTCCCGTGCTCTGCCTGCTGGTCTCGGGCGGCCACACCGAACTGATCCTGATGCAGCGGCACGGGGTGTTTCACCATCTGGGGCGCACGCTCGATGACGCCGCTGGCGAGGCGTTCGACAAGGGCGCCCGGTTGCTGGGCCTCGGGTTTCCCGGCGGCCCGGCGGTGCAGCGAGCGGCGGAAGCGGGCCGCGCCGACGCCTTCGATCTGCCGCGCGCGTGGTTGCCCGGAACGCATGATTTCAGCTTCTCGGGCCTGAAAACCGCGCTGCTGCGCCAGACCAACCCCCTGCGGCTGCCCGACGACGCTCCGGCGCCGCTGGTCGCCGGCACGGCCTTCCGCGAGCACCGCCCGCCGCGCTTTGCGGAGGGCGCCCCCATTGCGGACCTTGCGGCGTCGTTTCAGGCCGCCATCGTGGAGCCGCTGGCGGTCAAGACCGCGCAAGCCGCCGTGACGACGGACGCGCAGACCGTAGTGCTGGCGGGCGGAGTGGCCGCCAACCGGCCGCTGCGCGAGCGGCTGCTGCAAGAGGTGGCAGATCGCGCCGGCCCGGAGGTCACGGTGACCTACCCGGCCCTGCGCCACTGCACCGACAACGCCGCGATGGTGGCCGGCGCCGCCGCGTGGGTGATCCGGCGCGGCAGTCAGGCTGGCTGGGAAACCGACGTACACCCCCGCTTCCCGCTGGCGCCGTAAGCAAACAGACGAAAGAGGGCCTTTCCGGTGGTCGAACCGACGTTGCAGATCTTCGCGGATGTCGCGGTGTCGCTGGCGCTGGACGCCGGGGCGATCCTGCGTGATCGCTTCGGACAGGAGCACGATATCCGCTACAAGTCGCCGCTCGATCTGGTGACCGAGGCGGATCAGGCCTCCGAAGATCTGGTGGCCGGGCGCCTGCGCACGCTCTTCCCCGACCACGATCTGCTGGGCGAGGAAGGCAGCCGCTCCGACAACACCGGCGCCCGCTACCGCTGGGTGGTTGACCCACTCGACGGCACCACCAACTTCGCGCACGGCTTCCCCCACTTCGCGGTGTCCATCGCGCTGGAGGACGACGGGCAGTCCGTCGTCGGCGTGGTCTACGACCCGATCAAGCGCGAGCTGTTCCGCGCGATCAAGGGCGGCGGCGCCACGCTCAACGGCGAGCCGATCCGGGTGTCTGCCGCCCCCACCGTCAGCGCCTCGGTGCTCTCCAGCGGGTTCGCCCACGAAGAGGCGATGCGCAAGCGACAGGGCCCCGGCTGGCTGGCAGTGCTGGAGCGGGTGCGCGGGCTGCGCCAGACCGGCTCCGCAGCGCTGAACCTCTGCTACGTCGCAGCGGGCCGCATGGAGGGCTACTGGGAGCGCGGCATTCACCCGTGGGACGTCGCGGCGGGCGCGCTGCTGGTCAGCGAGGCCGGCGGGCAGGTGAGCAACCGGGCCGGCGGCGACTTTCGCGCCAGCGAACGGGTGGTCGTCGCAACGAACGGCCTGATCCACGCCGAGCTGATTTCGCTGCTGGGCGCCCATCCCGACGAATAGCCCGGCTCCCAATCAGGCGGAAGCGCCAGACCACAGCGTAGCGCGCATACGCTATGATGGCCGCGCCCACAAGGTGGCGCGGCGATGCCTCCGTGGAGCGACGTGTGCGGTTTCACGCGCCGCCCCTGAAAGGGAGGAAGATCAATGAAGCTCGTAATCGCCATTGTGCAGGACGAAGACACCTCGGCGCTCACCGATGCCCTGATTGCCGCCGGGCACCGGTTTACCAAGGTGAGCACGACAGGATCGTTCCTGCGGACCGGAAACACCAGTCTGCTGATCGGCGTTCAGGATGATCAGGTTGCCTCGGTGCTGGGCATCCTCAGGCGGACGTGCCGCCGCCGGACGCAGGTCGCGGTGCCTTACTCCCCGGCGCTGGAGCCGGGGCTGCTGTACATGCCCGAGAACTTCGAGGTCGAAGTTGGCGGCGCGGTCGTCTTTGTAATCGATGTGGAGCGCTTCGAGCGCCTCTAGCTGAGCATGGCGCTGGCGCCCGGTTTCGCCGTCCCGGCGTGACCTGTGGTTGCCCTGTGCCGGGAAGGGACACCCCATGACGGACTCGCCCGCCGCGCGAGTCAACCGCGACGAGATCGTCGCGCTGGCCAGCCGCCTGATCGCCACCCCCAGCACCAGCGGCGAAGAACGCGCCGTGATGGACGTTGTCGTGCGCTGGTGCGAAGAACAGGGCATCGGCTACGAGGTGGTCGCGCTCGATCCGCAACGCCCGAACGTCATCGTGACGCTGGGCGACGGCGAGGGCGGCCCCACGGTGGTCATGAACGGGCACCTCGACACCGTCCCCGTCTCCGACCCCGCCTCGTGGCAATCGCCGCCCTTCGAGCCGACCGTGAACGCGGACGGCACGAAGCTGGTCGGGCGCGGCGCCTCGGACATGAAGAGCTCCGTGGCGGTGATGCTGTATGTCATGCAGCTGCTGAAGGACACCCCGATCAAGGGGCGTGTGCAGGTGCATGTGGTCAGCGATGAGGAACTGGGCGGCAAGCTCGGCACCATCTTTGTGCTGGACGAGATCGCCGCCGGCCGCCTCCCCCGCCCGGATTACTGCCTGATCGGTGAGAAAAGCGACCTGAAGGTGCGCAACGCGGAGCGCGGCCTGCTGGGCGTGAAGGTCACCATCCACGGCCGCGCCTCGCACACGGCGGCGGCGCGCGCCACGGGCGTGAACGCCATCATGCTGGCCAGCAAGGCGATTCTGGCGCTGGAAAAGGACATCGACAAGTTCCACCCGGCCATCGGCAAGCCGG
>JASGGF010000459.1:0-4090 GCA_047605145.1 Thermomicrobiales bacterium | reverse complement strand
CCGGGCGGCGGGGGCGCCAGTTGGCCGAACCACGCCTGCAGTGCGCCACCGTCGTGGATGCCCTGCCGCTCGTGGTCGACCTCCACGGCGGCAAAGAGCCGGGCGGCGGCCTCCAGTTCGCCCGCCGTGGCCGCCAACGCCGCCAGATCCTGCAAGTACAGCGGGATCGCCGCCGCCAGCAGACGCTCCGTCACAGAGGCCAGCGCAAGCCCCTCCGCCAGCAGCGCCGCAGCCTTCGCCGTGTCCCCGCGGGCCAGTGCGCAACTGCCCAACCCCTCCAGCCCCCACGCCTGCGCCATGCCGCCTCCGTGGGCGCGGCCAATCGCCAGCGCCTCGGCGTAGTGGGCCTCCGCCGCATCCAGCGCGCCCGCCGCCTCCGCCCGGCTCCCCAATGAGGCGAGGAACATGGCGGTCCAGCCGGGCTCCGGCAGGAGCCGCCAGCGATCCAGCGCATCCTTCGCCAGCGCGTCCTGCCGGTGCGGGTCGCCATCGCGCCCGGCCAGCCCATAGCGGCTCCCGGCGATCAGGGCGAGCGTTTTCGCATCGGCCAGCGGCTCCGCCAGCGCCCACGCCTCATCCAGCACCGCCGCGGCCCGTTCGGGTTCGTCGAGCACCATCAGGAAGCGCCCCAACACCGCCATCGCTCGCGCCCGCACGTGCGGCGAGTCGATGGCCGCCCGCGCCGGGTCCACCGCGCGCTCCGCCCAGCTTCGCCCCTCGGCGTAGAAGCCGGACACCCACCAGCTCCAGTGCAGCGCGGCGATCAGGCCGGGCAGCAGATCGGGCGTGCCGGCGCGATGCGCCCACTCCAGCGCGGCCAGCAGATTCCCGGCCTCAACGCGAAAGCGCTCCAGCCACGCGCCTTCCGCCGCCGTGCCAAACGCCGGCTCGGCCCGCTCGGCCAGCCGCAGCAGGTAGGCGGCGTGCCGCGCCCGCGTGTCCGTTTCCTCCCCACTGGCGGCCAGGCGGCTCAGCGCGTACTCGCGGATCGTTTCCAGCATGGCGAAGCGCGACTGCCCCCCGGCGCCGTCGGTCTGGTGCAGCAAGCTGTGGCGGACCAGCGCGGTCACGCCGTCCAACGTCTCCAGATCCGCCGCCCCGGAAACTGCCTCCGCCCCCTCCAGTGTCCAGCCCCCCTCAAACACGGCCAACCGCCGGAGCAACTGCTGCTCCAGCGGCGTCAGCAGGGCGTAGCTCCAGTCGATGGCGTCTCGCAGTGAGCGTAGCCGGGGCGGGGTGTCCTGCGCGCCGCCGGTCAGCACCTCCAGCCGCCCGGTCAGGCGCTCCAGCAGGGCGCGCGGCGGCAGCACCCGCACCCGCGACGCGGCCAGCTCGATCGCCAGCGGCAGCCCATCGAGGCGGGCGCAGATTGCCGCCACATCCAGCCCATTCGTCTCGTCCAGCGTGAACGTGGGGTCCGCCGCCTGCGCCCGCGCGCGGAAGAGCGTCACCGCCGGGTTGCGTTCCAGCGCGTCCAGGCGCAGGGGTCCGCTGGCGGCGGGCAGGGGCAGTGGCGGGACCGGGAATTCGTGCTCCCCGGAGATCCGCAAGGTGGCCCGGCTGGTCGCCAGCATCGTCAGGGCCGGGCACGCCAGCAAGAGATCAGCCAGCGCCGGGGCCGCATCCAGCACCTGCTCCAGGTTATCCAGCACCAGCAGCAGCTCGGCATTGCGCAGCGCCACGACCAGGCGATCCAGCTCCGCGCCATCGCCGCCTTCGGAAATCCTCAGCGCGACGGCGACCGCCGGCAGCACCCGGCCGGCGTCCCGGATCGCCGCCAGCGACACAAAGGCCGCGCCATCGGCGAACTCGCGCTGGAGGGCGTCGGCGGTGTGCAGGGCCAGCCGGGTTTTGCCGACGCCCCCGGGACCTGTCAGCGTGACCAGGGGCACATCGGGGCGAAGCAACAGCGCCCGCACACTGGCCAACTCCCGGCCGCGCCCCAGCATGGGTGTGCGGGGGATCGGCAGCGCCATGCCGCGAGCGGACGTTGAGAATCCGGCCATGGAAACTCCGTACGCGCGTTGTTCCAACGTTCGGCATCCTACACAATGGCGATCTGCAATGCCTACGAGCATCCAGCGGATCTTGCAGTATGGAGCGGCAGCCATGACCGACCACTCGCCGGGTGGAGCAAGCGATGACGACGCGTGGCCCGGCCGGCATACCACCCGGCGCGCATTCGTGCACCGCGCGCTCGCGCTCGGTCTGCTGCCCGCCATCGGGCCTGCCGTGCCCGCCGCCGCCAGCCCCCGGGCGCTGACGGCGCCGCAACCGCCAGCCGTAGGCACGGCGGGGCAGCAACGGGGCGAGGGTGGCGAACTCAAAATGCTCCAATGGCAGGCGCCCTCTCAGGCCGGAGCCCACACCGCCGGCGGCATGAACGATGTGCTGGCCGCCGCCCTGGTGTCGGAGCCGCTGCTGAGCATCCTGCCGGACGGCACGCTGGTTCCCGCGCTGGCGCGCGAGGTCCCCACGCTGCAGAACGGCCTGCTTGCGGCGGACCTGACCCGCGTCACCTACCGACTGCGTCCCGGCGTGACGTGGAGCGACGGCGCGCCGTTCACCGCCAACGATGTCGTCTTCACGTGGCGCTGGGTGACGGACCCGGCCAACGCGGCCACCACCGCCTTTATTTACGCACCCATCGCGGACGTGCAGGCGCTCGATGACCTGACGGTGGAGGTGCGCTTTGCGGAGCCGGACCCGGCGTGGTTCATGCCGTTCGTGGGCAGCGTCTGGGGGGCGGTCTACCCGGAGCACATCCTGTCCGGTGGGCCGGACGCCGCCGATGCGTTCCGGACGCACCCCATCGGCACCGGCCCCTTCGTCGTCGCGGAGTTCGCGCCAAACGACCGCGTGGTCTACGCGGCGAACCCGCGCTACCGCGAGCCGCACAAGCCGTTCTTCTCCCGCGTCAATCTCAAGGGCGGGGGCGACGCCGCCTCCGCCGCCCGCGCCGTGCTGCAAACCGGTGACTTCGATTTTGCGTGGAGCCTGCTGGTGGAGCCGGAGGAACTCCGCCAGCTGGAACGCGGGGGCAAGGGGCGGGTGGTGACGACGCCCGGCACGACCCTGCAGCGCATCGCGTTCAACTTCTCCGACCCGAACCGGGAGGTCGATGGCCAGCGTTCGGAGTGGCGCACGCCGCACCCGTTCCTGACCGACCCGGCGGTGCGGCAGGCGCTGACCCTCGCCACCGACCGGCTGGCGATCGCCACGCACTTCTTCGCCGGCCCGCCGGGCGAGCCGCCGGCGGCGAACGTGCTGGTCGGCATCCCGGCGCTGGAGTCCCACGACACCTCATGGCGTTTTGACCTCGATGAAGCCGGCCGCGTGCTGGAGGCCGCTGGCTGGCGCCTGGCCGATGGTGTCCGCGAGAAGGCAGGGCGGCGGCTCGAAATGGTCTTCGTCACCGCAACCAGCCCAATCCTGCAGGACATTCAGGCGCTGATGAAGGTCAACTGGGAGAAGATCGGCGTCAGGGTGGAGCTACGGCAGGTTGACCCATCGGTCTACTTTGACCCCTCGCCCGGCAACGACCAGAACCTCGGCCACTTCTACGCCGATGTCCAGATGTACGCCAGTGCGCCCGGCAGCCCCTTCCCGCTCGATTACTTCGGCGCGTGGTACAGCGACGACGGGGCGAATATCGCCCAGCGAGCGAACGGCTGGACGCGGCTCAATGACGCCCGCTACCACAACCCGGCCTACGACGCCCTGTACGACGCCGTCGCCGTGGAAACCGACCCCGAGCGCGCCACCGCGCTGTTCATCGCGATAAATGACCTGCTGATCGAGGACTACGCGCTGATTCCGCTGGTGCAACGCGCCGCCGAGAAGTACGGCATCGCCAATTCGTTACGCAACGAGAACGTGGCCGCCAGTTCCTGGGAAGCGATCTACTGGAACATCGCGAACTGGAACCGCGTGCGCTGACGCACCCGGCTGCACTTCGCTGCCATCTCGACGCCTCTCTCCGTCTATCACCCTGACTGGGGTAGGTGTTTGGAACGTCGACGCCGTTGCTTCGAAGAACCCTCACCCCAAACCCCTCTCCCTTTGCGAAGGGCGAGGGGCTTTCCGTGGC
>JASGGF010000458.1:0-4096 GCA_047605145.1 Thermomicrobiales bacterium | reverse complement strand
TGCGCAGGACGACGTCGCGGTGGGGAAGCTGGGCGGTGTCAGGCGGAGAACTGGGCCGTGGTGGGGAGCGGAGAGGGCGCCGTCTCCGCGAGGCTCGGCGGTGCGCGATTCCTCGTCTGCGGACTCGGAATGACAGCGTGTGTGGCGGGGTTCCTGGTGGCACGCGGAGAACCGGAGATACGCCTCCCAGCTGCCCGGCCTGCGTTCTTCGCCGGAATGACATCATGCGGGGGGATCGCAAAAGGGCGCGGAGCGTGCGCCGGCGCTGGAGGCGCCACCTCCTTCGGCGCCCTGCCCCCCCTACACGCCCGATGCCACCACGCGCGGCTCTCCGCTCAGCACATTCATGCTCCGCACCTCCGCCGGTACCTGCACCCCCGGCGTCGCGGCGTAGAGCGCGGAGGCCTCCTCGCCGGTCACCGCCGGGTTGGCGGTCACCGCCGCGATGCCATCCAGCAGCGCCCACTGCGCCTCCGGAAACGGCGCGTCATCAAGCAGGCCCCACGTATCCCACAGGATCATCTCCCGCCGGGTCAGCGCCACCAGATCCTGCACGAGGTTGTGCCGAAGTTGATGCCAGCCACGCGTCACCGGGACATCGAGATCCGGTGCCACCACGAATCGCTCGGAGTCCGCCGCGCCGCTGCGGCATGCCTGCCACGCTTCCCCCGCCACCACGAAGCGGTCCCGGGCGAGATCGAGGGTGTCGAGTTCCGCGCCATCCGAGCGGTCGAGCCAGATGTCGGAGATCTCGGCGTCGATCAGCCGCCAGCGCCCCTCGGCGGCGTCCCACACCTCCGCCACCACGTGATCCAGCCACCAGCCCGGCACGAAGTAGCTGGCGAACCCCACCCGCGCCCGCGCCGGTATGCCCGCCTCTCGCAGCAGCGTCAGGTACAGCACTGTGTGATCGCGGCAGCACCCCACCAGCCGCGTAGCCGGGGCGCGCTCCGGCGAGAGCGGCGCGGCGTCCATCTCCTGCAAGCGCGCCAGCATCGCCGCCGCGAACCGGGTATCGATCTCGCTGAGGCGCTCCGGCGGGATGCCGAAGGCTTCCAGATCATCGGCGCGGTAGTGCGCCACCAGCGGCCGCGCCAGCGCCCGCAACGTCCGGAAATCAGCGGGCAGTGCTCCCAGCCAATCGCGCATCGCGCCGGGGTCGGTGATCGGGCTCTGGTTTGCGTACGGTGCGTGCTCGGTCATCGCATTTCTCCAGATGGTGCATGCGCGCGGCGCTCGTCATCGCGCCGCGCGGCCGGGTGCAGGTTCCCTATACTCCCCTGCCGTACATCGTCGAACGAGAAGGCGGCTTTATGACACCAGACACCCTCCGCATCGGGCTCGCCACGGTGCGCAACGCGCCCACTGTCGAGGAGCGGTTGGTGACCGCCGACCGCATGCTGGCTGAAGCGGCGGCGCAGGATGTCGCCATCGTCTGCTTCCCGGAAACATACATCCCCGGCCTGCGCGGCTTCGATTTCCCCGTGCCCCCGCGCGATCAGGCGCGACAGGCGGCGGCGCTGGCGGAGCTGCAGGCCATGGCGGCGCGCCACGGCGTGGCGGCGATCGTGGGCATGGAATGGGAGACGGCGCTCGGCGCGCACAACGTCGCCGTCGTCATCGACCGTGACGGCGCCGTACAGGGCCACCAGACCAAGAACCAGATCCCGCTGGAGGAAGCGCCCCACTACGTGCCGGACGGCCAGCGCCGCCTGTTCGCCATCGATGGCGTCCCCTTCGGCATCACCATCTGCCACGAGGGCTGGCGCTACCCGGAGGCCACCCGCTGGGCGGCGGCGCGCGGCGCCAAGGTCGTGTTCCACCCGCAGCTCACCGGCAGCGACACCGCCGGCCCGACGCTGACGCGCTGGGGCGACCCAGACTCCCCCTACTACGAAAAGGCGATGCTGATGCGCAGCATCGAGAACACCATCTGGTTCGCCAGCGTGAACTACGCCTTCCGCTACCCGGAATCGGCCACCACCATCATTGACCCGGAAGGCGACCTCTTCGTCCACGCGCCCTACGGTGAGGAGAGCCTGCTCGTCGCGGACCTCGACCTCGCCCGCGCCACCGGCCTCATCGCCCGGCGCTACGACCCGGCCCTCTACCCGGCGGAGTAGCCGTCCTGCTCGCGCAGCAACCCCTCCACCTCGGCCCGCAGCACCGGGATGAACTCGTGTGTCGTCTGCCACAGAGCGGTGTACTCAATGCGATCATATCCATGGATCAACACATTGCGCAGTCCCACTGCTTTATTCGCATTGCTGATCCGCTCGGCGATCTCTGGCGCGTGGCGGCGCAGGCGGTTGACGGCCTCACCGATGACTTCAAAGTTGTACACCACCGCCTGACGGGTTTTTCGATCCGCGAGAAACTCCTCGAAGCTCAACCCCACAGTGTCGGTTTCAATGAAACCAATCGCCTCCAGAATGTCCTCAAGCGTTCCGCGAACATCAGGCGGCATACAGCAATCGCCGGTTGTCGCGAATGGACTCGATGAAACGCGGTTTGCGGACAGCTCCCATCATCACCAAATCAACCGGACGCCCCAGCAACGCCGTGAGCCGTTCATTCAGGTCCAGGTAGTGGCTTAGCCACGGCCCATAGTCGTAGTCCGGCGGGTACTCCACCAGCAGGTCGATATCGCTCGTTTCAGGGTCGAACTTTGGCGTCAGGGCGGAGCCGAACACTTCCAGCCGCACCACGCCGTACTCGCGGCAGAGCGCGCGGATCGCGTCCAGATGCGGCGCGATGATGGCCGGCAGCGGCCCGGTGGGGGCCGGGGGCAACGCCGCGATGCCGGTTGGTGTCGTCATGCCGCCCTCCTGCCGCACATCGTCTGCCCGCAGGGTAGCACCGGGACGTATCCCCACCAATCATCTCGTGTCTCGACCGCACGCTTCGTGCCTCGACCGCAGTGGAGAGACCTCGTCTCCCTCGGTGAGGCTGACGAGATCCTTCCTCCGTCAGGATGACGACGGAGCGGCGCGGCGCCTGCTTACACCGTCACGCCGCCATCCAGCACCAGACACTCCCCCGTCACCAGCGAGGCGGCGTCGGAGCAGAGCCAGACCACGGCGGCGGCGATCTCCTCCGGCGTCCCCAGGCGGCCAATCGGCGTGCGCTCGGCGGCGACGGCTTTTGTGCGCGGCAGGCGCGTCATCATGTCGGTGTCGATCAGGCCGGGGCAGACCGCGTTCACCCGGATGCCGTCCGCCGCGTAGCCCAGCGCCGCGCCCTTCGTCAGGCCGATCACGCCGTATTTGCTGGCGGAGTAGATCGTCAGGTACTTCGAGCCGCGCAGGCCGGCGATGGACGAGGCGTTGACGATGGCCCCGCCCCCGCCCTGCCGTTGCATCTGCGTGACTTCCGCCTTCAGGCAGAGCCAGACCCCCTTCAGGTTCACCGCCATGGTGCGATCGAAGACCTCCTCTGGGTAGTCCGCCAGCAGGCGCTCCTCGTTCTCGATGCCCGCGTTGTTGAACGCGCAATCCAGCCGCCCGAACGCCGCCACCGTCTCCGCCACCATCGCCTCCACCGCCGCCGCGTTTGCCACATCCGCGTGGATGAACTGGGCCTCGTGCCCGGCCTCACGCAGCGCCTGCGCTGTGGCCTCGCCGCTGGCGCGGTCGATATCGGCGATGGTCACCCGAGCCCCCGCTGCCGCGAACGCCAACGCGGTCGCCCGGCCGATGCCGGCGCCCCCGCCGGTGATGAGCGCGGCCTTGCCAGAGAGCGGAAATGCGGAGTCGCTGGTGGTCACGGTGGACATGGCTCCTCGTTGATGCTGCCCCGGCGCCGCCGCGCCGCCCCGGCATCATCCCCCACCGCAGACCAGCGGGTCAACGCCATCCACCGCGCACCCCCAACTGCGCTACTCTGGCCCAGATCTCCGATGCCCACCGCGCAACTCCCTCACCACGCTGTCGTCCCGACCGCAGGAGGGACCGCGCACCCCAACTGCGCCACCCCGACCCAGCTCTCCGCCTGCCACCTCGGCGGTGGCTATCGGAGAACTGGCGCCGTGCCCCCGCGATTTGGGGGTGTTCGATCCCTCGGCTGCGGCCTCGGGATGACATTGGGGCTCTGGGGC
>JASGGF010000457.1:0-4117 GCA_047605145.1 Thermomicrobiales bacterium | reverse complement strand
GATTTGCCGGCAACACGACGGTTGGCTACCTGTGGATTCACGACTTCTACTGGTTCCAGTTCGAAAATTCCTCGCTGCGTCCGCCGGAAGCCTCGGTGGCCCTCGGCGGCGGCATGGGGAATGCCACGTGCTGCCGGCCCAGTGGGCGGGTGGCGCTGAACGGCAGGGCCATGAAAGTGCGGCAGTCGATGACCCTGGACCTGGAGGGCAAGTCGTTTTTCATGACCCGGAACAAGGACACGAACTACAAGGTGTTCACGGTTATGCCCCCGAACCTGTCGTAGCGTCGCCGCAGACAGGCCGGCGCCGTCCGGATGCCGGTCATGACACGACTCAGCCATAATCAGCACAACGCACGGTGAGGTCATTGCGGGAAACGCTCCCGGCCGTGAGCGTCTCGAGTGAGGCCAGATATGGACGATTCCCGCTTTGACCAGTTCGTCCGCGCCACGCTGACTGGCGCCACCCGGCGCGGTGCAGTGGCCCGGCTGCTAGCAGCGCCCCTGTTTGGCGGCGCCGCTGCCTCGCTGCTGGCGGAGGATGGCGCCGCCCGCAAGCGGCGCGGCGATGCCACCGGCGGAGCCCACGCCGAGCGCAAGCGCAAGAAAAAGAAGAAGCATAAAAAGAAGCCGAAGACGTGCAATCCCGCGTGCGGCGCATGCTTCACCTGCGACAGCGGCGCCTGTGTGGTGAACGCCGCCACCGTCGGGCAAGCGTGCGGATCGCCGGGGCAGACCTGTGGGCCGGATGGCGCCTGCGGCTGCGGCGCCACCTCCTGCGCCAACCCCACCCCGCTCTGCGTGAACGGAACCTGCGTCGCCTGCTCGGCGGCCAGCCAATGCGCCGTTGGGCAGATCTGCAACAACGGATCGTGCGAGGCGTGCGCCGCTACCAGCCAGTGCGGCGCCACCCAGATCTGCAGCAACGGCGCCTGCCTCGATTGCGATGTCTGCGCCAGCGGCTGCGATTATGTCGCGGTGAACGACGCGATCAACAACGTGGTCGAGGAAGGCACGGTCGTGGTCTGCCCTGGCACGTACCTCAACGCTAACGGGCGCATCAACCGGCAGCCGATCCCCGGGACGCCGAAGCGGTGGACGGTGATTGGCGCGGGCGATGGCGCGAACCCGGCCACGAACACGATTCTGCGTAACACCGAAGACGGCAAGACGGTGGCGGCCTTCAGCGATGCCAACATCGTCGCGACGCTGCGCGGGCTGCGCATT
Organism: Thermomicrobiales bacterium; assembly: GCA_047605145.1. Classification (GTDB taxonomy): domain Bacteria; phylum Chloroflexota; class Chloroflexia; order Thermomicrobiales; family UBA6265; genus JACCXM01. The sequence goes on along the minus strand of JASGGF010000457.1, from coordinate 2,891 downwards.
ACCGGCGGCAAGGCCATCGGCTCCGGCGGCGGCGTAAGCGTGAGCGCGGATGTGACGCTCACCGATTGCACGGTGACCGGAAACTCAGCCCCTACCCTCGGCTCCGGCGGCGGCATCGTGAGCGCAGGCCGCCTCACCCTGCTCCGCACCAGCGTGCGCAACAACAGCGCCGGCCGGTTCAACGGCGGCGGTATCAAACTCACGGCGGGGCGGCTCACGATGACCGACAGCGAGATCTCCGGGAACCATGTAGCGTATACCGACGACTCAGGTGGCCGGGGCGGCGGGCTGGCGCTGGTCAACGGGAACATCGTGACGTTCGTTGGGTCGAACATCATCACCGAGAACACGGTCTCCGCCACCACGAATCCCGGCGCCGGCATCTACGTGGAAAGCGGCTCGGTGACCTTCAACGGCTTCGAGAACGTGACGGTGGCTGGCAACTCGCCGGATACCGATCAGTGCGTGGGGTGCCCGGCGTAGGGGCGCAATCCGTGCTGTCAGCGGCGCCTGCCGGCAATGAGGCAGGCGCCGATACGCCGTTCCGCGGCGCCCCGACCAGATATCGGCCGTGCCTACCCGCACGTGCCGGTGACGATTCCCGGCCCGGCGCAGTCGTCCGGGTCGTTGTTGACCACCCGGCTGCCGGGGGTGATCGTCACGGGGCCCTGCACCTGAATGCCGCCGCCGGAGGTGAGGGCCGCGTTGCCTGTCACGGTGCTCCTCCCGGAGAGCGTCAGGGTGTTGGCCCCGCTCAGATCGAAGATGCCGCCGCCGCGACTGGTAGCGGTATTGTTGCTCACCTGACTGGCATCCACAGTGACCTCGCTCCCATTGTTGAAAATGCCGCCGCCATCCCTGCCCGTGTTGCCGGTGATGCGGCAGCCTGCTTCCAGCCGGAGGGTGCTGACGAACGTGTGAATGCCGCCGCCGTCTCCAGTAGCGGTGCAATCGGTCACGGCCACCCCGCGCAGCGTCAGCGTGGCCTTCTTGCCTTCGATACCGCCGCCCCGGTCGTCGGGGAAATCGCCGTTGGCCAGCCCGCGCGTAATGGTCAGATCCTGCACCGTCACGGTGATGCCATCGGTCAGCAGCAACACGCGAACCGCATTCCCGCCATCGAGGATCGTCTTGTCGCTGCCGGCCCCGAGCAGGGTGAAGTTCTTGCTGATGGTGACGGTGCTCGTCAGCACCCGCCGCCCGGAGCAAAGACGCAGGGTCGTGCCTGCCGGCGCCGCATCGATAGCCTCCTGTAGGTTGGCCGTTGTGGCGAGGCATGGTGGGCACGCGCCGAGGGTGGCCCCGGCCGCGAGTTGCGCGGCCTGCTGCTGCGCGCTAACGGTGATCGTCTGCTCATCGCGGCAGAGCGTGACCGTTTCTTTCCGGGTCTTCTTCTTTTTCTTCTTCTTGCGTTTGCGGCGTTTGGCGCTCGCGTCGTCCGGCCAAACGGTTGCTAATCCGAGCAGGCCGGCGCCCGCCAGCGTGGTCAGGGCGCGGCGGCGTCCTGCGGCGCCTTGCAGTGTTTGCACGATTCGGTCGAAGGTTGCGTCGTCCATCACCATTCCTCACACAGGCAGGTCACAGCGCCGCACAACGCGCACGGGCATGAACAGGGAGTCCAGCGTATCGGAACACAGGCGGCGCGCGTATGGGGGAAATTACGTATTTCTGCGCGCGGATGTACGTAGTGGCGCACGCAGCGGTGCGCCGCTTGACGCGCGCACAGGCTACCCATACGATCGCGCTACCGGTCTCTTTTGTCACAGCGTGTGTCACGCTGCCGCATGTTCGTGTCAGGGCGAGGCACGCCCCGCGCGAAGAGCGGCCTGTTGCAGGAGACCACATCGCACAGGAGAGGCGCGCATGAACACGAGGGTGCCACAGGCCCGGTTGTCTCGTCGTGGGTTGCTGGCGGCGTCCGCCGCCGCATCGCTCCTCGCCAGTGGAGTGGCGCCCACGCCGCGCGGCGTGGCGCGCGCGCAGGACGCCACCCCGAAGGCGGGCGGCACGTACCGCCTGCTGGGGCAGGGCGATATCCGCAGCCTCGATCCCGGCGGGGCGGAGGGTAGCGAGGACTGGTGGAGCTCCGGCAGCCTGCTCTTCAACCGCCTGTACGCCTACGACGCGGAGAACACCTTCTTCGCCGATCTCGCGGCGGATTTCCCGGAAATCAGCGACGACGGCCTTGTCTACACCATCCCCCTGCGCGAGGGCGTCAAGTTCCACAACGGGCGCGAGATGACGGCGGATGACGTCGCCTTCTCGCTGGCGTGGCAGCTCTGGCCGGAGGTGTACAGCTGGGGCAAGACCTACATGGAGAACGTCGTCGGCTACGACGAGGTGATCGCCGGTGACACGAAAGAACTCTCCGGGGTCAAGATTGTTGACCCCTACACGCTGGAGGTGACGCTGAAGACGCCGCAGGCGGTCTTCCCGGCGATCCTCTCCATGACCATGAACGGCATCAGCCCGAAGCAGGAGACGATCGACGCCGGCGAGGAGTGGGGCAAGTCGGTCATCATCGGCACCGGGCCGTTCAAGTTCGTGCAGTGGGACCCCGGCCAGCAGGTGATCTTCGAGAAGCACCCGGAGTATTTCCGCGAAGGGCTCCCCTACCTCGACCGCGTCGAACTCTCGCTGAACGTGGAGCCCTCGGTGCAGATGCTGCGCTGGGAGAGCGGCGAGGCGGAGTTCATCCACTCCATCCCCACCGCCGAGATCCCGGGTGTGATTAGCGACGAGCAGTACGCCGCCACCCGCCGCATCGGGGCCACGCCGGTGACCACCCGCCTGTTCATGGATGTGCGGAAGCCGCCCTTCGACAACCTGCAGGCGCGGCAGGCAGTGGCGCACGCCATCGACAAGGACTTCTTCTCGCAGAACACCGGGGG
>JASGGF010000456.1:0-4128 GCA_047605145.1 Thermomicrobiales bacterium | reverse complement strand
GCGGCATGGGCGCGTGGGTGTGGCCGCGGCTCGCCGCCGTCTACATCATGGCGATTACACCGGGCCTGATCATCTTCGCCTTCGCCCAGCGCTGGTACATCAAGGGCCTGCAAGAGGGCGCGCTGAAGGCGTAGGGTGGTCACCGGGTGAAGGATCCTCGTTCATCCGGCGCCGGAGTTTCGCAGCCTACGCGGAGCGCCGGGGTTGGCGGCGAGGTCCTTCGGCAAGCTCAGGACGTCACCCGGAGCGGGTGGCGGCATCGAATTGGCGTTGGCCTGCAAGGAGCCTGCTGCTGCCTGTGTTTCGGGAGCAGCAGGCTCCTGCATGTTCGCGGCTGGTTGCGCAACGCTTGCGCTCTGCGCGTTAGGGTTCGAGGCGGATGCCTTCGGCCGCCGCGAATTCGCGAAGGCTCACGGTGCGTCCGGCGCGGTACTCCTCCAGCGCGTCATCGTAGAGCGCATCGAATGCATTGACTGTTTTCGCGATGGCGATGTGGCCCGTCTGCTCCTCCACCCAGGCGAACAGCGTGTCTCCAGCCTCCAGCCCGAGACGGGCGCGGATCGGCGCCGGGAGCGTTACCCGTCCCTGATCATCAAGTTGCATTGTCTGCACCTGCGTGTTCCTCCCTGAATGCATCAAAAGTAGTTTTCCGGCAACCCCATGGCGTAGCCGCCGTCCACCTGCAGCGATTGCCCGGTGATGAAGGCGGCGGTGGGCTGGCAGAAGAAGAGCACCGCCGCCGCCACATCGGCGCCGCTGCCGACGCGGCCGACGGGCACGAACGGCGCAATGCGCTGCCACAGCGCGCCGCTGGGCGAATCGCCGGGGCGGTCGCCAATTGGGCCGGGCACGACACAGTTGACCGTGATGCCCGAAGGCCCCAGTTCCCACGCCATGTTGCGCGTCATCGCCTCAACCGCCGCCTTCGCCGCGTCGTACACGAGGGTCTTGCCGTGGCAGACGTGGGCGCCGACGGTGCTGGTGTTGACGATGCGCCCGGCGATGCCTCGCTCCCGCATGTGCCGCGCCGCGTGCTGCGCGAGGATGAACGGCGAGCGGTAGTTCACCGTGTTCTGCGCCTCCCAGCTAGCGTCGGAGACCTCCCAGAACGGCTCCTGCGTGCTGGCGCCCGCGTTGTTGATGAGGATATCGAGCTGCGGCACGGCGGCCAGCGCCTGCTCCGCCAGCCGGTGCGCATCCTCGGCGCGGGTGAGATCGGCGGTGAACCCGATGATGTGGCGTCCGCCGCCGCTGAGCTCGTCCACCGTGCGCGCCACGTCGGCGGCGTCGCGGCCGTGCACCACCACATCGGCGCCCGCATCCACCAGTTGCCCGGCGATCACGCGCCCAATGCCCCGCGTGCTGCCCGTGACCAGCGCTGTCTTGCCTGTCAGATCGCCCATGTTGCCCCTCCCGATGTTGCGGCGAATACCACGTGGGGGATGGTATCGCGCCGACGTTGCGCCAGCGCGGGCATCTGGCGATACTTCACCCAGAGATTGTTGAGTTCGAACTGAACAAAAGGATTTTGCGTGACCACACTCCGTGAACGACAGGCTCCCTTGAAGGAGCGATACGAAACTGACCCGGCCAGCGCCCAACTCACCATGAGTGTGCGCAGCGTCACCGCCGGCAACGATCCCACTCGCTGCACCATCGCGACAGAGGACGCCAGCGGCAAGGTGCTCGCCTCATGGGACGCCGCCGCCCACCCGTACGCCGGGGGCGATGGCGAGCTGGCCTGCTCTGGCGATCTGCTGCTCGCCTCGCTGGCGGCGTGTCAGGAGATCACGGTGCGCATGGTGGCCGCCGCCATGGGCGTTGAGCTGCAGGAACTGGAGGTCGTCGTGGAAGGCGATCTCGACTTCCGGGGCACCATGGGCATCGACCCGGAGACCCCGGTCGGTTTCACCGCTATCCGCTCCAGCGTCAGACTGGCGGCGGACGTGCCGGAAGAGCGCCTCGCCAAGCTGGCCGCCCGCGCCGAGCGCTACTGCGTCGTCGGCGCCACTCTGCGCGAGGGCACGACCCTGACCACGGACATTTCGGCCAAGACCGTCAGCGGAGTTGCGTAACCATGACCTCCCCCAACGGGCACGCGCCCAACACACCCGCGCCAAAGGAAGAGGATCGCGTTTTCGGGTTCGATACGCTGGCGGTGCACGCCGGCCAGCGCCCCGATCCGGTCACCGGCGCGCGCGCCATGCCGATCTACCAGACCACTTCCTACGTGTTTGAGGACAGCGACCACGCCGCCGAGCTCTTCGCGCTGCAGCGCTTCGGCAACATCTACACGCGCATCATGAACCCCACCACGGCGGCTTTCGAGGAGCGCGTGGCGGCGCTGGAGGGGGCGACTGGCGCCGTGGCGACGGCCTCCGGGCAGGCGGCGCAGTACATCGCGCTGGTCACGTTGCTCGGCCCCGGTGACCAGATCGTCGCCAGCAACGCGCTGTACGGCGGCACCTACACCCAGTTCGATGTCACGCTGCGGCGCTGGGGCGTCGATGTCGTGTTCGTCGATCCCTCCGACCCGGAGAACTTCCGCCGCGCCATCACCCCGAAGACGAAGGTGCTCTACGGCGAGACCATCGGCAACCCGTTGATCAGTGTGCTGGATATCAGCGCGGTCGCGGACATCGCCCATGAGGCGGGCATCCCGCTGATGGTAGACAACACCTTCGCCACCCCATACCTGTGCCGGCCCATCGAGCACGGCGCCGACATCGTGGTGCACTCCGCCACCAAGTTCATTGGCGGCCACGGCACCGCCATCGGCGGGCTCATCGTCGAATCGGGGCGCTTCCACTGGGGCAACGGCAATTTCCCCGGCCTGACCGATCCCTCGCCGGGGTACCACGGCATCCGCTTCACCGAGACGTTCGGCGAGTACGCCTACCTGATGAAGGCGCGCGTCGAGAACCTGCGAGACATCGGCCCGTCCGTCAGCCCCTTCAACTCGTTCCTGTTCCTGCAGGGGCTGGAGACACTGCCGCTGCGGATGGCGCGTCACACGAGCAACGCGGAGAAGGTCGCTGCATTCCTGCAGGCTCACCCCGGCGTGACGTGGGTGAATTACCCAACGCTGCCGGACAGCCCGCACCGCGCATTGGCGGAGAAGTACCTGCCGCTTGGCGCGGGCGCCGTCTTCACCTTCGGCGTGAGCGGCGGCCGCGAGGTCGGCGCGCGGTTCGTGGAGCAGTTGCGGCTGATCTCGCACCTCGCCAATATCGGCGACGCCAAGACGCTCATCATCCACCCGGCCAGCACGACCCACCAGCAGATGACGGACGAGCAGCAGATCGAGGCCGGTATCCGGCCCGACATGGTGCGCATTTCGGTGGGGCTGGAGGATGTGGACGATATCACCTGGGATCTCGATCAGGCGCTACGCAAGGCGGGCGCGGTGGCCGCCGTCACCACTGGAGCATCGGCATGACCCACGCTGAGCGGCAGAACGCCACGATTCGCGCCACGAGCGGCGCGCTGGAGCGATTGCGCATCCTGCAGGAGAACAAGACGCTGGCGATGGTCGGCCTTTCCGCCGACCACATGCGGCCCAGTCACTTCGCCGCTATCTACATGCAGGCGGAGGGATACCGGGTCATCCCGGTCAATCCCCGGTATGCCGGCAAGGAGATTCTGGGCGAGACGGTCTACGCCTCGCTGGAGGAGATCCCGGACCCGGTCGATATCGTGGTGGCGTTCCGCAAGCCGAGCGAGCTGCCCGGCGTGGCCCAGAGCGCCATTGACATTGGCGCCAAGGTGCTCTGGATGCAACTGAGCATCGAGAACGCGGAGGCGGAGAAGATGGCGCGCGAGGCCGGCCTCGATGTCGTCTCCGACCGCTGCGTGAAGATCGAGCACGCGCGCTTCTTCGGCGGCCTCAACCTTGTGGGAATGAACACGGGCGTGATCACGTCCCGCCGCAAGTTCGGGTAGGGAGAAAAACCCTCACCCCCCAGCCCATCTCCCTTTGCGCGGCTGACTGGGGTAGGTATTGAGGAGTGGGCGGCTTCACGACGCCGACGAGCCCTCACCCCAGCCCCTCTCCCGATGCGCGGGAGAGGGGGGCCGATTCGCGACATCGGGTGGGGTGTGCGGCGCAACCACGCCGAATCTGGCGCG
>JASGGF010000455.1:0-4136 GCA_047605145.1 Thermomicrobiales bacterium | reverse complement strand
GGCATGCACGCGTTGCTGGGGCTGGGAGCCATTTGCGGAGTGGCCGGGCTGGCGCTGCTGCTGGGCGGGCTCCGCGCGGCCATCTGCGGCGCGGCGGTCTTCGCCACCATGCCCCTCACCCTGTGGCTGCTGGGGCACGCGTTGATCGACTTCTTCACGGTGCTGTGCACGCTGGCGTCGCTGGCCGGGCTCCTGCTGTGGCAGCGGACCGGGAGCGCGCGCTGGGCGCTGTTGGCCGGCGCGCTCGCGGGGCTGGGGCTGACCGCGAAGCTGAACATGCTGCCCATGATTGCGGTCCTGGGCGGGGCCCTCCTGCTCGTCGGGCGCGCTGGAGACGGCTGGCGCATGCGCCTTTTGGCTGGCGTGGCGTTTGGCGGGGGCACACTGGTCGCGCTGCCGTGGGTGCTGCGAAGCGTGCTGGCGAATGGGGCGCTCTCTCCCAAAATTCAGGTGGCGCTCAACGCGCTGGCGGTGCGCCTGGGAATGACGGGGCCGCTCGGCGGTGTGCTGCCGCTCCCGGCGCCGTCGGCAACGCCGGGACTGGCGGTCTACGACGCGCAGGTCGGGACGCTGGGCACGTCGCCGCTGGCGTTACTGCAGATCCCCTGGTTCTTCACCTTCCACGCCGATGAGCATCGTTTTCTGGTGGTTGGCCGGGGCGAAATCGGCGTGGTGCTCTTGCTGCTGCTGCCGTTCCTGCTGCTGCTGCCGCGCAGTCGCGGCGTGGCGCTGGTAGGGGTGGCGGCATTGTTGTCCTACCTGGCCTGGGTCTTCACGCCGTACCAGATCATCCGCCATTTGCTGCCAACCTTTGCGCTGGCGACGGTGCTGGTTGGCGTGGCCGCCGGGCGCGTGCTCGAAACGCGGGGCGACCACTGGCAGGCGATGCTGCGCGGCGCGCTGCGCAGCGGGGTGGTGGCTGGGGTGGCGGTGTCGCCGGTGTTCCTGCTGCTGGGCGTGTTGACGCAGGTTCCGGTGAACTACCTGACCGGCCGCGAGAGCGCGGCAGCGTATGTGGAACGCGTCGTGCCGGCGGCGGTGGCGCTGGAGGCGGCCAGCGCGTTGCCGCCGGATACCCCGGTTGTCTATTTCGGGCGCATGGACGGCGGCGCGCAGATCTACACCGAAGCGCGGCTGCTGTATGTGGAGCCAAACGCCAGCCTGTCCTCGTTAGGGGAGACACCCGCAGAGGTCCTGGCGAGCCTGGACGCGCTGGGCGTGCGCTATGTCATCTGGAATCGCCCAGCAACCACAACCGATGACTGGCAAGCGACGGTGCTGTCGCTGGCATTCCTGCGGGAGCACACCCGTGTCCTCGCTGGTGACCAGAATGCGTACCTGTTCGAGCTGTTGCCGGACGGCGGACATGAGTGGGCCGCTGGACCAAACCTGCTGGCCGATCCTGAGCTGGACACCGTCAAGCGGGGTGATGGCCCGTGGACGGCGACCGGGGAAATCAAGGGCTCGCGCGGATCACGGTACATTCCGAACGGGGGCATGTTGGCGCAGCGGGTTCCAGTGACCGGCGGCGCGGCGTACCTGCTGGTGGCGGACGCCTCTTGCGAGCACCTGGCCAGTAACCTTGAGTTGGCGTTGCGTTGGTACGACGTGAACCAGCAGGAACTGGGCAGAACCCTGGAACGGGTGAACCCCGGTGTGGACGGCGGTGGAGAGTTCCTGTGGCATCGCGCCCCGGCGGCGGCCACCAGCGTGGCGGTGGAACTGGCGCCGAGTTTCCAGAGCGGCCGCTGCGAGCTCACCGCGGTGTCGCTGACCGCGCAGCCGTGAGCCCGCCGCCGCCCCGGGCGCGCCGAAGCGCGGTCTCGGCGGTTAGCGATATGGAGTGGGCGCGCCCTGCCCGAGGCGGCGGAGCAGCGGGGCAAGCCGGGTGCGCCGCCGCTCGGGCGTGAGCCCCAGGCGCTCGCTGGCGGCGAGCGTGGCGGCGAGCGCCGGACCGCCCGGCACAACGCGGAGTCCGAGGCGGCGTTGCTCGGCTTCGGCGGCATCGGGCAATGTGAGCCAGTCCCAGCCGAGGGTGGCGCTGTGCGCCAACGCCAGCCGGGCGCGAAGGTGTAGGACGAAGGCGCGGTCGGCTGGCCAGCGGGCCGCGTACTCGTCGATGTAGGCCAGCAACATTTGCGCCCGCCGGGTGAGACCCTCCGTGAGGGTGATCCGAGCGGTTTCGGTCTGCGGATGCACGCGGACGCTGACCAGCGGCTCGGCGATGAGCGCGACATCCGCGACTTCGGCCATGCGCAGTCGCATCACCAGGTCTCCCCCGTACACCGAGAGGGCGGCATCGAAGGGGAAGGCGGCCAGCAGGTTGCGGCGGTAGACGACGCCCGGGGTAGCCATGATCATGCTGGCGCAGCCCATTTGCGCGGCGATGTGCCGGCGGCCCGGCACGATGCCGGTTTGCGCAATGAGATTCGGCTGCTGGATACCCTGGCCGGCTGCATCAATGAGGGTGTAGTTGCTGCCGGCAAAGCCAGCCTGGGGGTAGCGCTCCAGCAGCTCGACCGCGCGCGAAACGAGCGTGGGCCGGAGCAGGTCGTCATCGAAGAGAAACGTGATGTACTCGCCACGGGCGGCGTAGATGCCCCGATTGAAATTGGCGAACATGGGGAGACGCGTTTCGCTGCGCAGAATGCGGGCACGGGGATGGCTGGCGGCGAATGCTGTGATGAGCCGCTGCCCGTCGCCCTCCTCAGCGGCGTTGTCGAGAATCAGGATCTCGAGGTTGGGCCAGGTCTGGGCGCGGGTGCTTTCCAGCGCCTCCCCCAGCATGGCGGCGCGGCCGATGGTGGGCAGGCAGATGGTGACGACGGGCGGCTGGGTCACGGCGTGCTCGTGGGCATGGTGGCATCGCTCCCTTTGCGGCGGCATCGCGGAGCCCGCGCGATGCACGGCTGATGGTACCCGCGGGATGGCGGCGGGAATGGGGCTGGCTATGCTGTCCCGATTCTCGTGTGATTGAGGAGACATCGGGTGCCCGCCATGCGTACCTTACCGGGACGCGCTCACCTGCGCCCGCTGACATCGTTGCGTTTCTTTGCCGCCGGCATGGTGCTGCTGTTGCACGCGCGGGGGCAGTTTGGCATCCCTCCGACGCTGGGCGATCCGCTGCTGCTGGGGCAGGGGGTATCGTTCTTCTTCGTGCTCTCCGGGTTCATCCTCGTGTATGTGTACGGGGAGATGGAGCGCGTGGGCGCGCGGCAGTTCTGGCGGGCGCGCGTTGCGCGGGTCTGGCCGGCGCACGTGGCGGCGCTGCTGCTGTTGCTGCTCCTGCTCCCCTCGGCGCGCCCGGTCATCAGCCGCGCAGGCGCCCAGAGTCTGCTGACGAATGTGGCGTTGCTCCAGAGTTGGACCCCGGCAGGGGACCAGTGGGGGTCGTTCAACTCGCCCTCATGGAGCGTGTCCACGGAGTTGGGGTTTTACCTGCTGTTCCCGCTGCTGGTCATCGGCTGGCGGCGGACATGGCATTGGAAGCTGCTGGGCGTACTGCTGCTGACCCTGCTGCTGCTGGCGCTGGGGAACGCCGGGGTGTTTCCGATGCAGGAACCCAATGCGCAGGGCGTCAGCAATATCCCGGTGCTCCATGTGTTCCCGTTGGCCCGGCTCTTTGAGTTTACGCTGGGGATGAGCGCGGCGGTGGTGTGGCAGCGGCTGTCTGCGCGCCGCGCTGCCGGGTTTGCCAGGGCGACGCTGTGGGAGGTGCTGGCGATCCTGTTCCTCGGGTTCCTGATGGTCAACAGCGCGGCGTGGGCGGCGGGGGCAGTGCGGCTGGACGGCGTCGGCTCCGCCGGGTGGATTTGGCTCACCAATGGCGGCATCCCGGCGTTGGGGTTTGCCGTGCTGATCGTGGTCCTGGCGCTGGAGGGTGGCGCCGTGGCGCGGCTGCTGTCCCTGCCGCTGCTGGTGCTGTTGGGGGAGATCAGCTACTCCAGCTACCTGATTCATCAGATCATCATCCGCTATGCCCTCCAGTACCCGAAGCCCCTCTCGGTGTTGCCGCCCTGGGTGCAACTGGGGCTGTTCCTCGGGGTGACGCTGCTGCTCTCGTACCTGTGCTGGGCGCTGGTTGAGACGCCGTTCCGGGCGCTGCTGACCGGGCGATGGCGCGTGCAGGCGCGGAG
>JASGGF010000454.1:0-4152 GCA_047605145.1 Thermomicrobiales bacterium | reverse complement strand
GCATCAAGCACGTCATCCAGCAGATTATCAGCGAGGAAGCTGCCGCCGGCCGCGCCCTCAGCGACGCCCAGATCAGCGACCGGCTGCTCGATCACGGCATTCGCATCGCCCGGCGCACGGTCGCCAAATATCGCAGCCAGATGCACATTCTCCCGTCTACCATTCGCTAACTGGTCAAAACGCGCGGCGAGCGGTAATATCCGACCCATTGGGTCGGATATTTGCTATCCTGTTCGTGGCACGCCGCTTCATCCGGAACCTGGCGTGGCCGCACACCGACCTGAAGCCGCTGCAGCGCGCCAGCCGGCGCGCCTGGGTGCATATCGGGGGGACTCTCATGCGATTCGACGTTCGGTCTCAGGATCCGGCAGATCTCGCCGCCGCCTTCGCGACCCTCCAACTGGCCGCGCAGGAAGGCGTCCGCATCACCATCACCCTGGAGCGCAATCCGCCGCCGCCGGAGTGGCGTGACACCCCGGGAACCTGGGTGCGCACGCTGCGCCACCAGCTGAAGCTGACGCAGACCGAACTGGCGGCGCGCATCGGCGCTTCGAACCACACCGTCTCACTCTGGGAGTCTGGCGGACGCACCCCGCGCCACCGGCGCACCGTGCAGGCGCTCAATGCGCTGGCCTCCGAGGCGAACATGCCGCCGCTGCCGCGCGGCAAGTTTGGCGCAGACATCGCGCCGGAGGCGTACTCCGCCGCCGACTAGTCGCGCGCGCCGCGCTGCTCACGGTGCGCGCGGCGTTCCTTCTTCGACGTTCCGGCTTTCTGCTTGGCGGTTGCTGTTTTCTTGCGCTCCCGCTTTCCGGCGCGCTCGCTGTTGTCGCTGGCGACGGCCTCCTGCGCCGCGCTGGCGCTTCGCGGCGCGGCGGCGAACATGGCTCCCGGCCGGATAGTGACCGACGAGCGCATACGGGGTGTGCCGGCCGGAGGGTGCAGGATGACTACGCCCCGGCCGGGGCATCCTGCCCCGGCGATGCTACGCGTCGAAACCGTCACCACCTCGCAGTCTGCCACCTGCGCCATCAGGTCCGCTGGCGGGTCGACGCGGGAGTTCACCCCGATGGTCGTCGCCACCGGCGCGGGCGTCTCTGGCGACGGGGCGGGCGCTACGGGTGCAGGCGTAGGTTGGTCTTGTGGTGGAGGCGACTGGTTCTGACCCTGATTCTGATTTTGATTCTGGTTGCCGCTGTCGGCGCCGGTCGGCGCCTGATCCGCGCCGTTGGCGCCGCCGTTCACGACATCGGATGGAATGACGCGCGCTTCGTCGGCGTCTGACAACTTGAAGTAGTTCTCGCAGGCCACCCAGTCGTGATCGGCGTCAAGCCGATTCGGGTCGTCCGGGTACGTGCTGTTGAGCGAAGCCTGAGCGTCCGCCTGCGATCCGAAATCCTCGCAATTCAGATCTTGCTGCGCGTGCAGGCTACCAGGAGCAGCGAATCCTGCGCCTGCCAGCACCGTGATGATCATGCCCGTTCGCAGCAGACCGCTTCTCATGTCGCTGCACCTCTTCGCAGCCCCGCAGGCGATGTACCCCGGCATCGCAACGCGCTCGACTGTCGCACTAGCATACTGTCTGGCGCATGCCTGACCGGCGTGCCGCGCTCATGAGATCGACAGGGCCAACATCGCATGGACGAGACCACGACGAACTACGTTGACGCGGCGATCCTCGGGACCGTCGCTGGCCTGCGGTCGCAACTGCCGCTGGCCCTGCTCGTGCTGGCCGCCCGACGCAACCCCGCGCTGGCGGATGCGCTGCCAGCGCCCCTCCGCCACCCGATGGCGCCTGCGGTGCTGACCGCCAGCGCCATCGGCGAGATCGTCGTGGACAAGCTGCCCTTCACGCCCAGCCGGCTCCAACCCGGCTCCCTCATCGTGCGCTCGGGTCTCGGCGGGCTGGCCGGGGCGCTGTTGCTGCGCAGCCGCAACGAGTCGACGCGCGCCGGAGCCATCATCGGCGCAGCGTGGGCGTTGGCCGGCTCCTTTGCCGGCTACTACGTCCGCACCGGCATCGTGCGAAAAACGCACTTGCCGGATCCCCTCGTGGCGGTGGCCGAAGACGGCGCTGGCATCGCCCTGGGCCTGCACGCAGTTCTGGCGAACCAGCCTCCGGCCTAACCTGCCGTCACTCGATGGCGACGGCGTCCATCTCGAACATCACCTCGGGGCGGAACAGTGCAACCACCTGCACCGAGGTGCTGGCCGGCGGCTGCGCCGTGTTGATGTACTGATCGCGAATGCCGCGCACCAGTGGCAAGTTGGCGATATCCGTCAGGAAGAACTGGAGCTTCACGACCTGTTCGAAGCTCATCCCAACGGCTTCCAGCGCCCGCTGGGTGTTCTCGAACGCCTGCCGCACCTGCGCCTCGAAGTCGCCCTCGCCCACCAGCTCGTTCTGGGCATTCAACGGCACCTGACCGGCGACATGCACAGTGCGGGAGCCGGTGCTCTCCACGACCTGCGAGTAGCCGAACGGCGCCGGCATGCTGTCCGGCGAGAGATAGCGGTTGGGCACGGGAATCGCTCCTGCTAGCTGCGGATCACAGGAGCGAATCGTCGCACATGGCGCGAGAACGGGCACGCCCAGCGTGCCCGTTCTTGGGGTTCCGGATTCGTCAGTCGGGAATTACCGGACGTCGGCGTCCGTGCCCACATCGGAAACCACCGCGCCATCGACGATGACTTCCTCACGCCGGACCGTGCCGCGCACTTCCTCGGTGTGCTGGATCGCTTCCTTGCTGACCACGACCTCTTCGACCACGTGACCCTGCCGTTGCAGTTCCACCTGCTCACGCGTCAGCGGCACTTCGATCACGATCTCCTCGAAGGCATCGGCGTCGCTGGCGTCCAGCGGGCGGTCCACAACGCGCCGGGAAACGCGCACCTGCTCCTCAGTGACCGGCACTTCGAGCACCCGGTCCTCGCTGATGACGCGCTTCTCGATGCGGGTAGCGCCGGCCTCGGTCTGGCGGACGTTTGCGGTCAACTCTTCCTCTCGCACTGGAATGCGCAACTCATCATCCGCAGCCACTTCGTACGCGCCGGGGACAGCGCCGCGTGCGGACGCTGCGACGCCGTCACTGACCACGGCATCGTCCGTGATCACAGCGTCTGGCCCGCCAACGATGGCATCATCTGCCACGTATGTCGCGCTATCGGCGGCTGCATAACCGGCGCCGGCCACGGTGAGGTCATCGGGCACGATGTCCCAGTTGCTGTTCAGCGCCTCGTCCTTGGTGATGTTCAGCCAGACGCCACTGTCGTCCAACGCGGTGACGGCAGCCAGCGGAATGTAGTAGTCGGTCGGGAAGAAAAAGCCCTTCTCAACGACGAGGAACCGATCGTACACATCGGAAACCGTGCCGACCTTGCCGCCGTCAGAGCCAAGGACATCGTCGCCGGGACGAACGTCTCGCAGATTCACCGTCGCGCTCATGCCAAATCCTTCGGTCTCAAGGCGGCTGGCCCCGCTCGATGCGCGGCATCTTTCGGTCGCCTGATGACCTCCGTAAGTGCAGAGGGTATGCCAGTTTGATGGGGATCTGTAGCGTCGCGCACGCTCGACGCGCATGAAAAAGCCCGGCAGGAGCGCCGGGCGATGGTGATCAACGTCGTTGACCGGATCCGTTCTGGAGCGGGGGACGGGACTCGAACCCGCGACAGCCTGCTTGGGAAGCAGGTACTCTACCAACTGAGTTACCCCCGCAAAAGCCCGGCGAGTATAGCGCAGGCAAAGTGCAAGCGTCATCCAAATGGCGGTCTGCGAGTGCGATGGAAAACGCGCTGTAGCGGCGAGCCTACCGCCAGCCCTGGCTCCGGCCATGCTGCTTTGACGTACAGGTTCGCTGGTCCCTATACTGCGAATCACTCGCGGGGGCGTAGCTCAGCTGGGAGAGCGCTACAATCGCACTGTAGAGGTCGGGGGTTCGAATCCCCCCGCCTCCACCCGAGACATGCACGAAGGGCCTGCCAATTGGCAGGCCCTCGCTGTTTGTATTGAAGTGCAATCAGCCGGCTGGCTGCGGCCGCAAGCGGCCCATGCCAGGCGGCCGGTCCCAGTCGGAGCGCGGCGCCGCAGGGTCAGCAGGCGCCGAAGCGCCCGGCGCCACGGGCGCAGGAGCGGAGGCCGGCGGCCCGACCAGC
>JASGGF010000453.1:0-4163 GCA_047605145.1 Thermomicrobiales bacterium | reverse complement strand
AGGGTCAGGATCATCGCGCCCCCGATGATCAGGTTGCGCTGTCGCCAGCGGCGCAGCGAGCGGCCACGCGCAGCGGCTGCCAGTGCGCCGCCCGGCGCCGGCGAGGAGGTGGTCGCGGTGGAAAGCGTCGCGTCGGACGTGATAGCGGTCACAGTTGCACCCGAGGATCGAGGAACGTGTAGACGAGGTCGGTGAGCAGGTTGATGGCGATCACGATGAAGGCGAAGACCAGCACCGTCGATTGCACCAACGGGTAGTCGCGTGCGGTGATGGCGTCGATCAGCAGCTTGCCGGCCCCCGGCAGGCTGAACACGTTCTCCACGATCACCGTGCCCCCCAGCAGGTACCCGACCGAGAGGCCCAGCAGCGTCACCGCCGGGATCAGCGCGTTGCGCAGCACGTGGCCGGTGGTCACGGCGCGCTCGCGCAGGCCCTTGGCGCGCGCGGTGCGCACGTAGTCCGCGCTCAGGGCGTCCAGAATGCTGGTGCGCAGGGCGCGCACCAGCATCGGGGTGATGCTGAGGGCGATGACCAGCGCTGGCAGGAACAGGTGGTGCAGGCGCTCCGGCCAGGTGTCGCCGTAGCCGGAAACGGGGAAGAGCTTCCACTGCAGGCTGAAGTAGGTCAGGAAAATGATGCCCAGCCAGAAAGCGGGCATCACCAGCGTCACCATCAGCACGAGGCGGGTGATCTGGTCGAAGATGCCGTCCCGGTGCAACGCGCACAGGATGCCCAGCGGCAGCGAGATGGCGATCATCAGCACCGTGGCGTACACGATCAGCGCCAGCGAAACCTCCAGCCGGTCCACCAGCAGCGGCGCCACGGGCACCTTGAACTTGAGCGACTCACCCAGATCGAGCCGGGCCACATCGGCGATGTAGTGCAGATACTGCTCCCACAGCGGCCGGTCCAGCCCGAGCGACTGCCGCAGCGCCGCCAGCGATTCCGGGCGCGCCTGCATCCCCAGCATGGCGCTGGCCGGATCACCGGGGATGAGTTGCAGCAGGCCGAAGACGACGATGGTGACCCCCAGCAGCACGGGGATCATCTGCACCAGCCGCCGGGCCACGAACTGCCCACGATTCATGCGGAATCCTGGCGTGAATCAGCGGCGCGGGCGGGGGTCAACCGGCCGCGCCACAAGAGGATGGCCTACTGCTCGATCCAGGTGGTGCGCCACTCGAACTCGCCGGTCGGCGGGTGGCCGAAGTTGTGCACCTTTGTGGTAGTGATATCGAGGTAGGGCCGGTAGTAGAGCGCCAGCATTGGCGACTCGTCGTTGTAGATCTCCTGAATGCGCCGGTACATGGTGTCGCGCTTGGCGTCGTCGAGTTCCGCCGCGCCATCACGCGCCAGTTTTTGCGCCTCGTCGCTCACCCAGCCGGTCTGGAACGCCTGCGAACTCTCCGGCAGGATGGCGTAGGCGACCAGTTCGTCCGGGTCGATGATGTCGTTGGTCCAGTAGTTCGTCATCGCCTGGAAATTCTGGTTGTTGTAGTCGTCGTTGAGGGTCGTGCCCTCAGTGGGGGTGATCGTGACGTCCACCCCAACCTGGCTCCACATGTCCTTCAGGGCGGTAGCGAGTGTCTCCTCGTCCGGGCTGCCGCCGCGAATCTTCAACTCCAGCGGGAAGCCTTCCGGGGTGGCGGATTGCGCCATTTCCGCCTTCGCCTGTTCCACGTCGTAGGCGTAGGGTGTCAGCGCGTCGTTCCAGTACAGCGCGCCCTTCGGCATGAACGAGGTGGCCGGGATGCCGACGCCGAACAGCACCACGTCGTTCAGGGTCTGGCGGTCGGTGGCGTACTGCAACGCCTTGCGGGCGTGGACGTCGTTCAGGGGCGCGTTCCGGGTGTTGAAGGTGATGTACGACGTCAGGGTGGAGGGGAACTGGTAGACCTTCAGATTCGGGTCCATCTGCAATTCCGGCACGCGGCTGGAAGGCACATCCATCATGGCGTCCAGCTCGCCGCCCTGCAACTGCAGGATGCGGGCGTTGTCGTCCGGCACCACGGAGACCACCACACTGTCGAGCAGCGGCAGGCCCTCTTCCCAGTAATTCGTGTTCTTGACGAGGGTCAGGGTCTCGCCGCGCTTCCACTCCTGCAGCGCGAAGGGCCCGGTGCCCATCGCCGTCTCGACGAGCGTCTCTTCGTTGCCCTCGGCGAACGCCTTGGAGATGATCGACATGTTGAACATGGCGACGTCGGAGAGGAACGGCGCCCACGGCTGGGCCAATTCCACGACGACCGTGTTGGCGTCTGGCGCGGTGATGCCCTGCACCTGCCCGTTCTCGTCGCGCTGCAGCGCGGTGAGGGTGAAGGTCCAGTGCTCGTCCGGGTCGTTGGCGGCGCGAGTGTAGGAGTAGATGACATCGTCCGCCGTGAACGGCGTGCCATCGGAGAAGAGGACGCCCTCGCGCAGGTGGAAGGTGTAGGTGATCCCGTCGTCCGAGATCTCCCAGCTCTCGGCCAGCGCCGGCTCCAGCGAGATGCCATCGGGCGCCACGCGGACGAGCTGGTCGTAGATGCTCATGAAGTACCAGATATTGACGTTGCCGTCGTTGGTGACCGGATCGAGGTTGTCGGAATCGGTGGAACGCCCGAAGCGCAGCGTGCCGCCGGGGGTGGCGGCGGAGAGGTCCTCGTCCATGGCGGCGATGGGCGTGCCGCCCACCGTCACCGTGATGGGGTTGCTGCTGTCATCCTGCGCCCGCGCGGTGTAGGCGCGGAACATGGCGTCGCCCGCTTGCAGCGAGACGCCAAGCGCGGCGGCGCGGAGCAGGAAGGCCCGGCGGTTGAGCCCGCCCGCGAACGCCTGCTGCGCCAGAATGCCAAGGGACTGCGAGCGGGAAATCCGAGGGGCCACAGAAACCTCCTGGACTTGACGGCGCAATCACCCGTACGCCCGCCAGACAGTCGTCTGTCTGGTCAAGGCCCGTCTGGCTCCACGCCAGCGTGGGGTGTGCGGTGACGGCAGCGTGCGCCTGTTGCCGGGAAAAGTCAATGCAGCGCGCAGCCCGAATGCACGGGCCGCTACATGGTTACATCAGCTCCTTGTACCAGTAGATGGTGGCGCTCAGCTCGCCGTTCGCGTCGCGGGCGTAACTCGGGATACGCCCGCCCTGCTGGTAGCCGGCGGCGGCGTAGACGAGGTTGCTGACGTCGCCCTCGCGCGTGTCCAGCACGATCAGCAGCCCGCCGCGCTCCCGCGCCAGATCCTCAGCGTGGCCCATCAGCCGCGACGCAATCCCGCGCCGCCGCCACGCCGGGTGCACCAACAGCTTCGCCACCTCCACCCGGTGCGCGCCATTCGCTTTCGCCTCGGCGTGCAGCTGGACCGTGCCGCCCACGCGTCCATCCGCTTCCGCCACCAGCAACGTCACGCCGGGGCGCGGCAGCCCCGCCCAGTACGCCTCAGCCTCCGCCGCCGGCATCGGTGCGTGAAAACCCAGCGAAGCTCCCTCATCGACGCACGCCCGCAGCACCAGGCAGAGGTCCGCCAGTTCCTCGGGCTCGAGCGCGGTCACCTCGCGCACGAGGATTTCTCCGCCCGGAGCGGGCAGATCAGTCGTCGTCAACGTCTCCGGAACCATGCAGCGCTGACCCTTCTTCCATGCACCCGGCGCAGTACCCGAACAACGCCAGATGATCCACTTGTGGGAAGAAATCGTAGTTGGCGCGGATAGCGTCGCGTAGTGGCTGCACCATCACGTCAGCCAGTTCGGTCACGGCGCCGCAGCGGTGGCAGATCAGGTGATGGTGCGGCTGTTCGAGGAGTTCGTACTGCCGGGCGCCGTGACCGAGGTCAGTCACGCTGATCAGCCCGATCTCGCTGAACAGCTCCAGCGTGCGGTAGACCGTGGAGCGGTTGACCCCCGGCACCTGCGCTTCCACCCGCGCGAACACCTCGTCGGCGGCAAGGTGCCCCCCCGGCTGCAGCGCGCCGAGGATCACCAGCCGTTGCGGCGTCACGCGTTGCCCGGCGCGGCGGAGGCGCTCGGCAAGGCTCGCGTTGGTGGCGGAGGGGCGTGGTGTTGGTTGGGGGTGCGTCATCTGGTGATCCGTCGTGAGGCGCGCGGCGTATGGGGGAAGGATATTGCGAAGCGGTGGAGCCCGGGTTACGATGGCGACAGGTAGATGCAACTCTTTGCATATGCCATTCGT
>JASGGF010000452.1:0-4226 GCA_047605145.1 Thermomicrobiales bacterium | reverse complement strand
GGCGTGATGCGCTCGTGCAAGACGCCGTTGTGGAGGAGATCGCGCCCACGCCCCTGCCGCGACCTCGCGCCGCCAGCGCGCCGGATCGGGAGGCAGGTCCCGCCAAACCGGCGCCGGCGGAACCTGCCACGGGAGAAGCCGATCTGGCTGAGTATTCATGGAGCGCGTTCTGGCCGTGGGCCCGCGAGCGCGGGCTGAGCGGCCCCAACGAGATCGAGGCCCGGATCGGGCGGCCGGTGACTGGGCTCTCGCCCGCCGAGTTGCGCAAGCTGATCCAGGCGGCCAGCCCTCGTTAGCCCATGATCCCGGTGGAGTACCATGGGTGCACGCGCAGTGTTGCGTGCACCCGCCAGAGGCCGGGCACGCCCCTGGCGAGAGCCGCCTGACTCGCCCACCCGGGTTCGATGACGATTTCCATTCTCGCGGTCACCGACGAAGCTGATCCCCGCATCTACAGTGAGACGCTGCGCCAGCGCATGGGACACGTGGCGTTCGTCGTGAGTTGTGGAGATCTGCCGGTGAGCTATCTCGAATTCATCTCCGACTCGCTCAACAAACCGGTCTACTACGTGCACGGCAACCACGAGAAGCGGTGCGGTTCAGGCCGCACCTGCGAGCCAGGTGGGGCCACCGATATCGGCGGCAAAGTGATCACCGACCCCGAGACGGGCATCATTCTGGCTGGCATCCCCGGCTGCCTGCGCTACGAGGACGAATCAGACGGGCAGTACGCAGAGTGGCAAATCGGCCTGATGGCGCAGAAAATGCGCCCGAAACTCACGTATAACAAGCTCCGTCACGGTCGGGCGCTCGACCTGTTCGTGACGCACGCCCCGCCCCGCGATGTCAATGACCGGCAAGACCCGGCCCACCGCGGCTTCCGCACGCTGCGGGACTTCCTGCGGCAGTGGCAGCCGCCCATCCACTTGCACGGCCACATTCACCTGTACGATCGTTCGCAGCCATCGCAGCAGCGCTTCCACGAGACCGACGTGATCAACGTCTTTCCCTACAAGCTGCTGGAACTGGACCCCGCTCGTCTGGCTGCGCGCGTGGAGGCGGAGGCGCCTTATGAGCAGACCATTTGAGTCGGAAGTCCGGCAGGACTTCGAACGGGCGCGAACGCGCGCCTTCTTCGGCGACGTCCGGGCCATCATCGCTCGCAAAGCGCGAGACCTGATCCCCTACCACGAGGTTCGCCAGCGCGTCTCGCCGGAGGGCGAAAGCTACCGGGGCGTGCAAACGGTGCCGCTGGCCAACATCGTGGGCAGCATGGACCGTTTCCACGACTTCAACCGCGCCTTCTTCCCGCGCCAGCGCTTCACCGCCGGCCGCTGGCAGAACGTGGACCGCGCGTACTATCAGGATGTCTACCTGCCCCCGATCCAACTCTACAAGGTGGGCGACGTCTACTTCGTCAAGGATGGCAACCACCGCGTCAGCGTCGCGCGCGAGCGTGGACAGGAGTACATCGACGCGGAGGTGATCGAAGGACACATCCGGGCGCCCTTCTACGCCGAGATGGAACCGGGCGAAATGCTCCTGCAGGCGGAGTACGCCGAGTTTCTGCGCCGTAGCAACCTCGACCACCTCAAGCCGGATCACGACATCCGGCCCTCCGCGCTGGGCCGCTACGACGAAATCTGGGAGCACATCACCGGGCACCGCGACTGGCTGGCCGCCATTCGCCACGAGCCCGTGACGGATCAGGAAGCCGTTGCCGACTGGTACGACAACATCTACTGCCCGATTGTTGAGGTGGCGCGCGAGCAGGGGCTGAGCGACCGGTTCCCGAACCACACCGAGGCCGATATCTACCTGTGGGTGATGCGTCACCGGTGGGAAATCGAGCGCGATCTGGGCCACGATGTCGGCCCGGTCTCTGCCGCCGAAGACTACGCCGAAAACGTGCAGCCGCCCGGCCCCGTCGATGTGGTGGCCGATGCGCTGCGCAACCTGCGGTCGCTCCCGGATCGCATCCTGAATCGCAATGACCAGGCTGGCGGATAGCCCCCCAACCCGGGAAATCGCCCTTGCGTCCGAAACACCCTATGCTTTCCTGCTTTCTCGTGGCACGATGTGCCGGAGGAGTGCCGCGCAGCGGGCGCGGCGCGTAAAGGGGGGAAGATCATGCGGTCACTGATCGACGGTTTCAAGGAGTTCATCCTTCGCGGAAACGTCCTCGATCTCGCGGTGGCAGTGGTCGTCGGCGCCGCGTTCACCACGCTGGTCAACTCCATGGTGGCCGACCTGATCACCCCGCTCATCGGCGCCTTCGGCGGCGTCCCGGACTTCTCCGGCCTCACCTTCACCATTAACAACAGCCAGTTCCGCTACGGTCTGTTCATCAACGCGGTCATTTCATTCCTGATCGTCGCAGCAGTCCTGTACTTCATGGTCATCCGACCGATGAACATGCTGATGGCCCGCGCCACGCCGAAGAAGGACGAGCCAGAGCCGGCGGTCTGCCCGAACTGCCTCTCCGTGGTGCCGAACAACGCCAAGCGCTGCGCGGCCTGCACCTCGTGGCTGACCGGCGAGGATCAGCCCGTTTCCTGAGCCGCCACACCCGGAACTTGCCACGCCCTTGCGCCGTTTCCGGCGCAAGGGCGCTTTACCCTGCACACCTCGCAAATGCGACTCCAGAAGGTTGACACGTTACGTATCATAGAGTACCGTTCCTCTCCAGCACTCTCGTAGTGAGAGTGCTAGACTTCCGGCGGAGATCACCGTGAACGAGTCAACGTTTGGACCACAACGAAGCAGCGAAGTCCCCGCGCCGCTCACCGAGCGGCAGCGGAAGATCCTGCGCTTCGTGGTGCGCGAATACGTTGCCTCGGGGCGGCCGATCGGCTCCCGGGCGCTCGCATCAGGTTCCAGCCTGGGGGTGTCCCCGGCCACGATCCGCAGTGAGATGGCGGCGCTAGAGGAGCTTGGCTACCTGCAGCACCTCCACACCTCCGGCGGCCGTATCCCGACCGATCAGGGTTACCGCTACTTCGTGGCAAACCTGATGGGCGAGATCGAGTTGCCCTCGGCCGAACGGCAGGCGATCCTGCGCCAGTTCCGCGAGGTGGAACTGCAGCTCGACCGCTGGATCGAACTGGCCGCCGCCACGCTGGCGCGCGCCGCCGGGAATGTCTCGGTCGTTTCGGCGCCGGTCGCCCAGTTGCCGCGTTTGCGGCACGTGGAGATGGTGGCGCTGCAGCCCCGGCTGGGGCTGGTCATTCTGGTGACCAGCACCGGCGCGGTGCGGCAGGTAATGGCGCACTGGGCGGAAGATACCGGCCAGGAGCTGCTGTCCCCGCTGGCCGATTCGCTGTCGGCGGCGTTGCGCGGGCTGGGCGCGGACGAGATCGAGGCGCACGGCGCTGGCGCCAGCGGGGTCGCCCTGCAGGCGATCGAGCACATCGTCACCGCCATGCGCGGTATGGCCAACGGCGGCGCCTTGCGGCACTCCGGGCTGGAGCACGTGCTGTCACAACCGGAGTTCAGCGACGCGCAGGAAGCCCAGGAACTCCTGAGCTTGCTGGGCGGCGGGCTCTTCCTGAGCGCGATGATGCCGCGTCTGGGCGACGAGCCGGACGTGCAGGTTTTCATCGGGAAGGAAAATCCGGAGGACAAGCTGCGCCGTCTAGGCATCGTGGTCTCCACGTACGGCGTCGATGGCGAGGTGGTTGGCGTCCTGGGCGTGGTTGGCCCGACGCGCATGGCCTACGACCGGTCGATTTCGTCGGTGCGCTACATGGCGAGGCTGATGAGCGATCTCATGGCGGACCTGAACGGCGAGTGAGGCGATAGCAGCAATGGGTGATCCATATGAGCAGTTTCTGGCGCGGCGCAGGCAACGCATGGGCCGCCCGCAACCTGGCCCCGCCTGGGGCATGGGAAGGCAACCAGTGACCGATACCCCTGACGAGATGGCGGCGGATCAGGCTGCCGCGGACGCAGCAGCAGAGGCCGCCGAGGCGGCGAACGCCGAGGCCGCGGCCGAGCTGGAGGCGATGGCCGCCGAGCGCGACCGCTACCTGGAGCAACTGCAGCGGACCACCGCCGAATACGCGAACTACCGGCGGCGCACCGAACAGGACCGGGAACGCCAGCGGCTGGCGGCGAACGAGCAGCTCCTGCGGGAGTTCGTGCCAGTGCTGGACGACTTCCAGCGAGGCATGAGCGCCCTGCCGCAGAACGATGACACCGCCAAGATGATCGAGGGCCTGCGCTGG
>JASGGF010000451.1:0-4264 GCA_047605145.1 Thermomicrobiales bacterium | reverse complement strand
TGGCTCCACCGATCCGCTGCAGGGTATCTACGTGCCGATCATGCCGCAGTACTCGGCAGAGTTCCAGAGCGCCTACCCCTACGACGTGGAGAAGGGCAAGGCGCTGATGGCCGAAGCCGGGCTGGCGGACGGCGTGCAGGGCGTGAAGATCTTCGGCTGGACCGACATGGGCGATCCGCTGCAGGGGATTCAGGCGGACCTCGCGGCCATCGGCATCGAGGCGGAAGTGACGCTGGGCACGTGGGCGGACTACCGCGACCAGATCCGCGCCGGCGATATCCCGCTGGCAGTGTATAGCTGGTCCGCCAGCTTCCCGGACGCCTACGACTACGTTTCCGGCTGGATGACCTGCGCGGCAGTGGAGAACGGCTTCAACGATGGCGGCTACTGCAACGAGCGCATCGACGAACTGGTGGCCGGCGCGGAGGCGTTGCCGCTGACCGACCCGGAGCGCATCGCGGCCTACCGTGAGATCGAGGAACTGGCGATCAACACGGACGTCGCCATGATCGGGCTCGGCAACGAGAAGGCGGTTGGGCTCGGCAAGGAGAATGTCCACGACGACCCGCTGAACGGCCTGATGGGTGGCTGGCCGTTCCTCGACGCGGCGTGGATCGAGTAGCGAAAGGGCGGAGGAGGGAGCAGGTCCCCCTGCTCCCTCCTCCGGTTGTGACTCCGATGGCGAGTGTATTCTTGCGTCTTACACGTAAGGAGACCGCATGCGCGAGCCAGAGCCAGAAACCCAAATAATGGAAATCGCGGAGTTGGAAAGCCATATTGTCGGTCTGGTCCACGACGTGGCCCGGACGCAGGGGCGAGTGCTGGTGGAAGAGGAAGGCGCCCCGGTGGCGGCGCTTGTTTCGCTGGATGACTACCGGGATCTGAAGAGCCTGGATGCTCAGCGCGCCAGGCGACGCCGTGCGGTTGAAGGGATTCGCCGCGCGTTTCGCGACCTTCCTCCAGAGGAGGTCGAGCGCGAGACGGCAAAGGCGCTGGCCGAGGTGCGCGCGGAAATGCGCGCAGAACGAGAGGCCGCAGCGCATCCGTGATCCGAGCGACGCTGGGTGTCCAAACTGGTGGCATTCAAGTCGCCGAGTAGTTACGTATCACGGCGTCGTGGCCGCGCCGCTATCAGTGCAGATCGAAAGAGCCGGAACTCGTCTCATCACCTGCGTGGGAATCAGCACTTGCTTACACGTGAAGGTTATCTGCATCGCTTGACCCGAAGGAGGAAGGCCCGACACCGTACGTACGTTCGGGGAATTGCTCGCTTGTGGGGAGGACCGTAATGGCATTGAGAATGTTTGACGCTTACCTGGCTGTCGATTGGAGTTCCCGTAGCAAACCCGCTCCAGCCAAGCCGACCGCCGACGCCGTGTGGGTAAGCGAACTCGTAGTCGCAGAAGATTTCACACCACACTACACGCCTGAAACCTACTTTCGGACACGAGTAAGCTGCCTGACACACTTACGGTCTCGGCTCTGTGAACATGTCGCGTTTGGACGTCGAGTCCTGATTGGTTTCGACTTCGCCTACTCGTATCCGGCCGGGTTCGCTCAGGCGTGCCAGTTACCTGGCGCCGGGGCTCCATGGCAGAAGGTCTGGAACGTTCTCAGTGAATGGGTGAATGATGCGCCAGACGGAGATAACAACCGTTTCGAAGCGGCAGCCCGAATCAACGCAACGTGCGGAGCCTTGCCTCCCGGGCCTTTTTGGGGACGACCATCCCACTCCGTGATTGATGGGTTGACGCCAACCAGCCCGCCATTCCCCTATCGTGTCAATGCCAATGAGCAGTTGCATGCGAAGCGAGTCACCGAACGACGAATTTCTGGCGTGCAGTCAGCGTGGAAGCTCTTTGGGGCAGGCTCCGTTGGTGGACAGTCGCTCGTCGGAATCCCAGCTGTGTCAAGCCTTCGAACAGACCCGGAGCTTTCAAGCGTTAGCCGCGTCTGGCCGTTCGAAACAGGATTTGACCTGCAACCATCACCCCCGGGACGTGCTTTCGTCCTCCATGCCGAGATTTGGCCCGGTATCGTCGCAGGCCGGCTGGACCCCTCAGTGCGCATTCGAGATCAGGCACAGGTGCGTGCCATGGTGGAGTGGTTCGCAGAACTCGACGACAACGGTGCGCTCGCGTCACTGTTCGCTACGCCAACTGACCTTTCAATAGGCGATCGGCAAGCGGTTGCAACTGAAGAAGGGTGGATTGTTGGTGCAGGCTTCCGGTAACACAACTGAAAGCGACCAAGACGCGAACTATGAGGTCGAGGCGTGCGTCGATCCCGCAATCGACCGACAATCGATGCGACCAGATGCACGACAGGAAGAACTGATCCACCTGATAGAAGAACTCCGTGCCGTGTTTCGAGATGTTCCTGCCGACGAACTTGAGCGGGAGACCGCCAAGGCCGTAGCCGAAGTCAAGGCGGAGATGCGCGCTGAGCGGGAAGCTGCTCTTACGCAGCATCAGGCAGAAGACTGACCGGCGTCTACCGCACCCGGGGATCGAGCCAGCTGTACAGCAGGTCCACCACCAGGTTCGCCAGCCCGATCAGCAGCGCGCCGAAGAGGACGCTGCCCATGATCATCGGGACATCGAAGCGTTGCGCGGCTTGCAGCGCCTGCCAGCCGATGCCCGGCCAGCCGAAGATGTATTCCACCAGCGCGAGGCCGGTCAGCAGGCCGGCCAGGTCCATGCCCAGCATCGTCACCACGGTGAGCAGTGCGTTCGGCAGCAGGTGCCGCCACGCGATAGTCCAGCGGCTCAGGCCTTTCGCCGCTGCCGTGCGCGCGTAGTCCTGCGCGATGGCGTCCAGCATGTTGGAGCGCAGCACGATGCCGTACCACGCCGCCCATGGCAGCGCCACGGTCAGCGCGGGTAGCACGAGGTGCGCCGGCGAGCCGTAGCCGCCGACCGGGAAGAGCTTCAGCCGGAAGGCGAACAGGTAGAGCATCAGCAGGCCGAACAGAAAGCTGGGGATGGAGATGGCGACGAGGCCGATGATGGTCAGGCCGCGATCCAGCAGGCCGCCCCGGTACATCGAGGTCACCACGCCCAGCGGCACGCCCAGCGCCACCGCGAGGATGAAGATGGCCAGCGCCAGTTGCAGCGTGGCCGGGAAGCGCTGCGCCAGCGCCTGCGCCACCGGGCTGCCGAAGTAGTACGACTCCCCCAGATCGCCGTGCAGCAGGCCGCCGAGGTAGCTCAGGTATTGCTCGTGGACGGGGCGGTCCAGCCCGAGGCGTTCGCGCAGTTGCTCGATGGAGGCCTGTTGCGCGCGGCCGCCGCTGAGGGCCTGCGCCGCGTCCTTCGGGCCGGCGAAGAGGATGCCGAAGGTAAGCATGGAGACGCCGACCAGCGTGACGGCGATCCAGAGCAGGCGGCGCAGGATGTAGCCGAGCATGGGCCTACCGTCCTCGCTGGGTGGGGTCCATGGCCTCGCGCAGGCCACTCGCCACGAGGTTGAAGGAGACGACCGTCAGGATGATGGCGAGGCCCGGGAAGAGCACCAGCCATGGCGCCGCGCGGTAATACTCCACGCCATCCTGAATCATGGAGCCCCACGCCGGCGTGGGTGGCGGCACCCCGAGGCCGAGGAAGCTGAGGCTGGCCTCCGCGAAAATCACCGAGGGGATGGTCAGCGCGAAGTAGACCGTCACCAGCGGCAGTAGGTGCGGCAGGACGTGGCGCAGGAAGATGCGCGCCTCCGGCACGCCCACGCTGCGCGCCGCCTGCACGTACTCCGCCTCCCGGATGGTCAGGATCTGGGAGCGGAAGACGCGCGCTGGGTAGGGCCAGCCGAAGAGCGAGACGACCAGCACCACCACCCATGCTCCCGGCCCCAGCGTCACCACCAGCAGCAGCATGACGAAGAACTGCGGCACGCTGATCATCAGGTCGACGAAGCGCATCAGGATGAAATCGGGGGTCTTGCCGGCGAACCCGGCCACGCCCCCCACCGCCAGCGCCACCACCATCACGATGGCGGTGGCCGTGATGCCGATAGCCAGCGAGACGCGTGCCCCCCAGAGCAGGCGGCTGAACAGGTCGCGGCCGAGGCCATCGGTGCCGAGCCAGAACATCGCGTTCGGCGGCAGCGGCTCCCCCATCCGGCTCAAGCCCTCGCGGCGGAACTGCTGGGCCGGGTCGTGCGGCGCGATGACCGGCGCCAGCGCGGCCAGCAGGATCATGGCCCCCAGCAGCACCAGCGCCGCCAGCGAGACACGTTGCCGCGAGAAGCGGCGCCATGTGTCCTGCCA
>JASGGF010000450.1:0-4277 GCA_047605145.1 Thermomicrobiales bacterium | reverse complement strand
GGGGTGCGTAGTTCCTCATCTGCGGATTCGGAACGAACTAGGGGTGGGAGGCGGAGAGGGCGACAAGGCGCCATGGGCGCGAGGAGCCTTTACCGCTCCGGCAGCTCGCCGGCGCGGGCCATGAGGGCAGCCTCGACGCGATTGCGGGCCTGCAGCTTCTGCAGGATGTTCGTCATGTGGTGCTTGACCGTCTTCTCGCTGACGCCAAGTTGCACCCCGATCTCCTTGTTGCTGTCGCCATCGGCGACACGCTCCAGAATCTGGCGCTCGCGCTCGGTCAGGCCGTCCAGCGGGTTCGGCGGCGCGCTGGGGCCGCGCCCGTTCGTCATCTCGTAGAGCAGGCTGGCGGCCAGCGAAGGGGTGACGTAGACATCGCCTGCCGCCACGTTGCGGATGATGCGCGCCAGCTCGCGGGAGGCGACGCCCTTCAGGACGTAGGCGCGCGCGCCGGCCCGCAGGGCGGCGGTGACGTCGTCTTCCGCCTCGGAGACGGTCAGCATCACCACCTTCACCACCGGGTAGGCCGCCGCGATCTGCCGGACCGCGTTCAGGCCACCGCCGGGCATGGAGACATCGAGCAGCAGGATATCGGGCATCCGCTCGGCCACGATGCGCAGCGCATCGGCGGCGGATTCCCCCTCGCCGACGACCTCGATGTCGGGCTGTGCCCCCAGCGTGTGCGCCACGCCTTCGCGGAAGAGCGGGTGGTCATCAACAATCGCGATCTGCAACGGGTCAGTCATTGTCCCCTCCGGCGTGATCCAGCGGCAGCAGCGCTACCACCCGCGTGCCCCGTCCGGCCTCGCTCTCGACGTGGAAGCGGCCTCCGAGGCTTTCCGCCCGCTCCCGCATCCCGGTCAGGCCGAGGCGCTCCCCGGCGCCGTTCACCTGCGCCGGGTCGAAGCCCGGCCCGGCATCCGCCACCTCGACGCGCAACTGGCTGCCTTCGGGCGCAACCGTGAGCCGCAGATCCTGCCCGCCCGCGTGCCGCCACGCGTTCGTCAGCGCCTCCTGAATGATGCGATACAGCGCGATCTTCGTGGCGAGCGGCGCCTGTAGCGGCAGATCGCGCGTGGTCACCGCCAGCGGTTCGCCGGTGCGGCGGCGGTGCGCCCGCGCCACGTGGTCGATGGTCTGGGCCACGGTCAACCCGGCCAGCGGCGGCAACGACCACCCGGCGGACATGGCGCGCACCTCGTCCAGCGAGCGGCGCAGGCTGCCCTCCACCAGCGCGACTTCGTCCTCGAGTTCCGCCGCGTGCGCGGGGTCTGGCTGCGCGCTGAGCAACGCGCTGAGGTGATCGAGGCGCAGCAGCGCGAGGCTGATCTCCTGCGCCGGGCCGTCGTGCAGCTCGGCGCTGAGCCGCCGCAGCACGCGCTCGTTGAGCGCCACGGTGCGCGCCGCTGCGCCGCGCACCCGCTCGTGCAGTTCGCGGTTCTGCTCGGCGACCTCGGTCAGTTGCGCCACCTGCCGGGTCAGTTCCTGCTGCTGTCGGCGGATGGTGTTGCTGATGCGCTGGATGAACGAGGCCAACAACAGGTAGATGAGCAGCGTGACGCCACCCACCACCAGCCAACTGCGGCGCTGCGCTGCCGCCAGATCCTGCTGCAGTTCGTCGATGCCGTAGTAGAACTCGGCGGCGGCGATCACATTCCCCGTGTCGCGGTCGCGGATGGGGCTGTAGATCTCGATCAGGTCGCGCTCCGCCAGATCGGGCGGCAGCAGGGGGCCACCCTCCGCCTCGCCGATATCCCCGGTGACCTGCCCCTCCAGCGCCTCGCCCAGCTCGTCCTCGATGGGCGAGACGGAGCCCACCAGCTCTGGCACGGTGCTGTAGATGATCTGGCCGCCCGGGCTCCAGATCTGGAAGGCGGCGACCTGCTGCCCCAGCGGGGTCTCCGCAAAGAGCCAGTTCAGCCGGTCCACCTCCGCCACGCTGAGCGATTCGGAGGATGACAAACTCTGGACAGAGGTGCTGATCAGACTGTCCACGTAGAGCGCAGTGGTGGATGCGGTGCGGTGGATGATCCCGGCCTCGATCTGCCGGCTGACCCACGTGCCGATGATGGCCATACCAAGGGCGAGGATGAGCAGGCTACCCAGCATGAAGCGCTGCGCCACGCTGCGCCGTTCCACCCAGTTCCGAAACGCTGTCACCGGCGCGAATGCCTCCCTGCGCGGCCCCTCCCCCGATTATGGCGCCTGCCTGTGCGCATCCCCATCGGGCAGTTGTCCCCATCACACTCAGACCAAAGTCTGACCCGCCGCCCGGACGTAGGCCGGTTACCGGGGAGCATCGGCGCCCGGTAGGGTGGATGGCAGGTTGGCGGACGAACGCCGCTGGCAGCGAGCTACCGCTGGTCTCTGCTGCAGTTCCGCAGCCCGGGGCCACGCACAGACTGGGAGGTCACTCCATGAGCAACACGCCACGTTTCTCCACCGAACGCCGCATCAGCCGGCGACAAATGGCGCGTCTGGCCGTCGGGCTGGCGGGAATTACCGGCCTCGGCGCAGCCGGGATCTCGACGGTTCGCGCCAAGCACGGCGCCGATGACGGCTGGGATGATGACGACTGGGTGTCCGGGTCTGGCGGATCTGGCGGCTCCGGTGGCTCCGGCGACGACGGCTGGGACGATAGCTGGGTCTTCGGCAGCGGCGGGTCCGGCGGGTCCGGCGGGTCCGGCGGCAGCGGCTCGCCAAGCTGGGCCTTCGGCTCCGGTGGCTCCGGCGGGTCCGGCAGCGACGACGACTGGTTCGACGATTAGCGTCACGTGGAAGCACCCTGCAACGCCGGAGAAGCCCTCACCCCCAACCCCTCTCCCGATGCGCGGGAGAGGGGAGCCGTTCGGCGGCGCTGTGGTGGATATTTGGCGCAGCCATGCCGAGTATGGCGCGCCGCCGGGAGCAGGAAGCCCCTCTCGCGCGCATCGGGAGAGGGGGTGGGGTGAGGGCTTCTCCGGGCCAATCCGCCTTGCCAACGCCAATTCGCTGCTCGCGTTCTCGACTGCACTCGAAACACGGGTGGGGCGCGCCGCTTCTGCTGGCGCTGCTGGCGGCGGCGGCGCTGTTTCTCTCCCTCCCCCGGCTGACCACGCCGCCGCGCTACGTCTTCGACGAGCTGTACTACGTCTACACTGCCCAGCATTATGTCGATGGTGAGGAGGCGTACAGCACCGCTGACCTCCCTCGCGATGACCCGGCGCTGGAGTGGACCCACCCGCCCCTCGCCAAGCTGATCATTGCCGGCGGCATCCTGCTGGGCGGGGATTCGCCGGTGGGCTGGCGCATCGCCAGCGTGCTCTTCGGCGTGGCCGGAGTCTGGCTGGCCTGCGCGCTGGGGCTGGCGCTGAGCGGCCAACTGGCGGTGGGCGCGGCGGCGGGCGGCCTGCTGCTGCTGGACACCCTCTACCTCGTGGAATCGCGCACGGGGATGTCCAACCTGTTCCTGACCGTCTTCGCGCTGGCGGCGCTGCTGGGCGCGTATTTCGCCCTCACCCTCCCCCCGGCGCAGGCGCGCCTGCCGCTGCTGCTGACCGGCATCGCCCTCGGGCTGGCGCTGGCCACCAAGTGGAGCGCCGTCACGCTCTGGGGGTTGCTGACGCTGGCGCTGCTGTGGCGATGGTGGCAGTTGCGCGCGTCCGTGGCGGCGGACGAGCGGGCCGCACTCCGGGCGTGGGCCATCACCGCGCTGCTGTGCTTTGGGTCGCTGCCGCCCCTCATCTACGCGCTGTCTTGGCTGCACTTCTTCCTGACCGGGCACAGCGTGGATGATCTGGCGGCGCTGCACGCGGCGATGCTGCAGTACCACCGCCACCTCGGCGTGGTGCACAGCGATTCCTCAGTCTGGTGGCAGTGGCCACTGACTCTACAGCCGGTCAAGTACTTCGTGGCGCGGCGGCCCGGAGAATTGATGGTGGTGCTGGGCAGCGGCAATCCAGCGCTGTACGCGCCACTGGCGCTGGCTGTGGCGTGGGTCGCGGTCCGCTGGTGGCGTGATCGCCGCGCGGAGGCGGTGATCCTACTGATCGGGTTCTTCGGGCAGTGGCTGCCGTGGGCGCTGTCGCCGCGCGGCGCGTTCGTCTACCACTTTCTGCCCGCCGTGCCGGTCGGCTGCGTAGCGCTGGCCGTGCTGGTCACCGCCGGGTGGCGGCGCGGCGGCCTCTGGCGCGGAGCGGCCATGGCGTACGTGCTGGCCGTGGCCGCGCTCTTCCTCTGGCTGTACCCCATCAGCACCGCCGTGCCGCTGCCCACGGATCAGGTGGCGCAGCGTCTGCTCC
>JASGGF010000449.1:0-4281 GCA_047605145.1 Thermomicrobiales bacterium | reverse complement strand
GCTGCCGACCCCGGCATGTCCGGCGGCACCGCCGTGTTGTGCGACTGCACGCCGGTATCCCCGACGATGGCGGTCATAATCTCCGGCACGTTGATGGCGTGCGCAACGGCCTTGCGGATGTTGACATCGTTGAACGGCGGCGAGTCGGTGCGCATGGCCATGCAGTTGATGGTGTAGCCAACCACCTCCTGCAAGTCCGCATTCTCGAAGCCTGCCACCGTGCCGATCTGATCGGGCGGCAGCGCGAAGAACGCATCGATGTCGCCGTTCTTGAGGCCCGTGACGCGCGTGGTGCCCTCCGACACGACCTTGAAGGTCAGCGAATCGAAGTAGGGCTTGCCTTCCTGCCAGTAGTTCGGGTTCTTCGCCAGTTCGATTTCGCTGCCGGCGTCCCACTTCACGAACTGGTACGGGCCGGTGCCACGCGGGTTGCGCAGGAGATCGAGGCCGAACTCCTCAATGGCGGCGGCCGGGATGACGTGGCCGGCGGTGGTGGCTGTCACGTAGCGGAAGAGCGCGCTGGCTGTTTCCAGCGTGATCGTGATCGTCTTGTCATCGGTCTTCTCGACCGTGGCCCCCGGGCCGTCGTACATCCACGCCAGCGGTCCGGCCACTTCGGGGTCACGGACACGGGCGATGGAGGCGAGCACGTCGTCTGCGGTGACCGGGGTTCCGTCAGAGAAAACCACGCCATCGCGCAGTTTGTAGATGTACGTGACTTCGTCGGGCTGCTCGACTGATTCCGCAATCAGCGGCTCCAAACCGCCCGCCGGCGTGAACATCATCAGGCCTTCGCTGATGTTGCACACCACCGGGTTGGCGGTGAAGTCGTAGGAAAGCGCTGGCTCGAGGCCGCGCACGTCGCCTTCCAGCGCGAAGACGATCGACGTGGCATCCTGCGCGAGCAAGTGCAGGCCGGGCAGGAACTGGCGGGACGCCGCCTGCGACGGTCCTCCCAGCGCGGCGGTCAGGGCAGCGGCGCCGGCGCTGCCGGCGGCCAGCCGCATGAAGCCACGGCGGCTGGTTGCACTCCGGCGCATCTCGTTCAGATACGCGGCCATCTTGCGGTCGAAGTCCCGCCCAGCATCACGCGAAGTCGCCACGTTCCCTCTCCGTTCCTTCTGCGGGCACTGCAACGCGACCGGTGATCCCGGCTCGTGAGCAGCAGCGCTCCCATGGTTCAGGTGTTTATCGCGGAGGATGATATAGCACGCGGGCGGCACACAATGACATGCCGTGGCATCGCCCCGTTTCGCGCAACCGAGGCGGCGCCGCCCTGATGGGAAAACTGGCTACGAATCTTCGCAGGTCTGGACCACGAGGCCGTCATACGCAATCTTGATGGGAGGCGGCACGAGGGCCTGCGCTGCCTCGTGACTTGTCTCGTGGGACAAATGAACAAGGAAGGCGCGGCGGGGTTGCACCTGCTCCACGATGGTCGTCGCTTCGCCGAAGCTGAGGTGTGTCGGGTGCTCGCGCTCCCGCAGGCCGTTGATGATCAGTACGTCCAGCCCGTGGAGCAACGCCATTGAGGACTCGGGGATCGTTTTCGCGTCCGTCACGTACGCGAGGTCGCCGAAGCGGTAGCCAAGGATCGGCAACCGCCCGTGCAGGACCGGGATGGGGATGATGTGCTGGCCCAGCACGTCAAATGGTCCTTCCACCTCGTGCAGGTTCAGGTCTGGCTTCCCTCCGTAGAACGGAAAGGCGTCCACGAAGCAGTAGGCATAGCGCTCGCGCAGCACCGCCGCCGTGCTGGGATTGGCGTAGACCGGGAGATGCGCTTGCTGCAACTCATTGAAACGGCGCAAGTCATCGAAGCCGCCGGTGTGGTCCGCGTGGGCATGGGTCATCAGGACCGCGTCGATGTGATCGAGGCCGTTCGCGAGCGCCTGTGAGCGGAGCTCGGTCGAGGTGTCGATCAGGAAGACCTTGCCGCCCGTCCGCACGATTGCAGAGGTGCGGGAGCGCGTGTCGCGCGGATCGACCGAGCTGCACACGTCGCACGTGCAGCCGATGATGGGGATGCCGTTTGAGGTTCCGGTGCCAAGAAAAGTGATCTCAGACATACTGGCGGGAGTATAGCCCGCGCCACTGCGGCGATTGGCGCGACACTCTGCGAAGGGAACCCCGGTGGAGACAGAAACCTCGATCCTCTCGGCAATCGGGAACACGCCGGCGGTCTGGCTGGATCGCCTGACTGCGGATTTGCCGGGGCGCGTGCTGCTGAAGCTGGAGCTGGCGAACCCGAGCGGGAGCGTCAAGGACCGCGCCGCGCGGCAATGCCTGCTCGATGCAAAGGCGAGCGGCGCGTTGCAGCAGGGCATGACGGTGGTGGAATTGACCAGCGGCAACATGGGGATTGCGCTCGCGATGTGCTGCGCGGTGCTGGGGCACCCGATGGTGGCCGTGATGAGCGAGGGGAACAGCCCGGAGCGACGCAAGTTGATTGCAGCGTACGGCGCGCAGATTGAACTCGTGCCCCAGCTGCCCGGCGGGGTCCCCGGCAAGGTCAGTGGCGATGATCTGGCGCTGGTCGAGACGCGCACAGCGGAACTCGTGCAGGAACTCGGCGCGTGGCGGCCCGATCAGTTCCAGAATCCATCGAACCCCCGCGCCCATGAGCTCGGCGCCGGGCCGGAGATCTGGAAGCAGTCGGACGGCGCGCTGGCAGCGTTTGTCACGCTCGTGGGCACGGGTGGAACGTTCATCGGCGTGGCGCGGGCGCTGAAGGCGCGCGACGCCGCTATCCGGTGTCTGGCGGTGGAGCCAGCCGGAGCGCAAACCATCGCGGGGCTCGCGACGACTGCAGCCGGGCACATGTTGCAAGGAGGCGGCTACGCGTTGATCCCACCGCTGTGGGACGCGTCGCTCTGTGACGGTACACTGGCGGTTGCGGACGACGAGGCAGTGGCAACCGCGCGTCTGCTCGCGGAGCGCGAGGGCATTCTGGCCGGGTACTCGACTGGCGGGAACGTAGCTGCCGCGTTGCGCGTCGCGAGGGATCTGCCGCCGGGAGCAGCGGTTGCCACCATCGCCTGCGACACCGGCGCGCGGTATCTGAGCAGCGGGCTGTTTGGCTGACCCGGTCGACAGGGAGCGAGTTTTGCGGGAAGGCCGCCGGCCGGGGACGCTCCGGGCCGGCGGCAACGCTGTTCGAACGTGGAGCCTAGTACAGATCGTCCTCGGGGACAGAGAGGTAGACAGCGCCGTCCTCGACGCGGTCGATCATGAACGCGCCGGCATACTTGTCCGGGGCCAGCGGGATGTCAATGTGGATGTAACCGACGCGGAGCAGCCGCTCCTGCATCTGCTGCGGCAGCTTGGCGAGGCCACCCTCGAACTTCCAGCCGAGGAACGAGGTCTCGTAGCCTTCCTGCCCCTTGTCGCTGGCGGCAGTTGGGTCGCCCATTTTCACGAACTTGATCTTGCCAAACTCCTTGCCGGTGGAATCGACCACGCGGTCACCGATCTGGACGTCGCTGACGGGCCCGCCTTCGACGGTGTCGCCGTAGGTGCGGCCGAATTCGGTGTTGTCGGTCTGCATGGAGAGGGGGTCGCGCTCAGTCATGGTGGTGCGTCCTCCGGTGTTCAGCTGACGCGGCGCCGGCGCCCGGCGTCAGCGTAAGAGACGGCAACGGCGTTACGGTCCGCCCGCAACGCATGCTCACGCATCCTATCAGAATCAACCCTGTGGGGATACGGGAGGCGGTGGCGCGGTGAAGGTGCCGAGCAGAATCACGATGATCACGACCGCCAGTGTGACGAGGAACGCCACCAGCCACCGGATCCAGTAGCGGCGCTGCGCAGTTGCGCTGGGCGCCTGATCAGGCATACGTTGTGGGCTGACCACGTTCCGTGACTCCCCCGCTGTCATCGCAGGCCGTTCTGAACTAGATTGCCGCGCCAAGTTGCGGCAGGAGCAGGCGCTCCCACCGTTCGCGCACAGCATCCCGGTACTGCGGCGCCGCGACGATGCGGATCAGGCGGCGGTGTTCCTCGTAGCGCTTGAAGTCCTCGTCGCTCAAACCCACCACGTCTCGCCATGGCATGAGTGAGGTATAGCCAATCGGCGGGCGGTCGAACACTACCCAGACGTCGGTTTTCCATTTCTCCGGCTTGGGAATATCGATCAGGATCGCCTCATCCGGCACGGGCTCGTTGATTTCGCGCGAAAGAGATCGCGCCATCTCGCGTTCCACCTCGCGCCGGGCATGCGGATCGAAGTACAGGTTTCCCAGCCGCGCGTAGAGCTCGAATGCCCGCGACCCGATTTCGATG
>JASGGF010000448.1:0-4298 GCA_047605145.1 Thermomicrobiales bacterium | reverse complement strand
GCCCCAGCGCCGTCAGCACCGCCGTCATGCTCCACAGCGTCGCCACCACGCTCACCAGCAGCAGCCACGTGAACGGCAGCGCCAGCAACGGCAGGCCGGAGGCGGCCAGCGCCAGCACCCCCGCCCCAGTCAGCAGCGGGGCGAGGAGCGCCGCCCCCGGCGCCGGCGGCCACCCGCCGCGTGGCCGTCGCCGTAGGCTGATGGTGACGAGATGACTGAGCCCGGCGCCAATGGCGACGCCAGCCAGTAGGCCGGTCAGCAACCGCCAGACCGTGGCCGGGGGGTAGAGCGGCGCCAGCCCGAGATCAAGCGCCAGCGAGTTGCACCCGTCCACCGCCATCGCGGCGAGCATCAGCCCCAGCACGGCCCACGTCCGCCGGGAAAACCGGCCCGACCACGCGCCGCGCCAGACGAGCAGGAACCACCCCAGGGCGGCCAGCGCCCCGAGGTAGATGCCGGTCATTCGCGCATCGACTGGCAGCGGCTGCCCGTTCAGCCACAGGCTGTGCGAAGGCCGCTGCGCGCAGACACCCTGCAGCAGCAGGTGGACGGTGTGCCGCACGTCGCCGGGCCACGCCAGCAGCAGCGCAATCGCCACCAGCGCGACGGCGCCGGTGCGCCATGGCGCCTCGCGCCAGTCCGCGCCGGCGGGCTGTTGCGTCCGCGCTACCAGCACCACTGCCCCCAATGTTTCACAATGTCCCCTACGCCGGACGGCGCGCGGCCGCTACGAGTCTCGAGGTGAGCATGGTACAGGTGGGAACGGGAGCAGCATGACGGAGACACCACGCCGCCGCCGGGGCGATCCCCGCCGCCACCCCATCTCCCCCACTGGCCGCCTCTCGGTGCGCGAGGTGTTCCCGCCGCGCATCGCCATGGCGCGCGGCAAATCGGCGCTGGTGGTGGTGGCGGTCGCGCTCTCCATCTTCGCGGTGATCTTCGCGCTGGTGCGCCGCAACCGCAGCGCCTCGTTCGACCTGCGCATGACCCGCCGCCTGCAACGCAACACCCGACCGTGGTTCAGCCGGCTGATGCGCGTGGTGAGCTGGCCCGGCTTCCCGCCGCAATCGCGCATCATCCCCCCCGCGCTGGCGGCGCTCTGGCTGGCGCTGGGCTTCCCGCTGGAGGCGGTCTTCCAGCTGGCGGCGTGGGGCGCCGGCGGCATCTCCACCGTCATCAAGCGCGTCATGAAGCGCAGCCGCCCCTCGTCGGCGGAGGTGCGCGTGCTGCCCGCGCGCATCGGCGGGTCGTCGTTCCCCAGCGGCCACGTGCTCATTTACACCGGGGTGTACGGCTTCCTCGCGGTGCTGATCGAGACGCTGGTGCGCTCGAACAAACTACGCCGCGCCGCCGTGGCCGGGCTGGTCTCGCTGGTGACGCTGGTAGGGCCGAGCCGCATTTACCTCGGACACCACTGGTTCACGGACGTGATGGCGTCGTATCTGCTGGGCGCGTCCTACCTGCTGGGCCTGACCGCCCTCTACCGGCGCGTCAAGACGGCGTGGCTCAACCGGCGGTACGCCTCCGGGCGCTAGCGGCGCCGGCCACCCGGAACGTATCATTCGGCGTAACAGACGTTGAAGGGGACCGTGCCTGCTCCTTCTCGCGCCGCGCAGCGAATCCGGGCTGGTGCAAGCCGGAGGCGGCAGGGGATGCAGGAGATCGCCCCGGAGTCGATGTGCGAACGGGGTCGCCCGGGAGACACATCCGGGTTCGCCCGTTACTGCGTATGCGGCGTTGCCAGTTGCTGGCGACGCCGGTCGAGTGGGCGCCGTGTTGCGGCGCCAATTGAGGTGGCACCGCGGGTTCGCCCGTCCTCAGCCCGAGGGCGGGTTTTTTGCGCCCTTTCGATGATTGTGTGTACTGCTGGAGCATGGATTTCTGATGACGATGACCGCGACAGGCATTCAACGCGTGGCTTCCCGGCCCGATTTCCCCGCACTGGAACGCGACATCCTCGCGTGGTGGGAAGCGAACGCCATTCTTGAGAAGTATCTGCACCGCAACGACGATTCCGACGAGCGCTACTCCTTCCTCGACGGCCCGATCACGGCCAACAACCCGATGGGCGTGCACCACGCGTGGGGCCGCAGCTACAAGGACTTCTTCCAGCGCTACCACACCATGCTGGGCAAGAAGCAGCGCTACCAGAACGGCTTCGATTGTCAGGGGCTGTGGGTCGAGGTTGAGGTAGAGAAAGAGCTTGGCCTTAAGAGCAAGCGCGACATCGAGACGTTTGGCGTCGCCGAGTTCGTGGAGCGGTGCAAGCAGCGCGTGGTGCGCTTCGCCGATCGCATCACCGACCAGTCGATCCGGCTGGCCTACTGGATGGACTGGGACGACTCGTACTTCACGATGTCGGACGAGAACAACTACACCATCTGGTACTTCCTGAAGACGGTGCATGACCGGGGCTGGCTCTACAAGGGGCACGACTCCATGCCGTGGTGCCCGCGCTGCGGCACCGGCATCTCCGAGCACGAGATCGTCACCGAGGGGTATCAGGACCGCACCCACTACTCCATCTTCGTGGCCCTGCCGCTGCTGGACGAGCCGGGCGCGAACTTGCTGATCTGGACCACGACCCCGTGGACGATGGTGGCGAACGTCGCCGCCGCCGTGAACCCGGAGATCGAGTACGTCAAGGTGCGGCAGGGCGAGAAGGTCTACTACCTTGCCCGCGAGACGATGAAGAACGCCTTGCGCGGCGAGTACGAGGAAATCGGCGCGGTCGCCGGCGCGGAACTGGTCGGGCGGCGCTACAGCGGCCCCTTCGATGAATTGCCTGCCGCCGAGGGCGTTGAGCACCGCGTCATCCCGTGGAGCGACGTCGGCGCGGCGGAAGGCACTGGCATCGTGCACATCGCGCCGGGCGCCGGTAAGGAAGACTTCCAGCTCTCGAAGGTGAATGACCTTGCGGTCATCGCGCCCATCGACGAGTTCGGCATGTACACCGACGGCTTCGGCGATCTTAGCCGCCAGTACGTGCACGAAGTCGCCATGCCCATCGCCAACAACCTGAAGGAGAAAGGCCTCCTCTACCGGGGCGAGCAGTACAAGCACCGTTACCCGGTCTGCTGGCGCTGCAACACTGACCTCGTTTTCCGGCTGGTCGATGAGTGGTTTATCTCCATGGACCCGCTGCGTGAGCCCATGAAGGACGTCACCCGGCAGGTAACGTGGTACCCCTCCTTCGGCGAAGACCGTGAGCTCGACTGGCTCGAGCACATGGACGACTGGATGATCTCCAAGAAGCGCTACTGGGGCCTCGCCCTGCCGATCTACGAGTGCGCCGCCTGCGGCACAGTCGATGTCATCGGGAGTAAGGAAGAGCTGCGCGAGCGCGCCGTGGCCGGGTGGGAGGATTTCGAGGGCCACTCGCCGCACCGCCCGTGGATCGATAACGTCCAGATCGCCTGCCGCAACTGCGGCGAGCCGGTCAGCCGCATCAAGGACGTCGGCAACCCGTGGCTGGACGCCGGTATCGTCGCGTTCTCCACGCTGAAGTACCGCCACGACCGCGACTACTGGGCCGAGTGGTATCCTGTGGATCTCATCACCGAGAGCTTCCCGGGCCAGTTCCGCAACTGGTTCTACTCGGTGATCGCCCAGAGCACGGCGCTGACCGGTGAGCCCGCCTTCAAAAACGTCTTCTCCTACGCCCTGATGCGCGACGAAATGGGCGAGGAGATGCACAAGAGCAAGGGCAACGCCATCTGGTTTGATGACGCCGCCGAGGAATACGGCGTCGATGTCATGCGCTGGCTCTTCGCCCGCGCCAACCCGGATTCCAACCTGAACTTCGGGCCGCACATCACGGACGATGTGCGCCGACAGTTCATCCTGCCGCTGTGGAACTCCTACGCCTTTTTCGCGACGTATGCGGAGATCGACCGCTGGTCGCCGCCCGCCACCCCGATGCCGCTGGCGGAGCGTTCGCTGCTGGACCGCTGGATCATCTCCCAGTTGCACCTGCTGATCGCCGAGGTGCGCGCCGCGCTGGATGGTTACGACCCGGACCGCGCCGCGCGCGCCATCGAGCGCTTCACCATCGAGGAGCTGTCCAACTGGTACATCCGGCGCAACCGCCGCCGCTTCTGGAAGAGCGAGAGCGACGCCGACAAGGACGCGGCGTACCAGACGCTGCATGAGGTGCTGACCACGCTGGCGCAAGTGCTGGCGCCCTTCACGCCGTTCCTCTCCGAGATCATGTACCAGAATCTGGTGCGCGCGGTTGACCCGGCGGCGCCGGAGTCGATCCACCTCACCGACTTCCCGGTCTCCGACGCGGCGCGCAT
>JASGGF010000447.1:0-4300 GCA_047605145.1 Thermomicrobiales bacterium | reverse complement strand
CTCGCCGCCGTGGCCGGCGGCGTGCTTGGCGCGCTCGGCCTCGGCGGCATCACGCCCGCCGTGCGCGCGGCGCGCGGCGATACCTGCACGCTCGCCTTCACCGCCACGGTGCGCTCCGGCTCCAACGCCGGGAAACAACTGGTGAGCGGCGCGCAGCCGGGCGAGCTGACCGGGCAGATCAGCTTCACCCTCTCGGACACCGGCGACATCGAGAACGGCGAACTCACCCTGCCGAATGGCGCCACCGCGCCCGTGGTGGGGCAGGCCACCGGCCATTCCTTCCAGATCCGCACGCCGCTGGGGAGCGATCTGGTGCTGGTGGCAGTCGGCGTCGGCGAGAGCGCCATCGGCGACTGCGCGGGCGCCATCGACGGCCTGATCACCGGCCCGGCGCGCGGCGACATGGGCGATTTCCACGCCGAGGCGCAGGGCGCCACTCCCGGCAGTGGCGGGACCGGCGGCGACAAGACGAAGGACAAGGACAAGAAGAAGGACCGCGACACGACCGGCGCCGCTGGCGCCGCCGCCACGGTCACCCCCGCTGATGGCACGCGGGGCAATAAAGACAAGGACAAAGCCAACGGCAACGGCAACGGCAACGGCTCCGGAAGCGGCACGGCCTCGCAGACCTGCCCGCAGAACCAGACCTTCTGCAACATCGGGGCTGGCTACTGCGCCGATCTGCAGACCGACGCCACCAACTGCGGCGCCTGCGGCAACCAGTGCCCCATCAACAACTGCGCGAAGGGCGTCTGCATCACCAGCGATCAGCAGACCTGCAACCCGCCCCTCCTGTACTGCAACGGCGACTGCATCGATCCGCAGCTCGATGCCTTCAACTGCGGCGCCTGCGGGGTGGCCTGCGGCATCGGCGAGGCCTGCCAGAGCGGAACCTGCGCGCCGACGGGGGAGACCTGCGAGCCGGGCGAAGTGATCTGCAACGGCTACTGCGCCAACCTCAACACCAGCATCATCAACTGCGGGGCCTGCGGGGCGGCCTGCGGCAGCCCGTACGATATCTGCCTCGATGGCGTCTGCACCTTCTCCTGCGATCTGGGCACAGCCTGCGGCGAGGTCTGCGTCGACACCACCAGCGATTCCCGCAACTGCGGCGGCTGCGGCGTGACCTGCCCCAGCGACCAGATCTGCCAGAACAGCGCCTGCATCGGCGCCGGCAACACTGGCGGCGCGCAGCCGCAAAGCACGGGCGCCTGTGCCGAGGGCTTGACCGACTGCGGCGGAACCTGCGTCGATATGATGGCCGACGACCTCAACTGCAGCGCCTGCGGCGCCCGCTGCAACCTCGGCGAGCACTGCATTCTCGGCGTCTGCACCGCGCCGTGCGCGCCCGGCCTCACCCTCTGCGGCGACGCCTGCGCCGACCTGCAAAACGACCCGAACAACTGCGGAACGTGCTACACCGTCTGCCCCAGCGGGCAGTGCGGCATCGGCATCTGCGTCGAGGTCGTCGGGCCCTCCGCCTCCTGCCAGCCCGGCTACACGCTGTGCAACGGCGCCTGTGTGGACCTGACCAGCGATCTCTTCAACTGCGGCTCCTGCGGCTACAGCTGCAACATCGGCAAGTCGCCGACTTGCGAAGGCAGCGTTTGCTACAACGGCGGCGTCTGCCCGGACGACCCGGGCGGGGCCTGCTGAGGCGGGAGGCCATGTCGCCGCGACACGGCGATTATCTGAGTGAAGAGACGACGGGGTGGCGCAACACGCGTCACCCCGTGGCTGCAGCACATGGCGCACGCGTTGCTCACTACGCCACCACCACCTCGTGTCTCGAGCGCAGTCGAGAGACCTCGTTTTCCGACGTGAACGGACGAGGTCTCTCACGCTGGCGCCAAATAGCTTTTGCGAAGCTCAATTGCCCGAGAAGCCCTCACCCCAACCCCTCTCCCGAAGTACTTGCGCGGGAGAGGGGCTCCTGACCCAGATACTCGCGCCAGATGTGGCGCGGTTACGCCACATTCCTGCTCCGCCACCACGAATCGGCTCCCCTCTCCCGCGCAAGTACTTCGGGAGAGGGGCTGGGGTTGAGGGCTTTTCCGCCGTTTCGGGCTTCCGGACGTCATTGGCGCCAAGCATTCTCGACTGCGCTCGAGACACAAGGGGTTCTCGCGAGGTCAGGTTCATGGAAACCCGCGCTATGCCGCCACCGCGCCCATCACCCTGACGCCGGCTCCGGCGCGGCCACCAGCGCCGCGAGGGCTCCGAGAATCAGGTCGAGTCCGACCATGAACTCGCCGGTGGGGTCGTAACCGGCGGCGAGGAGCGTGGCGGCGGCTTCGTGCAGGTAGGGGTACTGGTCGGGGGAGATCTGCGGCACGAACACATCCTCCCCGATGGCGGCGAACTCCTCGGCGGTGTCAAAGGGGAGACTGGCTTCCTGTAGCGCATAGCCGTAGATGTAGCTGTCGAGCAGCCAGTTGGCGTGGGTTGCCATCTCCACGGAGAAGCCGGCCTGGCGCAGGCACGCGAACACCGCTTCGCGGTGGCGCAGGTTCGCCGGGCCCGGGGCGGTCCGCGATTCCATCAGGGTGATCGCCCAGGGGTGGCGTCTCAGGACCCGCCGGGCGGAGACCGCACGTTGCCGCATGGCCGCCTGCCAATCC
Organism: Thermomicrobiales bacterium; assembly: GCA_047605145.1. Lineage (GTDB taxonomy): Bacteria > Chloroflexota > Chloroflexia > Thermomicrobiales > UBA6265 > JACCXM01. The sequence continues at coordinate 1,679 of JASGGF010000447.1, read as the reverse complement.
ACCGCGTCGGCCGGTAGCTCGATCTCGTCGAACACGACGTCGACCATGGCGTCGAGCAGCTCGTCCTTGTTCGCCACGTAGTAGTACAGCGACATCGCGCCGGCGCCGAGTTCGTTGGCCAGCCGGCGCATGCTGAGCTTATGCACATCCTCGCTGTCAGCCAGCCGGATTGCCTCGGTTACCACGCGCTGCTTGCTCAGCGCGTTCTCAGCGGCAGCTCGAACACGCTTCTCGGTCATCCGTGCTCCGTTCCTCCAGGACGCCCTTGACGGATAGTACATCGTACGATTATCGTACGGTGTACGACGTACGGCGTACGAAAACTCAGAGAGCCCCGATAGAAGCGCTTCTGGGGGGAATCAGGCGATCGATGGCGTCATCGATCAGCACGCACGGACCAGAATGAGAGGACAACGCAATGAGCGACCGCACTGATAATCTTGCCGGGACCGTGACGACGCGCACGACGCGGCGCAGCGCGCTCCTGGGACTGGGCTCCCTCGCGCTCGGCGGGCTGGGCATCCCCGGCCTGGGTCAGGGGGCAGCGGCCCAGGCGGACAACGGCGCCGCGACGCCCACGACGGCGACGATCCCGGAAACGGGATACGCCCCCGTCAACGGGCTGCAGATGTACTACGAGATTCACGGCGGCGGTGAGCCGCTGGTCCTGCTCCATGGCGCCTTTGGCGCGATCGACCTGTGGGGGCCGATCCTGAGCACCCTTGCCGAGAACCACCTGGTGATCGCCGTCGAGCTGCAGGGTCACGGCCACACCGCCGATATCGACCGCCCCTTCAGCTACGAGCAGCTAGCCGACGACGTTGCGGCGTTGATGGAACATCTCGCCATCGCCCAGGCCGATATCGTTGGCTACAGCATGGGCGCCGACACCGCGCTGCAAGTGGCGATTCGCCACCCCGAGCGGGTGCGCAAGCTGGTTCCCATCTCCGGCAAGTATCGCTACGACGGCGAATACCCGGAGCTCCTCGCGATGATCCAGCAATTGACCCCTGACTTCTTCGCCGGGACGCCGTGGGAGGATGCGTACCTGCGCCACGCGCCGAACCCGGAGGACTTCCCGCTGCTGGTCGAGAAGATCAAGGCGTTCTTTGGCAAGGAGTATGCCTGGCCGGAAGCGGACATCCGGTCGATCACGGCGCCCACCCTGCTGATCATCGGCGATTCCGACGCCGTCCGCCCCGAACACGAGATGCAGCTCTTCCGCCTTCTCGGCGGCGGCGTGGACGGCGATCTTGCTGGTCTCCCCAACTCCCAGCTCGCCATCCTCCCCGGCATCACGCACGGCACGATCGTCTTCGAAGGCGCCGGGCAGGTCGTGGCGCTGACCGAGGCCTTCCTCGCCGCGCCAATGCCTGACGCGGCATGACACCATCACTGATTTCAGAACATCCGTTGCGGACGGTGCAGGACCGCAGGCATGGAGTGCGGCCGGCCCACGTCGATGACGCTTGCTGTGAATTGCCTCCGGAACGCCCGAAACGGCGAAGAGCCCTCACCCCTAGCCCCTCTCCCGAAGTACTTGCGCGGGAGAGGGGAGCCGATCAGCAGCGTCTGAGGAGGCTTTTGGCGTCACTGTGCTGAATCTGGCGCCAGTGTCCAGAGCGAAAGCCCCTCTCCCGCGCATCGGGAGAGGGGTTGGGGTGAGGGCTTCTCCGGGG
>JASGGF010000446.1:0-4315 GCA_047605145.1 Thermomicrobiales bacterium | reverse complement strand
TGGAGAAGGCGAAGGCGATGGTGGCCGAATCGGGCGTCGCCACGCCGGTCGAGGTCAGCCTGACCGTGCACTCCCGCGATCTCGACCAGCAGCAGGCGCAGATCATTCAGGCGATGGCCTCGCAGGCCGGCTTCAACGTCACCCTCGATGTCGTCGAGGATGTGGCGTGGGGCGAGCAGGTGCGCATCAACAACGACTTCGAGATGGCGACCCGCCAGAGCGGCGTGCAGGCGGACCCGACCAACTTCCTGCTCAGCACGTGGGCGACCGAAGGCAACTCCGCCTATCACCGGGCCGAGGTGCCGGGGCTGCTGGAGGCGATCCGCGAGGCGGATTCCACCTACGACCCGGCGGAGCGCCAGCGCCTCTTCGTGGAGGCCCAGAAGCTGATGCACGAATCCGCGTGGTTTGGCTACATGTGGTACGAGCGCGGCAACGTGCTGTTGAACGCCCGCGTGCACGGGTTCCCGGAGCGCGACGGCGAATCGACCTCGTGGGGCTCCCTGCGCGAAGCCGACTGGTGGCTGAGCGCGTAGGTTCGGAACTGATCCGCGAGCAGGGGCCGCCGCGCGGCGGCGGCCCCTGCCCTGCAAGGAAGCATGATGAAGATCACCGATATCACGATGGCGGCGTACAAGTGGCCGCGCTCGAAGCCGATCACGAATGGCTTGCACACCTACACGCACAACTCGCAGACGTTCATCAACATCGAGACCGATGAGGGCGTGACCGGCATTGGGCTGGGGCGGGGCGGCGGCATCGAGACCGCCACGGTCGAGATCCTGAAGCCGCTGCTGATCGGGCAGGACCCGCTGGATGTGGAGCGTCACTGGCACGCCATGTGGGTGCCGAAGCTGATCGGGCGGCGCGGCATGACCACTCGCACCATCAGCGCCCTCGATATCGGCCTGTGGGATATCCGCGCCAAGGTGGCCGGCATGCCGCTCTACAAGCTGCTGGGCGGCTTCCGCGACCGGGTGCCCACCTACGTGGCCGGCGGCTACTACGAAGAGGGGAAGGGCCTCAAGGAACTGGCGCAGGAGATGGAATCGAATGTCGCCATGGGCGCCCGCGCCGTCAAGATGAAGGTGGGCGCCGTGCCCATCGCCGAAGACGTGGCGCGCGTGAAGGCCGCCCGCGAGGCGATTGGCCCGGAGGTCAAGCTGCTGGTGGACGCCAACTGCGCCTACCGCGCGGCGGACGCCATCCAGCTGGCGAAGCGGATCGAGGAGCACGACATCTTCTGGTTCGAGGAGCCGGTGCAGCCGGATGACTACGCCGGGCACCGCAAGGTGGCGCAGGCCACGACGATCCCGATTGCGGCCGGGGAGAACGAGTACACCAAGTTCGGGTTCCGCGATCTGCTGGCGCAGGACGCAGTGGCGGTGCTGAACGCCGACGCCAAGATCCTCGGCGGCGTCACGGAGTTCATGAAGGTGGCGGCGCTGGCGCAGGCGAACTACGTCGATATCGCGCCGCACGGCACGCAGGATATCCACGTCCACCTCGTGGCGGCCATCCCCAACGGCCTGATCCTCGAGTTCTACCGGGACACCGTCAACCCCATGTGGGGCAAGACCTACCTGCACACCCTGACCATCAACGACGACGGCACGGTCAGCCCGCCGGATGTCCCCGGCCACGGCGCCGAACCGAACTACGCGGAACTGGAGAAGTACCGGGTCGGGTAAGGCAGGGTCTGCCTTGCCCTGAAATCAGAAGCGGACCGGACGAGCGGGAGCGCAACAGCGCTCCCGCTCGTGTGTGTTCCCCGGAGAACTCCGGGCGCATTGCTGGCGTTATGCAGACAGGAACACGCCACGCCACGTGTACGATTCCGCACGAACCATCAGGAGAGCGACACCGTCGCTGGAGAGCACCCCACCATGCAGGAAACCAACCCCTTTGCCCTCGCGGAACTCGTTGACAACCCGGAGCAGCGCTGCCCCGTCGTGCTGGTGCTGGATGTCTCCAGTTCCATGCAGGGCAAGGCGATCAGCGAGCTGAACGCCGGTCTCGCCCAGTTCGCCCGCGACCTGAAGAATGACTCGCTCGCCTCGCTGCGGGTGGAGGTCGCCATCGTCACCTTTGGGGGGACGGCGCAGGCGGTCGATGTGCGCAACGGCCGCGCCAGCGCCATCGCCAACGACCCGGCGCAGGCCTTCGCCCCGGCGGATGCCTTCTCGCCGCCCACCCTGCAGGCCAGCGGCGGCACCCCCATGGGCGACGCCGTCGCCATGGGGCTCGATCTGCTGCGTGGCCGCAAGGCGATCTACCGCGAGCACGGCATCCCCTACTTCCGCCCGTGGATGTTCGTGGTCAGCGACGGCGCCCCCACCGACGAGAACTGGGTGGCCGCCGCCGAGCAGGCGCGGCTGGAGGAGAGCCAGAAGGGCGTCTCTGTCTTCCCCATTGGCGTGGACGCGGCGGATATGGGCACGTTGGCCATGTTCAGTTCCCAGCGTTCCCCCGCCAAGCTGGCCGGGATCGAGCAGTTCCAGAGCCTCTTCCGCTGGCTCTCCGGCTCCGTGGCCGCTGTGGCGAACTCCCGGCCCGGCGAGGTGGTCACCCTGCCGGCGGCGGGCTGGGCCACCATTGACCCCTCGTGAGCGACGGCTGGCGCGTGCTCGGCGCGCGGGCGACCGGCTCCTCGCACGTGAAGAGCGGGCTGCCCTGTCAGGATTTCTGGGCCGCCGCGCACTGCCCCGGCGATGTGCTGGTGGTGGCTGTCGCGGACGGCGCCGGCTCGGCCTCTCACTCGCAGGATGGCGCGCGGCTGGCCGCCGCCCGCGCGGTGGGCGCCATCTTCGACCGCACGCTGCTGCCGCGCACCGGCGGCGTGCACGCGATGCTGGAGGACGCCTTCACCTGCGCGAGAGAGGAGCTGGAGCACCACGCCGCGCAGACCGGGCTGCGCCTGCGCGATCTCGCCGCCACCCTGACCGTGGTAATCGCGATGCCCGATTGCCTCGGGGTGGCGATGACCGGCGACGGGCTGGTGGCGGCGCTGGAGCCGGATGGCGCGCTACTGGCGCGCACGCAGCCGCAGCGTGGCGAGTACGCGAATGAAACGCACTTCCTGACCGGGCCGGGCGGTGGCGCCCCGGGCCTGCTGGAGGTCTACCCGGCTGCGGCGGGCTTCGCGGTGCTCACCGATGGCCTGCTGCCGGTCGCCAGCGACATGAGCTCCGGTACGCCGCACCCCGGCTTCTTCCGCCCCTTCTTCGAGGTCCTGCGCGCTGGCCCGGTCACCCCGGTCACTACTGCGCATCTGGCCGAGTTTCTGGAGAGCCCCCGCCTGCGCGAGCGCGTCGATGACGACCTGACGCTGGTGGTGGCGATCAACCCGTTGATGCCCGCTCCGTCATGACGCCCGGCCGGAAGCTGCGCAGCGCAAGCGGCAAGCGGTACACGCTCGGCAAGGTGCTGGGCAGCGGCGGCGAGGCGGAGGTGCTGGCGATCGCTGGCGACAAGAGCCTCGTCGCCAAGCTCTACCGTGTACCGCCGGGCGCCGCGCAGCGCGCCAAGCTGGAGTGGATGATCGCCCACCCGCCCGCCGTGCCGCTGGGCCGGGGGATCGGCATCGCGTGGCCGCAGGATCTGCTGCTGGATGACTCCGGCGGGCTGATCGGCATGCTGCTGCCGCGTGTGCGCGATGGTCTGCCGCTGATCACCGCCTTCAACCCGAAACGGCGCGCCGAGGAACTGCCGAAGTTCGACCGCTACCACCTGCTGCTGGTGGCCCAGCGCCTCGCCGAGGTGGTTGAGGCGATGCACCGCGCCGGCTACGTGATCGGCGACCTGAACGAGAGCAACGTCCTGATCTCGCCGGCGGGCGAGGTGACGCTGATCGACGCCGATTCCTTTCAGGTGCGCGCCCTGCGCGACGCCAAGGTGACCACCTACCGCTCGCCGGTGGGCAAGCCGGAGTACACCCCGCCCGAGATTCAGGGGATGTCCTTCAAGGATGTCGACCGCAAGTACGAGCATGACCGCTTCGCGCTGGCGGTGCTGCTCTTCCAGCTGCTCATGGAAGGGCGGCACCCCTACGCCGGCCGCTGGCTGGGCAGCGGCGAGCCACCGACGCTGGAGCGCTCGATTCAGCAGGGGCTCTATTCCTACAGCCGCGCCTCGACGGTGGTGCAGCCGCCTCCCCACGCGCCAGCGCTGGACTGGCTGGAGCCGGGGCTGGCCCCGCTCTTCGAGCGCAGCTTTGGCATGACCGCCACCAGCTTCCTGAACCGCCCCTCCGCCGAGGAGTGGGCGCAGGCGCTGGCGATCGCCGCCCGCACCCCCAGCCAGCGCCCGGCGCCGC
>JASGGF010000445.1:0-4329 GCA_047605145.1 Thermomicrobiales bacterium | reverse complement strand
TCCTAACACGGAGGATCGCGCCAGATTTGGCGCAGTTGCGCCAAATGTCCACTACGACGCTGCCAAGCGGCTCCCCTCTCCCGCGCATCAGGAGAGGGGTTGGGGGTGAGGGCTTCCCGGAGGGCATCGTCGCGCCGACCGGCTCCCATGTCCCGCGCAAGTGCTTCGGGAGAGGGGCCACGGGTAAGGGCTTCTCAGCGACTGAGGCCCCCGGAACTCATTGGCGCCAAACGGTGCAGATTCCATCACGAGAGGACGTGACCGTGGCAGTCAACAGCGAGATGATCGGGGCGCCAGCGCGCGAGGGGACCGCGAACGCGGCGCCCCGCCGCGGCCTGCCGCCGCAATTGCTCCTGCTGCTGCCCACGGTCATCGTCCTCTTCGTGCTCACCATCTACCCGACCTTCTTCTCGTTCACGCTCAGCCTGAACGAGTGGAACATGTCCAACCGCAATGCGGTCTGGGAGTTCGTCGGGGCGGGGAACTACCTCAAGATCCTGCAGGACGCCCGCTTCTGGAACTCGGCGCAGGTCACCGGCACCTACATGCTGGGCACCATCGTCACGCAGCTCGTGCTGGGCCTTGGCATTGCGCTGCTGCTGCAACGGCAGGTGGTGGCGGCAGGGCTGGTGCGCACGGCGCTGCTGCTGCCGATGATGACCACGCCGGTGGTGGTCGGCCTGATCTGGCGCTTCATGTTCAACCCCACGCAGGGAATCGTGAACTACCTGCTCGGCCTCGTCGGTCTGCCGGGCCAGAACTGGCTGGGCGGATTGCAGACCGGCCTGCTCTCGGTGATGATCGCGGACATCTGGGAGTGGACGCCGTTCATGGTGCTCATCCTGCTGGCCGCGCTGCAGACCCTGCCGCAGGAACCGTACGAGGCGGCGGCCATCGACGGCGCCAGCGCGTGGCAGGCGTTCCAGCACCTCACCCTGCCCCTCTTGCGGCCCACCATCGTGGTGGCGGTGCTGCTACGGGCCATTGACTCCTTCAAGACCTTCGATCTCGTCTATGTGATGACGAACGGCGGCCCCGGCACCAGCACGGAGACGCTCAGTTTCTACACCTACAAGTGGGGATTCAAGTTTTTCCAGATGGGCTACGCCTCGGCCCTCAGCTTCGTGATGCTGATCATGGTGATCATCTTCGCCAATATCCTGATTCTGGCGACTGCCCGAAAGCGAGCCAACGCATGAGCGCCTCTGCCGCCTCCACCTCCCACGTGCCCAGCTACGTCCCGAACGCGCCGCAGAAGCGCACGCCGGGCAGCATCGTCGCCAACATCCTCGTGGTGCTCGTGCTGATCGTGTTCATGTTCCCGATCCTGATGATCTTCCTGACCTCAATCAAGACCCGCGCCGACGCGCTGGCCTCGCCACCGGTCTGGATTTTCACGCCCACGTTCAGCAACTACACCGACATCTTCCAGCAGTACCCTTTCGCCGCCTACCTGCGCAACAGCATCCTCGTCGCCACGCTGAACACCCTGATCGCGCTGCTCATCGGCGTGCCGGCGGCCTACGCGCTGGCCCGGTTCCGCTTCCGGGGAGATAACCACGTCCAGTTCTGGATCCTCTCGCAGCGCATGATGCCGGCCATCGCCGCCATCATCCCGCTCTTCATCCTCTTCCGCCGCTTCGGGCTGACCAACTCGATCTTCGGGCTGATCCTGATCTACCTCACCTCCAGCCTGCCCTTCATCGTCTTCATGCTGACCCGCTTCTTCGAGGAGATCCCGCGCGAACTGGAGGAAGCCTCACTGGTGGAGGGCTCCTCGTGGTACGGCGCGATGACCCGCATCGCGATTCCGCTGGCGAAGCCCGGCATCGCCGCCACCGCCATCTTCACCTTCATCTTCAGCTGGAACGAGTTCCTGTTCGCCCTGATCCTGACCTCGACCGAGCGCGCGCAAACCATGCCGGTGGCGGTGACGCTGTTCATCCGCGAGACCGGCATCGAGTGGGGCTACATGACGGCGGTGGCGGTGATCATGATGATCCCGACCGCCATCCTGACGCTCGCGGCCCAGCGCCACCTCGTGCAGGGCCTGACCATGGGCGCCCTGAAGTGATGAAGGAGGCCACCATTTCCGAGAGAGCACCCGGTGGGCAACCACCCCCCGACCCCGTGGCGCGCGACGGCGGCCCGAAGCTGCACCTGTGCCGCATCGCCAAGCTGACCTTCGACCGCAAGCTGACCGACGCCGCCGGGGGCAATCTGAGCGTGCGCCACGGCGACCGCGCGCTGGTCACCCCACGCTACGCCGGCAGCCGCTACCAGTGGGATCTCAGCCCGGAGCAGATCTGCGAGGTCGACTTCGCCGGCAATTTACTGGCGGGCGCCGGGCAGACCTCGCGCGAACTGGGCGTGCATTTGGCGCTCTACCGCGCGCTGCCGGAGGTGGGCGCCGTCATCCACGCGCACCCATTCCACGTGCAGGGCTTTGTCTACGCCGGGCGCACCATCCCGCCGACGAACGAGTACACCGACAAGTTCGGCGAGATCATCTACGTGCCGGACACCGCCGCCTCGCACACTGACGAGTACGGCGATGTCGTGGCGGCGGCAATGCTGCCGCACCGCGCCAAGCTGGCGAAGCACCCGCTGGCGTTCCTGCTGCCGTGGCACGGCATCGTGGTGGCGGCGGACACGCTGGCGGCGGCATTCGACACCGTCGAGCGCGTGGACAACAGCGCCCGCAACGTGCTGCACGCCGCCGCGCTGGGGCGTCTCGATGGCTGAGACCGGGCGGCGCGAACCGGACCTCGATGTAGTCAATCTCGGCATGATGATGGTCGAGATCTCACCGCCGCACCTCGGGGTGAGCATCGCCGAGAGTGAGACGCTGTCGCTGCACGTGGCGGGTTCGGCCAACATCTTCGGCACCGCGCTGGCGCACCTTGGCGGCAAGATCGGGCTGATCTCGCGGGTGGGCGATGACCAACTCGGGCAGTGGTTGCTGGAGCAGGCGCAGGCGGCAGGAATGGACACCAGCGCGGTCGAGGTGGTGGCAGGCCAACTGACGCCGCTCCTCCTCGCCAGCGTCGACCACCACGGGAACAAGACCTTCGCCTTCTACCGGTTCCCGCAGACTTGCGACCCGCTGGCGACCTACCGCGCAGCGGAAACCCCGGACAGCGTCCTGCAACGCGCCCGCGTCTTCGACCTCGCCGAGGGGAGCCTGCGCCACCCGGAGCTGCGCCGCGAGGCGCTCACCCTGACGCGCCGCGCCCGCGAGCTGGGCTGCACCATCTGCTTCAGCCCGAACTTCCGCGAGGCGGCGTGGGCGGGCGGCGCCGACGAGGCCGCGCCGGTGCTGCGTGAGGCGCTGGCGCTGGCCGACCTCGTGATTCTGAACGAGAGCGAGGCCATGTTGCTCTCCGGCGCGGAGACACTGGCGGCGGCCACGACGTGGTTCGCCGGGCAGGGGCCGCCGCTGACCGTGATCACGCGCGGCAACCAGCCGACGCTGGTGCTGCACGAGGGCGCGGTAGAGGAGGTCCCGGTCTTCGATGTCACCGTGGTCTACGACATCGGCGCCGGCGATGTCTTCCACGCCGGCTACCTCGCGGCGTGGCGACCGGGCGGCGACCCGGTGGCGGCGGCGCAATTCGCGGCGGCGGTGGCCGCGCTCAAGATCAGCCGCCCGCCGGAGGCGAGCCACATGCCCACCCGAGCAGAGGTCATCGCGTTCCTTCGTGAGCGTGGGATCGACACGACGCCATTCACCCGATCTGTCGCTTCGTAGACCTGTCGCGCTTTCTATGGAAGGAGAACCCCGAATGGGCGCCAAGAAGATCAGCCTGACCGACGTTGCGGTGGAGGGCGGCGGCAGCGGCCTCGCCGCGCTGATGACCGCGCCGGACGCGAAGATCCGCCGCGACGTGATGATGTTGCTGAGCCCGGAGGAGACCGACTCCGGCAACCTGCAGGTGGGCTACACCACGGTCTACCCGGAGTGCAGCACACGCGGCCACAGCCACGATCACTTCGAGGAGGTCTACTTCTTCACCCACGGTAAGGGGATCATGGTCGTCGGCGACGAGGAGTGGGAGGTCGCGGCCGGGGACATCGTCTACGTCCCCTTCGGGCCGTTCCACACCACGAAGAACCCGTACAACCAGCCGCTGGAGTACTTCTGGGTGACCACGCCGCACGGGGTGAAGGGGTAGTGCTCGTCCACGAGAAGCCCTCACCCCAACCCCTCTCCCGATGCGCGGGAGAGGGGCTTCCGACTCGGGAGGTGGCGCCAAATTCAGGGTGGTTGCGCCCCCTGCTCACCGAGACGCCGCTGGCCGGCTCCCCTCTCCCGCGCATCGGGAGAGG
>JASGGF010000444.1:0-4348 GCA_047605145.1 Thermomicrobiales bacterium | reverse complement strand
GGCTCGTCGGCGTCGTGAAGCCGCCCATTCCTCAATACCTACCCCAGTCAGCCGAAGTACTTGCGCGGGAGAGGGGTTGGGGTGAGGGCTATTCGGGGCGATTGGCCTCGCCTTCGCCAACTGGCCCTAATCGCTCTCGACTGCGCTTGAGACACGTCGCATCATCGAGAATCAGCGTCTTGTTCGCACATTCCCCCCGCCACTGCGCCATTCCCTGTCACAATGGCCCCCACCCTGCGTACCCTTCCAGCATCATCATCGTGCACCCGATCCGCCCACCTTGGCGGACGCCCGCTGCGTCACCGCAGGAGCCATCGCCGATGCCACCGCCAGACACGCGCCCCCGGGCAGCCACCGCGCCGGCCACCATCCCGGTGCGACTCCACGTGAACGGCGCCCTGCACACCCTCGATCTCGACCCCCGCGCCTCGCTACTCGATACGCTGCGCGAGCGCCTCGGCATCACCGGCCCGAAGAAGGGATGCAATCAGGGCGCCTGCGGGGCCTGCACCGTGCTGGCCGATGGCGAGCGCATCCTCGCCTGCCTCGCGCTGGCGATTCAGTACGAGGGCCGCGAAATCACCACCATTGAGGGTTTGGGCGACGACAGCGCGCTGCACCCGCTGCAGGCCGCCTTCATCGCGCGCGATGGCTTCCAGTGCGGCTACTGCACGCCTGGCCAGATCTGCTCCGCCATCGGCATGGTCCGCGAGTTCCAGCGCGGCCTGCCCAGCGCCGTCACTGAGGACATGGCGGCCACCGACATCGCTTTCTCGGACGACGAGATCAAGGAGCGGATGAGCGGCAATCTCTGCCGCTGCGGCGCCTACGTCGGGATTTGCGACGCCGTCCGCGATGCCTTCGCAGCAGACGCGGCAGCGGCGCGAGGGGGCCTCGCATGAAGCCCTTCGGGTACGCCCGCGCCACCGATACCGACGACGCGCTGCGCCTCCTCACCGAGCTACCCAATGCGAAGCTGCTCGGCGGCGGCACCAACCTCGTCGATCTGATGCGCGAGCACATCGAGCAGCCAGACGCGCTGATCGATGTCACCGGCCTACCCCTCGGCGAGATCGCCGACCTGCCGGGTGGCGGCCTGCGCCTCGGCGCGGCCGTCCGCAACACTGCCGTCGCCCAGCACCGCTCCGTCCGCGAGCGCTACCCCTTCCTCGCGCAGGCCATCCTGTACGGCGCTTCCGGCCAGATCCGCAACATGGCGACGGTAGCCGGCAACCTGATGCAGCGCACCCGCTGCCCGTACTTCTATGACGTCACCGCCGCCTGCAACAAGCGCGCGCCGGGGACCGGCTGCGACGCCATCCACGGCTTCAACCGCAACGCCGCCATCCTCGGAGCCTCGCCGCTGTGCGTCGCCACCTTCCCTTCGGATATGTGCGTGGCGCTGGCCGCGCTCGATGCCACCGTGAACATCGCCAGCCCGCGCGGCGAGCGCGCAATGCCGTTTTCCAAGCTCCACCGGCTCCCCGGCGACCGCCCCGATCTCGACACGAACCTGCTGCCGGATGAGCTGATCACCAGCGTCGATCTGCCGCCCCTCGCATTTGCGCGCCACACCGTCTACCGCAAGGTGCGCGACCGCGCCAGCTACGCCTTCGCCCTCGTCAGTGTGGCGGCGGCGCTGGAGGTGGAGGACGGCGCGGTGCGCCACGTTCGCCTCGCGCTGGGCGGCGTCGCCCACGCGCCGTGGCGCGCTTTCGCCGCCGAAGCCGCGCTCACCGGCGCCCCGGCCACCGCCGAGCAGTTCCGCCGCGCGGCCGATCTGGAATTGGCCCCCGCCGTGGGGCTCTCGCACAACGCCTTCAAAATCGAGCTGGCCGCACGCACCATCACTTCCGTCCTGACCGATCTGGCCGCCCGCGCCTGATTCTCACCGCAACCGGGAGGCAACGCATGCCCATCCTCCGCAAGGTGATCGAGACCGCCGTCCGGTTCGTGCCCGACAAGGCGCCGGACCCGCTGATCGAGCACCATCAGGCTATCGGCCGGCCGCTGGACCGCGTCGACGGCGCGCTGAAGGTGAGCGGCGCCGCCACCTTCGCCGCCGAATTCCAACTGGCCAACATGGCGCACGCCGCGCTCGTGTTCAGCGCCATCGCCCGGGGCCGCGCCATCGCCATCGACACGGCGGAGGCAGCGGCGGCGCCGGGTGTCATCGCGGTCATCACGCACAAGAACGCGCCCAAGCTGAAGGCGCCCACGCTGCTGAACATCAATCAGGTCGGCAAGGGGGTCGGAGGCAGCGATCTCCCCATCCTGCAAACGGACGAGATTCACTACGACGGCGAGCCGCTGGCAGTGGTGGTGGCTGAATCGCTGGAGCAGGCCGAGTACGCCGCATCGCTCGTCCACATTGCGTACGCCGCCGCCGAGCCCCGCGCCTCCTTCACCGCCCTGCTGGGCGAGGCCATCGTCCCCCACGATGTGCTGGGCGAAGAGCCCGAAGTCTCGCGCGGTGATGCCGCCGCTGCGCTCGCCGCCGCCCCGTACCGCGTCGATCACGTCTACCACACGCCCCGCGAGAACCAGAACGCGCTGGAGACCCACGCCACCATCGCGGCGTGGGAGGACGACGGCCACCTCACCGTCTTCGAGCCCACCCAGTTCGTGAACGGCCTCAAGCACCAGCTTGCCCACGTCCTCGGCCTCAAGGCCGACCACGTCCGCGTCCTCTCACCCTTCGTCGGTGGTGGGTTCGGCGGCAAGGTCGCCCTCTGGAGCTATTCGGTGATCTGCGCGGTGGCCGCGCGGGAAACGGGCCGCCCGGTCAAGCTGGCGCTCTCCCGCGAAGGGGTGTTCCGCGTCGTTGGCGGCCGCACGCTGGCGGAACAGCGGGTCGCCCTCGGCGCCAACGAGTACGGCCAGTTCACCACGCTCATCCACACCGGCACGACCGCCACCACCACCCACGCCAACTACCCGGAGCAGTTCTCCCTCTACCCCCGCCACATGTACAGCGCCACCAACGCCGAGATCGGCCAGAAGGTCGTCAACCTCGACACCGTCGCGAACACGTGGATGCGCGCGCCCGGTGAAGCGATGGCCACCTTCGCGCTGGAATCCGCCATCGATGAGCTGGCGTGGACCCTCAAGATGGACCCGGTCGACCTGCGCCGCCTGAACGAGCCGGCGCAAGACCCGACGAAAGGCATCCCCTTCTCCAGCCGCCACCTCGTGGAGGCGTACCAGCGCGGCGCCGAGGCCTTCGGCTGGGCGGAGCGCTCCCGCCCGCCGCGTTCGCAGCGCGATGGCGCGTGGCTGATCGGGCAGGGCGTCGCCACCGCCTTCTACCCCCACTTCCGCTGGCCCGCCAAGGCGAAAGTGCGCCTGTACGCGGATAACACGGCGCTGGTGGAAGCGGCAGCCAGCGAAATGGGCATGGGCATCGCCACCGTCCAGATCCAGCAGGCGGCCGACCGCCTCGGCCTGCCGGTCGAGCAGGTCGCGTTCCGCTACGGCGACTCGGAGCTCCCCGACTCCCCGATTATGGCCGGCGGCTCCAGCCAGACCATCACCGTCGCCGCTGCGGTGCAGCCGGCGGTGGAGAAGCTGCACAAGGAGCTGCTGAAGCTGGCCGGCGAAGGCTCCCCGCTGGGAAACGCCGATCTGGACGAGGTAGAAGCCCGGAATGGCGGCCTCTTCTGCAAGGGCCAGCCCACGCAGGGCGAGACCTACGGCGAGATTCTGCGCCGCGCGGGCAAGGCGTTCATCGAAGCGGAAGGTAGTTCCGGCCTGCCCTTCGAGTTCCTGAAATACTCGATGGGGTCCTACGGCGCGCAGTTCTGCGAGGTTCGCGTCCACGAAGACACGGGCGAAACCCGCGTCTCGCGCTGGACAGGCGCATTCGATTGCGGCCGCATCATCAACCCGAAGACCGCCACCAGCCAGATCCGGGGCGGCATCGTGATGGGCATCGGCATGGCGCTGCAGGAGGAAACGGTCTTCGATGAGCGGCGCGGCCGCATCGTGACCCGCTCACTGGCGGAATACCACGTGCCCGTCCACCTCGATATCCCGCAGGAGATCAAGGTCATCTTCCTCGACATCCCGGACGACCTCGCCCCGCTCGGGGCGCGCGGCGTCGGCGAAATCGGCGCTACCGGCTGCGCCGCCGCCATCGCCAACGCCATCTACCACGCCACCGGCACACGCATCCGCGAACTGCCCATCACGCTGGACAAGCTCATGTGAGGGGGCGCCGGGCTTCGCCCTCAGAGGGTGGCGCTGCGCTCAGGGGGTGCAAGGGGGTGCAGGGAGTACAGAAGGACGAGGGACGACGTTCGTGCTCCTCGTTCTCCTTCACCCACCCTACACCCCCTGAGGGCGCAGC
>JASGGF010000443.1:0-4349 GCA_047605145.1 Thermomicrobiales bacterium | reverse complement strand
CGCGGGTAACGCGCGCAGATCCGGCGTGTCTGCCAGCGCGCGGAGCAGGTCGCCCTGCGCCCGGAGTTGGTCGCGGACCGCTTCCGGGACGGGGATTTCGGCGACGGTGGGCAGCGCGTCGTGCAGCGCGAGGTCGACTTCCCACGCGCCGTCGTGCAGGGCGCTGGTGTCTGGCCAGAACTCATCGGCGGTGCGCCAGCCGGTCTCAGCCAGCAGCGCGTGCAGTTGCGGGCGAGAGAAGGGGGTGCGCACGTTGGCGGCGCTGTCCGGGTGGTAGCCCTCGATCAATCCCTGTAGCAGCACCGCCTGCAGGTGGGGGATCTGCGACAGCGCCGTGGGCGTCAGGTCCCACTCGGCGAAGTGCAGCCGCGGCGCCCACGCGCGGACGCGGCGCAGGGTGGCGCGCAATTGCGCCAGCGAGGCGAAGTACCACGCGCCGTGCGCCAGCACCACCGCGTCGAAGGCGTCCGCCGGGAACGTCACGGCGGGATCGAGCAGATCGGTCTCGAGGCGGAAGCTCAGACGCGGGCCCAGTGGCCCGGTCAGCAGGCGCGCGGTGGCCTCGCCCAGCGTTTCCGGCGCGCCGTAGTCCGGGCTCGCGATATCGACCCCGGTGACGTGGCCGCGTTCCCCCACGGCCTCCGCCAGCGCCACTGACATATCGCCCTGCCCGCACGCGATTTCCAGCAGCCGCGCCCCGGCGGGGATGCGCCAACCGGCGGCCAGCGCGCGCCGGTACGCCGCCTGCGCCGCGAGTTGGGCGTCGTGTCCGCCGGGTGAAACGTTGTGGCATCCTTCCAAAAAAGAGACAGTGTTGTCGTTGGTCACGAAGGAGTGCTCCCCTGCCTACCGTGGTGTTGCTCGGAACGCTCGATACCAAAGGTGAAGAGTACGACTTCGTGCAGGAGATGCTCGCGCTTCATGGCGTCGAGACCTTGCTCATCGACGCCGGGGTGCTCGGCCCGCCGAAGGCAGAACCGGATATCCCGCGCGAGGAGGTCGCCGCCGCCGTCGGGGCCGATGCCGCCGCGCTGGCGGCCGCCGGGGACCGCGGCGCGGCGGTGGCGATGATGGCGGCTGGGGCGGCGGCGGTGGTGCAGGCGCTGTACGCCGAGGGGCAGTTGGACGCCATCATGGGCCTTGGCGGCAGCGGCGGCTCCACTCTGATCGCGGCGGCAATGCGCGCGCTGCCTATCGGGGTGCCGAAGCTGCTGGTCTCGACCGTGGCGGCGGGGGACACCCGCCCCTACGTCGATACGTCGGACATCATGTTGCTCCCCTCTGTGGTGGATATCTCCGGCATCAACCCGATTTCGGCGCGCATCCTGCGCAACGCAGCGGCGGCGGTGGCCGGGATGGCGAACGCGGCGGCGTGGGACGCCGAAGAAGGGATCGAGCAGCGTTCGGACCATTTAGTGGGCGCCACGATGTTCGGCGTCACCACGCCCTGCGTCACCCTCGTGCGGGAGACATTGGAGGATCGCGGCTACGAGGTGCTGGTCTTTCACGCTACCGGCACGGGCGGCCGCGCCATGGAGCGCCTGTTGCGCGATGGCTTCCTCAGCGGCGTGATCGATGTCACCACCACTGAGCTGGCGGACGAACTGGTGGGCGGCGTGCTTTCCGCCGGGCCGGAGCGGCTGGAGGCGGCAGGGGCGCTGGGGCTGCCGCAGGTGGTCTCACTGGGCGCGCTGGACATGGTCAACTTCGGGCCGCGCGAGAGCGTGCCGGAGCGCTTCGCTGGCCGACAGCTTTACGTCCACAACCCGACCGTGACCTTGATGCGCACCACACCGGAGGAGAACGCCGAGCTGGGCGCCATCATCGCGCGCAAGCTGAACGCGGCGCAGGGGCCGCTGGCGCTGTTCATCCCATTGCGCGGCATCTCCGCCATCGACGTGGCGGGGCAGCCCTTCCACGACGCGGCGGCGCAGGCGGCGCTGATCGACGCGCTGCGGGCGAACCTCGCGCCGGGCATCGAGGTGCATGAGCTGGACATGGCGATCAACGACACCGCGTTTGCAGAGGCGATGGCGGCGCGATTCGACGAACTGTACGAAGACTGGCTGGAGCAACAGCAGAAGGACGACGAGGCATGAAGCGGGACGAGGCGCTGGCGAAGCTGCGGGCGCAGGTGGCGGCGGGGACGCCGATCATCGGTGCGGGCGCCGGCACGGGCATCTCGGCGAAGAGCGCCGAGGCGGGCGGGGTCGATCTCATCATCATCTACAACTCCGGGCGCTACCGCATGGCCGGGCGCGGCTCGCTGGCGGGGATGCTGCCCTACGGCGACGCCAACGCGGTGATGCTGGACATGGCGCGCGAGGTGCTGCCGGTGGTGCGTCACACCCCGGTGCTGGCGGGGGTCTGCGGCACCGATCCGTTCCGCATCATGGAGGTGTTCCTGCCGCAGATCAAGGCGATGGGCTTCTCCGGCGTGCAGAACTTCCCGACCGTCGGCCTCTTCGACGGCGTCTTCCGGGCCAATCTGGAGGAGACGGGGATGGGCTACGGGTTGGAGGTGGACATGATCCGCGCCGCCCACGCGCTCGATCTGCTGACCTGTCCCTACGTCTTCACGCCGGACGAGGCGCGCTGGATGACCGAGGCGGGCGCGGATGTGCTGGTGCCGCACATGGGCCTGACCACCGCCGGCACGATTGGCGCGCAGACGGCGCTCTCGCTGGACGAATCGGTGGCGCGGGTGCAGGCGATGCACGACGCCGCCAAGGCGATCAACCCGGACGTGCTGGTGCTCTGCCACGGCGGCCCCATCGCCGAACCGGACGACGCGGCCTATGTCCTGAAGCACACCCACGGCATCGTCGGGTTCTTCGGGGCGTCCAGCATGGAGCGCCTGCCGGTGGAGACGGCGATCGCCGACAACGTGCGGCGGTTCAAGGGGATTGCGCTGCACTGATGGAGCGTTGACCATGGCGCACATTTATCTCGGCAACCGGCCGATGGTCGATCCCGTGGTGCTGGAAGCTGCCGAACGGTTGCCTGATGACTTCTGGGTGTTTGCCGAGTTCACAATGGGCGGGCGCAATGTCGATTGGCTGGTGATCCGGCCAGTGCCCGATGACGCGCCTCCTGATCTGCACGCCACGATTACGGTCACGGAATTGAAGCGCACCACGCTTCCGCTGGATGGCGGCGATCAAGGGCCGTGGCGTGAACTCCGCGATAGCGAATGGGTGGAGATCATCCCGTCGAACCGGATGGATCAGAATTACTACTGGCAGCTCATCAATACCTGCAACGAATGCCGGGATTGGTTGTTCAATAATCATCGCCGCTTCATGCCGCCGGGAGCGCCGGTCAACCCGCAGTCGTTTCGCCCGTGGCCCATGCTGCTGATCCTGAGCCCGGAGGATATTGACCACCGATTGCCGCTGTCGCCCCAATCACGTTACGGATCATTTCACTATGATCTCGTGTCTTGGCAGAGCAAGCTCCTGAACTGGCGCTCCCGCTCGGGCGTGAAGCTGACGGAGCAGGATGTGCGAGATCTGGCGCGGGTGCTCGCCTTGCAGGAGCATTCTTCCCCCCGGGTCGCGCCGGGGCTGCCTGTGCCCGGCGACGTGGCTGCGGAGGCGCCTGTGCAGGAGCGGGCGCCGCAACAGGAGTCCCCCGAGAGCTTCCCGCTGCCGGACGCGGCGTGGGTGGAGGGATTTGCCGCGTGGGTGGCTTCCGTGGAGGCTCGGCTGGCCCGGCTGGAGGCGCACCCCAGCGCGGTGATTCCGGGAGATGCTGTGGCCGCTCCGCCGCAGGCGCCGGCAGCGGGAAGCCCGCACGGTCCTCCAGTGGTGGAGCCGGGGGGCGGCGTCCGGCAGTTGGATGAGCGTGAACGGGCGCTCATCGTTGCTGCGTTGAACAACGTTCGCCACGCGTATCGCACGCGCGACTTTCCGAGTTTCTTCAAAGAGATGCAGATCCTCATCGGCGAGCCGCTGCGGGCCCGCGATTACAATGGCTTCGGGAGCGCTCGACGGTTCATGAATCAGGCCGTGGCGGAGGGGATCGTCGCCTATGGGCCGCTAGACAACAACGGCGTCCCGACGCTCTATTTCCCGGAGGAGTTGGCCGACCGGCGATAATCGCCGCCGGCCCCGGGTGGAAGATGCCCACCGGGCCATCTGCGCGCATGGATCTGCGGGGCCGGCGTGTGTTGGCGACCGAACGCGACTGGCTGCGCACAGTGCTGCTGATCCTCCGCAGGTAGTGGCGGCTGTGGCTGCGGCCGACGCTGTGCGGGAGCCTGACGAATTTCCTGCTGCACTACTTCGGCTTCCTGTGCCGGAATGTCGGCTTTGTTTTTTGCGGTGTATTATTTAACGAGGTTTGTT
>JASGGF010000442.1:0-4349 GCA_047605145.1 Thermomicrobiales bacterium | reverse complement strand
GGCGGCGCTGGCGGGGGACGGCGCGCCGCTGTTGCGGCTGGCGGGCGGCGCGCAACTGAACGGCTCGCTGGCCGGGGGGTGGCCGGCGAACCTGTACTCCGTGGGGCACGTGGTGGCGGTGCCCTGCACCGATTACCCGCAGCCGTTTGACATGCTGGCGGCGCAGAGCGTGCGCACGGAGCAGTACAACGCGGCGGTGGCGGCGCTGCCGGCGGATCAGTTCGCGCCGTTTACGAACACGCAGTGGCTGAACAACCCGATTCAGGATTACAACCAGTGCCTGCCGTGGCCTGCGCCGACGCACACGCGCGTGCTGGACCCGTATGGCCTGCCGCTCGTGCCGGCGGATGTGCCGGTGCTGATTCTGGCGGGGGATCTCGATTCCGTGACGGCGATGGGCGGCGCGGAGGTGGCGCAGACGCAGCTGGGGCCTTCGGCGCGGCTGGTGGTGCTGCCGAACAGCACGCACGTGGCGGCGCAGGGCGATATCGTCGGCTGCGGCAGCAGCATGGTGCGCGCGTTCATCCTGAACCCGCAGAACCTGATGTCGCTGGACACCTCCTGCACCGCCAGTTTCCCGGAGATCCGGGCGGTGGGGGTGTTCCCGCAGACGCTGGACCAGATGCCGCTGCCCACGGCGACGGAGGGCAACGCGGCCAGCGAGAGCCAGTTGCGGCTGGCGGCGGTGGCGGTGGCGACGGTGGGCGATGCGGTGGCGCACGCGCCAGCGCGCGGCAAGAAGGGGCTGGGCCTGCGCGGCGGCACGGTTTCCGCGACGGGCAAGAAGCCGAAGAAGGGGCAGAAGGCCAAGCCGGCGAAGGCGCGGCGGCGCGAGCGGAGCGGGCCGCTGATCCTGCAACTGAAGGGCGCGCGCTACGCGAGTGATGTGGCGGTGAGCGGGCGGGTGACGGTTCCGAAGGACCCGCACGCGGCGATTTCCGCGAAGGTCACGGCGACCGTCGATTCTGGCGAGCGCGTGACCCTGACGATCTCGTGGCTGCCTCTGGAACCGCACGCACTGGCGACGGCGCAAGGCTCGGCGGGGCGCAGCACGGCGCTGCGGATCACGGCGCCTGCGCCGTGAGGGGGGGAGCCGCCTTCGGCTCAGGGGGTGTCGGGCTGGCGCCCTCAGGGGGTGTAGGGGGGTGGAGGAGAACGAGGAAAGACGAACGGGAACGCTGGTCGGGCAAAAACGGGGGCGCCAGATCCCGCCCTTCTTGCCAATGCCCCGTTATGTTCCTTCGTTCTCCTGCACCCCCTTACACCCCCTGAGCGCAGTGACACCCCCTGAGCCGAAGGCGACACCCCCTCCGTGCTTGCACGGCTCGGGCGATTTGGCAAGGACCATCGGTGACCTGTTGAATGTACGCCCGCGCGTTTCAGGGTATAGTGCGGCTTGCGCCGGGTGTCCCGGACTCGCAACGAAGAGGAACCGCGTGTGACTGCCACCGGCTGGCTGCCAGCTGGGGATGTTGCATGCACATGCATCGGAAGAGCACGCCACGAGTCCGGCAATGTCGGCCGCACTGCAGGGCGACCTTTTGAGGGAGGGGTCGAGTGCGAGCGGAGGTCAAGGAGCTGTCATCGGCCGCTCCGGCCGGGAACGCTGCGCGATCCCTCTTTTTTATCGAATACGGGATGGGGCACAAGACGCACCACCGCTTCCTTGAGGAGCATCTGGGGCGTGATCCCCGTTTCGACCCCACCCTGATCCGCCTGTACTGGATGGACGAGCTGGCCGAACTGCTCGGCAAGCTCCACCTGTTGCCGCTGGACGGCGGCTTCGACTTCTGGACGTGGTGGATCTTCCAGTTCAAGCGGCAGCAGGTGCGCTATCTGCTGCGGCAGTACGACGCCAACGAGCTTGACCTCGTCTACATCCACACCCAGACGGCGGCGACCTCGCTGCTGGACCTGCCGAAGCATGTGCCGGCGGTGGTCTCCATCGACCTGACGTGGAATCTGGCGTTTCAGGAATCGCGCTTCCACAACTCGCCGTTGCTGCGCGCCACGCTCGATCTGGAGCGGCGCATCTTCGAGCGCAGCGACATGGTGATCTCGTTCTCGGACTGGGCGGCGGCCTCCGTTATCGACGATTACCGTATTCCGGCCTCCAAGGTGCGGGTGGTGCGCAACGGGGTGACCCTGCCGCCGCCGGTGACGGGGCTGAAGACGATTCACGCGCCGAACGGGCACGGGGCCGCGAACGGGAATGGCAATGGCCACCGGTCTGGCGCGGGTTTGAACGGGCTTCACGTCAACGGCAATGGCAACGGAAACGGCAACGGTCACTACGGGCTCAACGGCAATGGCCGCCACCACGCGAATGGCAACGGATCCACGAACGGCAAGCACCACAGCGATCTGCTGAAGGTGGGCTTCGTCGGCAACGGCTTCGTGCGCAAGGGCGGCGATCTGCTGCTGAAGGTGCATCAGGAGCAGTTCGCCGATCAAGCGCACCTGACGCTGGTGACCCACGATCCGCCGCGCGGCCTGAGCGGCCTGCGCAATGTGGATATCCGCACGGAGGTGCCGTGGGTGGAGCTGATGACCGAGGTGCTGCCGGGCTTCGATGTGTTCGTGTTCCCGACGCGCTTCGATTACTCGCCGTACGCGGTCATCGAGGCAATGACGGCGGGGGTGCCGGTGATCTCGACGCGGGTGGGCGCGATCCCGGAGATGGTGGAGCACGGGGTGGGCGGCTTCCTGATCGAGGCGGACGCCGAGGCCCCGCTGGCGGAGCGCATGAGCTGGGCGGTGGATAACCGCCACCAGTTGCCCGCGATGGGCGAGCGCAACCGCGAGCGCGCGGAGACGCACTACGCTGCCGAGACGAACTACCCCCTGCTGCTGGATACGCTGAGCGAGGTGGCGCGCACGCCGCTGGTGACGGGGGCGGGGAACCGGATCGTGGGGGTGGGGGTGTAGCGCCCCGCACTGGACGAAGCGCCTTTTCCCGAACGAGAAGCCCTCACCCCAACCCCTCTCCCGATGCGCGGGAGAGGGGCTTTTCGTTGCGCTGCGGTTTCCCCCCACAATGTCATCCCGAAGCCGCAGCGAGGGATCGCGCACCCCCAACTTCCGGGCAAACGGCGCCAGCGCTTCGCTCTCCGCCGCCGCGGTGGAAGGCGGAAAGCTGGCCCGATGGTGACGAAGATGGGGGTGGTCGATTCCTCATCTGCGGATTCGGAATGACATCGCTTTGGGGAGGGTTTGCGGTGAGGCGCGGAGAGAACGCTCGGGCGGCTCCCGCTCTGCTGCCGGCTGGCTCCCCTCTCCCGCGCATCGGGAGAGGGGTTGGGGGTGAGGGCTTTCCCTAGGGCGCGCGGGCGGCGCTAGCAGCCGGCCCCTTGGCAATCATCCGGGGTGTTGCCGCTGATGGTGGCGCCGTTCCGGTTGAACGTGCCGCCATTGACATACACCCCGCCGCCGGAGTTCGCGCCGGTCGCGGTGTTCCCGGTGATGGTGACATTGGCGGCCAGCGTGGTCGTGCTTCCGCTGACGTAGATGCCGCCGCCATTCGCGCCAGACGTGTTCCCGGAGACGAGGGTGTCGGTTAGGGTCAGCGGGCCGAAGGTGCGGATACCGCCGCCATCGCTTGACGCCGTGTTCGTCGTCACCTCGCAGCCGGTCAGGCTCAGCGAGCCTTGATTGAGGTAGAGGCCGCCGTACAGTCCGGCGTTGCCGGTGATCACGCTGTCAATGAGGGCCACGGATATTGTTGCGTGGACGATCGTCATGGCGCCGGCGCCGCCGCTGTAGTTCCCGCCCGTGATTCGCACGTTCCTGAACGAGAGCGTTTGCCCGGCGACGGAGAACGTGAAAATGGCGCGGGTGTCGGCCGTCTGCGTGATGATGGTATTGGTGGCGGGGTCCGCGCCGTTCCCGGCGCCGATGAGGGTCATGGTCAGGCCTAAGGTTGGTGGCAAGAAGTTCCCCGCGTACGTGCCGGGGCAGACGAGCACGGTCCCGCCGCTGTACATCGCCGTCGCCAGCGTGGCGCCGCACTCGGCGGGCGTGCCGGTGCAGGTAACCGTGCACGCGTCGCAAACGCCCGCATTGCAGACCGAGCCGCTGGGGCAGCCGCACGTTCCGCCGCAGCCATTCGCCGCGCCGCAACCTTCCGCCGGACAGGTTGGCACGCAAACTGGCGCTGGAGTGGTGGAGGTGGTGGGCGTGGCGCATTCGCCGCGCGTGGCGCCTTGCTTCAGGTAGCGCTTGCGGCGCTTCTTCGAGACGCGCGTGGTAACGCCTTCGATGCACATGATCGCCTTGGCGCCGCGCACATTGTGCTCGGCGGCGGCCTTGCGACGGCGTCGCTTGGCGGTGGCCTCGGGCGGAGCGGCGGC
>JASGGF010000441.1:0-4367 GCA_047605145.1 Thermomicrobiales bacterium | reverse complement strand
TCCGAACTCGAAGCCGTCGTTGAATCGCGTGCTGGCGTTGACGACGACGGCGCTGACCCCGGTGATCTTCACGCACTGCTCCTGCTGGCGACCGCGCTGGAGCTAGATCAACCATGGGCGCTCGCGCGCCCAGCGCTCCAGCGCCGCAATCTGCGGAGTTGACTCTATCGCGCCCGGCGCAATCGCGCGAACCTCGGCGATCGCATCATCTGCGCTGAGGCCGCCGCGCAGGAGCCACGCGGCGAGGATCGTGCCGGTGCGCCCTTGCCCGGCAAGGCAATGCACGGCAACTGGCATGCGTTCTGCCAGCATTTCATCGATGAAGTTAAGCGCATCCAGCATTTGCGTTGTTGTCGGCGCGTGAAAATCATCAACCGGCAGGTGTAACATCGCGATGCCGGCCGCTTCCATTTCATGTGTGGGGAGTGAGGTTTCGGTGAGCGTCAGCACCGCGCGGATGCCGGCCTCCCGCAGGCGCTGCAGATCGGCAGCCACTGGCGCGTCGTGGGCGCCCGGCCGGGAGCACCCGGCCAACCTGTCACGCTGGAGCCAGTAGAAACGTTGCATTGTCACGGTCTCTCAATATGCTGGACGCTGGACTCATTCACCGGTCATTCCGGCACATACCGTATCGTAGTCAGGGACACGGCGGATGTCGCCGCTCGCGCCCCCGGCAACCGGACAGGCCGTTCAGGTAGGCAAGGAGATTGCACATGGCAAAGGCCAAGGAAAAGCTGAAAGTTGTTGCGAGTAACGGACGGGCGCCGCTGGGGCGCCATTTTGAGACGGGCGTCGATCTGCCCGAGGCCACCCGGGCCACGGTCATCGGGCTGTTGAATGAGCAACTGGCGGCCACGTCAGACTTGCACAGTCAGGTCAAGCAGGCGCACTGGAACGTCAAAGGTATTCACTTCTACCCACTGCATCTGCTCTTTGATGATCTGGCCGAGCACCTCGAGGACCTGACCGACGAGATCGCCGAGCGGGCGACGGCGCTGGGCGGATACGCCACCGGCACCGTGCGCATGGCGGCGGCGAATTCGCCCCTGCCGGAGCTCCCTGACGACATCAACGAGGGCCTTGAGTACGTCAAGGCGCTGGTAGACCGGTACAGCATTTATGCCTCCGGCCTGCGCGCCGGCATCGATGCGTCGGACGAAGCAGGTGACGCCGACACGGCGGACCTCTTCACCGAGGCGTCGCGGATTGCAGACAAGGACCTCTGGTTCCTGCAGGCCCACCTGCAGGGGTAATGCGGTCAGCTCCAACCTGGTCAAGAAGGCGGATGACGGCGGTCACATAGACCGCCGTCTCGCTGTCAAATACTCAATTGTGGCATTAACTACAAATTCATGATACAAGTTGTTACATTTCATAATCTTTGTGATAGCTTGCACAAGATCCGTGTCTGGCGGATGTGGTTGTGTGGTGAGGCTGACGTAAATGACCGTCTGGCCTCTGGAGTCAAAGATGTCTGACGTTCTCGAGGGACAGGAAAGCGGCGTTGTCGGGCGGCGAACCGCGCTCGCTTCGATGGCGGGGCTGGCGGGACTCTTTGTCGCTTCCCGTCTCAGTGACGAGGCGAGCGCCAAGAGCAACAAGAAGCGCGGCAAGCGCGGCCGGCGCGGCCGGCGCGGCCGGACGGGATCGAACGGCGCCACCGGACCTGCGGGTCCTGCTGGTTCCCAGACCGTTTCGGGTACGGCCACTGCCGCCATCAAGACGGCGGCGCTCAGGAACGAATCCGTCGCCACCTGCCCCTCTGGCACGGTCCTGCTGGGGTGCGGCTTCGACGCCTACACCGATAACGTGGGTTCGAACCCGATCCGCGCACTGAACCACGCCCGCACCGATCTGGTGCCTGATTCCACGGCTGGCACGTGCACGGCGGCGCTCACCTACACGGACAATGTTCCGGGCGACGTCAGCGCCACGGCGTACATCATTGGGTACGCCATCTGCAGCACCAACTCCTGACCTGAGGCGGGTCCGCCGCCAAATCTGCACGAGCGCTGGCGGGCAACCGCCGGCGCTTGTTGCGTCTGTGGCGCCCGGGGGCGGTCGCGTTTTGCATCCCGGGCGGTTTCGGTGAGAATGCCTTCAGCGTATCTGCATTCGTCTGGAGGTCCCGATGCCGGTTCCCGCTGATCTGTTTGCCCCCGATCTGATCCTCGTCAACGGCGTCATCCACACGGTCGATGCCAGCCATCCGCTGGTTTCGGCGGTGGCGGTGCGGGATGGGCGGATTGTGGCGACGGGCGACGACGCCGAGATTCGCGCGCTGGCCGGAC
Organism: Thermomicrobiales bacterium; assembly: GCA_047605145.1. Lineage (GTDB taxonomy): Bacteria > Chloroflexota > Chloroflexia > Thermomicrobiales > UBA6265 > JACCXM01. The sequence goes on along the minus strand of JASGGF010000441.1, from coordinate 2,076 downwards.
CAGCCACCATCATCGAGGACCTCGGTGGCGCTGCGGTTGTGCCGGGGCTGATCGACGCCCACAACCATATGCAGAACACCGGGATCATGCTGCGCGAGATCCAGTTGTACGACACCCGCGCCATTCCGCAGATCGTGGAGCGCGTTGCCGCGCGCGTGGCGACGGCGCAGCCGGGCGAGTGGATCGTGGGGCGTGGCTGGGACGAGAGCCTGCTGGCGGAAGGGCGTCACCCGAACCGCCATGACCTCGACGCCGTCTCGCCAGACAACCCCGTGGTGATTCACCGTGTCTGGAACAAGCTGGTCTGCAACTCCGCCGCCCTGCGTGCGGTCGGCATCGACGCGAACACGCCTGACCCGCCGGCGGACGTGCTGTACAGCGGCTCCTTCGAGCGCGACGAGCATGGCGAGCCGACCGGGCTCTTCCGGGACCGCGCCAAGGATCTGATCACCAACAACATCCCGCCGTACAGCGAGACACAGCGTGTGGCCGGTATCGCCGAAGGATGCCGCGCCTACAACGCCGTGGGCCTGACCGGCGTGGCGGAGCCGGGGCTCTACCCGAACGAGATTGCCGCGTACACACGGGCGAAGCGCGAGGGCAAGTTGACGGTGCGCACCGATATGCTCATCGCGGCGTGGGGCTTTGGCGCGCCGGAGAACGAGGGCGATCTGGAGCAGAACATCGCGTTCATCGGCACCGGTGGTTCGTTTGGCGATGATCTGCTGCGCCTTGAAGGCGTCAAGTTCATGATCGACGGCGGCATGAGCGACCGCACGGCGCGGATGTTTGAGCCGTACCTCGATCAGCCTGATCACCGGGGGACGTGGGTGGTGGAGCCGGTGAAGCTGGTGCGGTTGATCCGGTACATTCACGATCTTGGTTGGCCGATGGATATCCACACCTGCGGCGATGAGGCGCAGGAGGTCGTGGTGTCTGCCTACGCGGACGCGCAGCGCGACAATCCGAAGCCGTGGCTTCGGCACCGCGTTCACCACGCCTATTTCCCGACCGAGACGGCGATGCAGCGCATGGCGGAGGCGCAGATTTCGGCGGTCGTGTCGTCGCCATTCCTGACGCATCTTGGCGAGGGGTTCGTTAACAGCGTCGGTGAGGAGCGCGCCAGCCGCGCCATGCCGATGCGCAGCTACCTCGAGGCGGGCGTGCCGCTGGCCGGGTCATCCGACTCGTACATCACCGATTTCAACCCGTGGGTAGGCATTCACGCCGCCGCGAACCGGCACACCGTGACCGGGCGCGATCTGGGGCAGGTCGATGAGGCGCTAACGGCGGAGGAGGCGTTGCACTCCTACACGATGGGGGGAGCTTTCGCCGTCGGCCGGGAGGACCGCCTCGGCTCCATCACGCCGGGCAAGCTGGCCGACCTCGTGGTCCTCGACCGCGACCCGCTGGCCATTGACCCCGCGACGTTGGATCAGGTCACGCCCACGCGAACGATGTTGGGCGGGGTGTGGGTCTGGGAGGGGTAGGCGCGCCGCGCGTGCAACCGGGAGTACGGCAACATGGATAACCGGAACTCACGCGCCGTCACTGTCACTATCAGCGTGACCACCATTCTGGTCGTCATCGCGCTGGTGGCGTTGACGTATCTCTTCTTTCGCATTCCGCACTTCTGGCTGATCGTGCTGACGGCGGTGGTGCTGGCGACGGCGATTGATCGCCCGGTGGCCGCGATGCAGGCGCGGGGCGTGCCGCGCGCGCTGTCGATTCTGCTGATCTACGTGGTGCTGATTCTGCTGATGGTTGCCGCCGTGGCCGCGCTGGCGCCCGTGGTGGCGGGGGACGCCCGCGCGCTGCAACGCGAACTGCCCGGCTACACCGCCATGTTCCAGCACATCGCCGCCTCCCTGCCGAACTTCAGCGGTGACAGCGCCAGTTTCTCGATTACCGGGATCGAGCAGGAGGTGAGCAACCACGCGTCCACGCTGGCGCGGAGCGCCACCGAAATCGGGGTGGAGGCGGGGCGGACGGCGTTCTACGTCTTCGTCACCCTCGTACTCGCGTTCTTCCTCAGCGTTGAACCGGGCGTCGTGCTGAGCGGGGCCGAGCGCTGGG
>JASGGF010000440.1:0-4372 GCA_047605145.1 Thermomicrobiales bacterium | reverse complement strand
CCGGCAGGGATCGAACCTGCGACCCTGGGGTTATGAGCCCCGTGCTCTACCTCTGAGCTACAGGCCCGCATGTTTCTGCGGCGAGCAAGACTCGTGCCGCATTCTGCAGTGAATCTACAACAGGATGTCCCGGTTTGGCAGGGAATGGCGCCGATGGTTGGTGCGGCAGCGGGAATTCGATCTGCCGGTCCGCATTGGCGACCTCCGGGTAGGGGGCAGGTAAGGCTGCCAAGGTTGCCAACTTTTGCGGGTGGGGGTATTTAGCAGACTTGGTGGTCTGTTCCGGGGCAGTCGCCAGGGGGTGGCGGCGCCGGTGTGCGTGATGCTGCTCTCCGTGCCCCACTGCGTCCTCACCCACCGCGATGTCATCCCGACCGCAGGAGGGATCGACCTTTCCCAATTTCGCTTCCCCGCCCCAGCTCTCCGCATTTGCCGAGTAATCCCGCCTCCCCGATGTCGTCCCGACGAAGGAGGGACCGCGCACCCCCAACTTCCGGGGATACGGCGCCCTTTGCTTCGCTCGCCACCGCCGGGGTGGCAGGCGGAGAGCTGGCCGAGTACCCGGGAGTTGGGGGTGCGCGATCCCTCGGCTGCGGCCTCGGGATGACATCGGGGTGGGAGGGTGCGCGGTTCCTCCTTCGGCGGGATGACATCGGGGTGGGGGAAGTCGCGGTGAGAGGCGGAGGGCACGAGCCACGCCTACCGGAAGGACTTCGTGCCTCGTGGCTCCACCATCCGCACGCCGGGTTCGGCGCGGTCGGAGGAGCGGTCGGCGGAGCGATGGCCTTCGGGGTGGTTGAGCCCGGCGGGAGTCGTGCGCGCGGGGAACTGGGAGCGGGCTTCCGCCAGCGGCCAGATGCGCTCGGCCAGCAGGTTGATGGTGTTCAGCTTGCGCTGCAGGATGCCCTCCACCACCACGAACGGCTCCCCGCGCACGATGTGCCGCTCCGCCTCGTACAGCGGCGGCGGCACGATCACGTTCAGCAGGCCCTGCTCGTCCTCCAGCAGCAGGAAGGTTACCCCGCGCGCGGTTTCCGGCCGCTGGCGTACGACGACCAGCCCGGCGACCTGGATGCGTAGGCCGTCCCGCAGGTGGGCGGTGTCCGCCGTCGGCCGGATGCCACCCGGCAGGCGCTGCCGCAGCACGCCCAGCGGGTGCCAGTGCGGCGAGAGGCCGAGACCCAGCGTTTCCGCCGCCAGCCGCTCCCAGACGGGCATCGGGGGCAGGGTGACCATGTCCTGCGCCACCGGCAGCTCCAGCGCCAACTGCTGCCCCCGGTCGCGCGTTTTCGCGCGGCCAGCCGGCAGCGCCCGCACCGGCGTGCCGAGGCCGGCCTGCCAGGCGGCCTCACGCCGGGCCAGCCCGAAGCTGTCGAAGAGGCCGGCCAGCGCCATGCTCTCCACCAGCGGCACGGGGAGGCTGACCCGCCGCAGCAGATCGGGCACGGAGACATACGAGCCATTGGCTGCCCGCTCCGTCACGATGGCGCGCGCGGCGTCCTCGCCCAGCCCCTGCACCTGGCTGAGACCGAGTTGCACCGTGCGCGCGTCCTGCACGATGCAGCGCACGCCGCTCTGGTTGATGTCCGGCAGCAGCGTGCGCACGCCGCGCCGCTTGGCCTCGTTGGCCAGCACCGACTGGCTGTAGAACCCCATCGGCTGGTTGTTCAGCAGGGCGCAGAGGAACTCGGCGGGGTAGCGCTGCTTCAGCCAGCACGACTGGTAGGCCAGCACCGCGAAGCTGGCGGCGTGCCCGCGCGGGAAGCCGTAAGCGGCGAACCCGAGCAGCTTGCGGAACACGTTTTCGCTCGTCTCCAGCGGCACGCCCTTGGCGAGCGCGCCATCGCGGAACTGCGTCCAGAGCGAGGTGATCGCCTCCTGCGAACGCTTGCGGGTCATGGCGCGGCGGAGCTGGTCCGCTTGGCCGGCGGTAAACCCGGCCAGCGCCTGCGCCACCTCGATCACCTGGTCCTGGTAGAGCACCACGCCCATGGTGTCCGCCAGCACCGGCTCCAGCAGCGGGTGATCGTAGGTCGGCTGAAAATGGGGATCGAGGCGGCGCTGGATGTACGGCGAGGTGGCGCCGCCGACGATGGGGCCGGGACGCACGATCGCCACCTGCACGGTGAGATCGTCCAGCGAGCGCGGCTGCGTCTTGAGCAGGGTCTGGATCTGGGCGCGTGATTCGATCTGGAACGTGCCGACCGTGTCCCCGGCGCAGATCATGTCGAAGACAGCCGTGTCGTCATAATCGATGCGCGTCAGATCGACATTCTCCTCCGGGTAGCGGCTGGCGATGCCCTGCACGCACTCCTCGACCAGCTCCAGCATGCCCAGCGCCAGAAAATCGAGCTTGATCATGCCGGCGTCGGCCACGCTGTCCTTGTCCCACTGGATCAGCCAGCGCCCCTGCATGGCGGCGGGCTGCAGCGGCACGAGGTCGGTGATGGGGCAGGCGGCGATGACCATGCCGCCGGAGTGCTGGCTGATGTGGCGCGGGAACCCGGACAGCTCGCCCGCCAACTCGATCAGCAGCGACCAGGGCGGGGTTTCCAGCCGGGCCGCGTACTCCGGCATCCGCATCAGTTCCTCGCGCAGGATACGGGCGGAGCCGGGCACGCAGAGCTTGGCGATACGGTCCAGATCAGCGATGGGGATGCCCAGCGCCTTGCCGATATCGCGCACGGCGGAGCGCAGCTTATAGGTAGCGAACGTGCAGATCAGCCCAACGCGGCCGGGGTAGCGCTCGTAGACGCCCAGCATCAGCTGCTCGCGGATCTTGCGCGGGAAGTCGAGGTCGATATCGGGCGGCTCGGTGCGACCATCGTTGAGGAAGCGCCCCAGCGAGAGTCGGTGCTCCAGCGGATCGACCGGCGAGAGCCCGATCAGGTAGCAGACCAGCGAATTGACGGAGGAACCGCGCCCCCGGCCCGGCGGCAGGGGGCTGGCCGCCGGCTGGCCCTGCTCCTGCCGCACGCGCTGCGCCACCTCCTCGGCCAGCTCCATCAGATCGAGGTGCTGCAGGAAGAAGGCGGCCAGCCGCTGTTTGGCGATGAGATCGAGTTCCTCGTTCAGGCGCGCCCAGGCGGTCTCGCGGCGGGGGTGATCGGGCGGGTAGCGCGCGGCGAACTTCTCGTGGCAGACGCGGGTCAGGTAGCTGTCCAGCGTTTCCCCCTCCGGCGTCAAATTCTGGGGGAACTGGTAGGGGGTGTGGCCGGCCAGGTTGAAGGCAGCGCAGCGCTCGGCGAGGTGTAGCGAGGCGCGCACCGCCTCCGGGTAGCGCGCGAAGAGACGGGCGACTTCGTCCATGGGGCGCAGGGCGAAGGCGCCGTTGCGCCGGTGGTGGCGGGCGGTGGCGTCCAGCGTGCCATTGTGGCGGATGGCGACCAGCACGTCGTGCAGGCGGCTGCGCTCCGGGCGGTGGTAGTGGACATTGCCGGTGGCCACCGTGGGCAACCCGGCGGCGGCCGCCAGCCGCGCCAGCCGCGCCAGGCGGGCGGTGTCGCCGCGCACCTGGTTCTGCTGCAACTCGACGTAGACGTTGTCCGCCCCGAACCACTCGACATACTGCCGCAGGAGCGCCGCTGCACCCGGCAGATCCCCGGCGTCTACGGCCCGGCTGAGCTGGCCACGCGGGCAGCCGGTGAGCAGCACCAACCCGGCAGCGTGATCGGCCAGCAGCGCGGGATCGAGGCGCGGCGTGCGCTCGGTGGGCTCGGTGGGCCACTCGCTACCGGCCTCCGGGGCGTGGGCGGCGCTGATGAGCTGGCAGAGGTTGGCGTACCCCTTCGCGGATTCGACCAGCAGGGTGAGGTGACTGCCATCGAGCAGGGTCAGCTCGGCGCCGGTGATCGGGGCGATGCCCACCGCCTGCATGGCCTGCGCGAACTCGCGCGCGCCGTACAGCCCGTCGTGATCGGTCACCGCCAGGTGGCGGTAGCCCAGCTCCGCCGCGCGCGCCGCCAGCTCCTCCGGCAGCGCCGCGCCGTCCAGCAGCGAGTAGGCGGTGTGCAGGTGCAGTTCGGCGTAGGTGGGGGTGGGGGTAGAGGTGGCTTCAGGAGTCATTGATTACCCTGAGGCCTCCAGCGACGTGCTTGCTGTCTTGCGGCGCCATGCCTCTGCCGCTGGGGAGCGCCACGGTTGCCCTGGGCGCCGCCTGCGACGAGTGTCTCTCTACCGGAGGCGCCGCGACCCTGCCGCTGGGGGCTAAAGACCCCCAGCTACCCCACCGGAAGGCCCATGAATGGGCCTGAAGCGTTTCGTTGCATCAACGGTCATGGACTTGATCTTCCTAACACTAAACGGTTTTCATCCCCGTTGACGGGGCTTTCGTCCGTGTTAGCTGGGGGTCTTTAGCCCCCAGCGGCAAGGG
>JASGGF010000439.1:0-4388 GCA_047605145.1 Thermomicrobiales bacterium | reverse complement strand
GCGGCGACGAGGCGGAATCGCTGGTGCGCTCCTTCACCAACTACTTCCAGCTCATCAACCTCGCGGAGGACAGCGAGCGTATCCGCCGCATCCGCGCGCGCGAAATGCGCGTGCCGGGACCCCGGCGCGGCTCCGTGCGCGAGGCAGTCGGGCTGCTGGCGGAGCACGATGTCTCCGGAGACCGCCTGTTCGACATCCTCCAGAACGCGCAGATCCGGCTGGTGCTGACAGCCCACCCCACCGAGGCCCGCCGCCGCACCATCATCGCCAAGTTGGCGCGCGTCTTCACCATCCTGCGGGAGCTGGACGAGCGCGCGATGACGGCGGACGAGGCGGAGCGACTGGAGCAGCGGCTGGCGCACACCATCGAGGAGCTCTGGTACTCCGACGAGGTGCGAGCGATTGGCCTGACCGTGCTGGACGAGGTGCGCACCAGTCTCGTCTACCTGCTCTCCACCTTCGTCGAGGTCATGCCGCAGATCTACCGCGATCTGGAAGCCGCCATCGCCGAGTTCTATCCCGAGGAGCAGATCGACCTGCCGCCGCTGCTGATGCCCGGCACGTGGATCGGCGGCGACCGCGACGGCAACCCCTTCGTGACGCCCGAGGTGACCCTGCAGGCGCTGGATATCATGCGCACCGCCGCGCTCGGCTTGCTGGAAGGCAAGCTCATCGAACTCTCCGGCCGCATCTCCGTCGCCGAGAGCATCGCCGGCCCGGCGCCCTTCCTCGATGACCTGCTGGCCGAGTTGACCGGACTGTTCCCGGAGATGGCGGCGCAACTGGCGCGCCTGAACGCCGGTGAGCCGTACCGGCAGGTGCTCACGCTCATGCGCGAGCGCGTCCGCGCGTCGCTGGAGGACCGGCCCGCCGGGTATCCGGACTCCGCAACGCTGATCTCGGATTTGTGGATCATCGACGCCTCGCTGCGAGACGAAGGAGCCCTCCGCATCGCCGACGGCGACCTGCGAGACCTGATCCGCATCGCGCAGGTTTTCGGCTTCCACCTTGCGGTCATGGATGTGCGCGACCACGCCCGGCGCAACGCCGGCGCTATCGCCGAATTGCTGGAAACCTCCGGCGTCACCGACAGCTTCCTCGATCTTGACGAGCTGGGGCGCTGCGCCGTGCTGGTGCGGGAGATCGAGAACCCCCGGCCACTGGCGCCGCGCGGGCTGGAGCAATTCACGCCGGAGACCCGCGAGGTCGTCTCCACCTTCCGCATGATCGAGAGCGCCATCAGCGGGCGGCACAAGGGCGCCATTGAGACGTACGTCATCTCCGGCGCCGAAACGCCCTCCGACGTCCTGACCGTGCTGCTGCTGATGAAGGACGCCGGGTTGGCGGACCCCGGCGGCGGCAACGCGCGCCTCTCCATCGCGCCGCTGTTCGAGCAGGACGAGGGTCTGCGCAACGCCCCGGAAACGATGCGGCAGTTGCTGGAGCAGCCGGTCTACCGGCGGGCGCTGGCCAGCCGGGGCGATGTGCAGGAGGTGATGGTCGGGTACTCCGATTCCAACAAGGAGATCGGGTTCTTCGGTTCGGCGTGGGCGCTGTACACCGCCCAGCGGGACCTGACCCGGCTGTTCGCGGAGTACGGCGTGCGCCAGCAGTTCTTCCACGGACGCGGCGGCGCCATCGGGCGCGGCGGCGGCCCAACAAACGTCGCCATTCTGGCGCAGCCGCCCGGCTCCGTGAACGGGCAGATCAAGCTGACCGAGCAGGGCGAGGTGATCGCCAGCCGCTACGCCACCGCGCCCATCGCGCGGCGGGAGCTGGAGCTGGTCACCGGGGCGGTGCTGGCCAGCAGCGTCGAGTTGCTCGCCACCCCGGCGCCGGACCGATTGGCGGCCTTCGAGGAGGCAATGAGCCAGATCACGGCCGCCTCGGTTGCCGCCTACCGCGACCTCGTCTACGGCGACCCGGAGTTCGTGCGCTTCTTCGAGGAGGCGACCCCCATCGCCGAGATCGCCCGGTTGCAGATCGGCTCGCGGCCAGCGCGCCGCCAGCAGACGCACCGTATCGAGGACCTACGGGCCATCCCGTGGGTCTTCTCGTGGACGCAATCACGCTTCCTGCTGCCCGGCTGGTACGGCGTGGGCACGGGGCTGGCTGTGGCCCGCGAGCAGTTCGGGCTGGAGCTGCTGCAGGCGATGGCGCGGGACTGGCCCTTCTTCGCGGCCACCATCGCGAACGCGGAGATGGCGCTGGCGAAGTCCGATCTGGACGTCGCGGCGCGCTACGCCAGCCTTGTGCAGGATGAAGGGCTACGGGAGCGCATTTGGTCGCGCATTGCGACGGAGCACGCCACGGCGGTCTCCGAGGTGCTGGCGCTGACCGATCAGGACCGGCTGCTGGAGCGCGATCCCGTCCTGCGCCGCTCCATTGACCGGCGCAACCCGTACGTCGATCCCATCTCGTTCGTGCAGGTGGAGCTGCTGCGCCGGGCGCGCGCCGGTCAGGCCGACGATGACACCATGCGCACCATCCTGCGCACCGTGAACGGGATTGCCGGCGGGCTGAAGAACACCGGGTAGATCGCGACCGCACAGAAACACCGAACCCCCGTCGCTCTGGTGAGCGACGGGGGTTCGGTGTTAATCAGCCCTGAGCGCCGGATGCCCAGGACCGATAGTGGCTACTGGAAAGGAACACCAGGAACGGCCGGCACCGGGATCAGCGGCGGGAGCGGGTTCACCGCGACGCCGTTGATGTCATACACGAGCGCGCCCGGCTCGGCCAGACCGGCCTCACCCAGCTCCACCGCGTAGTCGATGCCCTCACCAGCCAGCTCGCCATTGATGTCGCCCTCGATAACGTCGTAGACGCCATCGGTGACCGCACCCTGGCAGGTGCTGACGTCGTAGTACGCCTGGCACGCCAGCTGCACGCCGGCAATCTCACCAGCGGACGGCGCCGCAGCAGCCGCGCCAACCAGCGAGAACGGGACCGCGAGGCCCACCAAAGCGACACTAAGCCGCTTGAACGAGACGTTGCTCATTACCTTTCCCTCCGCGACTCTCACCCCGAGCCCAAGATCGACGTGCAGGCAGCCCCCCGACCGCTGCGCGCCGGACGCTCAGTACGCCCAGCGCATTGTACAACCTGACTGCAGAAAGGGGAACCCCTGTCGCAGGTCAGCTGGCTGGCTGCATGGGTCCTGATTCTCGCACATTTGCGCGCAGCGCATAAACGTAGCCGTCGTGACCACTGGCGATCACCATGTCATCCACCACCGCCACGTCTGCCGTGATCGTATCGCCGGCCACGTGGTCCCACAGAATCTTGCCGGTTTTGGCGTCCAGCGCGGAGATCGTGGGGCCGCTGGCGATGTACACGGCGCCGTCACTGGCGGCAGGTGACGACGCAATTGGGTACCCGAGCGGTGTGCTCCACTCCTCCACGCCGGTGGACGCATCGAGCGCGCGTAGTGCCTGATCCTCTCCCCCCACAAACACGGTGGAGCCGGTCACGGCCGGCGACGAGGGGCCGCCGGCGGCGGTCCGCCACAATTCCTTGCCAGTTGCGAGGTCCAGCACCACCGTCTCAGGCTCGGTGGTGACCACGTAGATGCGGCCATTAGCGATGGCCGGCGTGGCGTGAACCTCGGCGGCCAGGCGCGTCTGCCACTGCTCCCGGCCCGTTTCGGCGTTGAGGGCCGACACCTGCCCTGCGACATCGACGATGAGCAGCCGGTCACCGGCCAGCGCTGGTGAGCTGAAGACCAGGTCGCCATCGGCGTAATGCCAGAGTTCCTCCCCTGTGGCCTTGGCGAAGGCAGTGATGATCCCCTCCTGACTGGCGGCGTAGACGCGGTCGTCGTCCAGCACCGGGGAGCAACTCCCGGCGAAGCGCAGCGGCTTGCGCCAGAGCTCCTCGCCTGTGGCGGCGTCGATCGCCACCATGGCGTAGCCGCCGGAGACGAACAGGGTGGCGCCATCGAAGGCGGGCGTGCTGCGCGCGACGTAGCTATCGACATCGACGCTCCAGCGCTCGGCGCCATCCTCCAGCGAGAGCGCCACGACCGAGCCGCTCTTGGTGGCCACGAACACGTTGCCGAGGCCCACCACGGGCGAGGCGTAGCTCTCGCCGCCGACAAACGCCTTCCACGCCACCAGCGGGCGCGTCCGCGGCCCCGGCCCGGGGTTGACGCCGGTGCGCGCGGCGTCGCCCCGGTACATGGGCATCACACCCAGCAGCGCGTCATCGTCCGCCGGCACGGCGGCGGGCGCGGCGGACGGCTCCTCAGCCGCTGGCGCCACGACCTGAGCCGGCGACGCCACCGGCCCGATGGTCTGCACCAGCGCCGCGCCGACGACCACCGAGGAGATGGTGAGCGCCGCAATGCCGACCCGCGCCATGTTCTGCGCATCGCGGCGCAGTTGCCA
>JASGGF010000438.1:0-4399 GCA_047605145.1 Thermomicrobiales bacterium | reverse complement strand
CGCGCATCGGGAGAGGGGTTGGGGGTGAGGGCTTTCTCCCCCTAGATCACCGCATCCTCCATCGCCGCGCCCAACCGCGCGATGATCTCGTCCGTTTCCGCCGCCGTGATGTTCAGCGGCGGCGAGAAGGTCAGCACGTCGTTGCCGGGCATGGCGCGCACCACCAGCCCGTGGGCCAGCGCGGCGCGCGAGATGCGCGGCGCGAGGCGGTCGGCCAGCGGGGTGTCTGTGCCCGGAACCGCCGCCGGGGCCTTCAGCTCCATCGCCAGCATCAGGCCGCGCCCGCGCACCTCGCCGATGGCCGGCTTGTCCGCCGCGAAGGCTTCCAGCTGCCCCTTGAAGTAGGAGCCGACCGTCGCCGAGTTGGCGATCAGGTCTTCGCGCTCCATGATCTCGAGGTTGCGCACCGCCACCGCGCAGGCCACCGGGTGGCCGGAGTAGGTGAAGCCGTGCATCAGCCACAGGTTCGGGTCGTCGTAGAGCGGGCCGCGCACCGTGTCGCTGAGCGCCACGGCGGCCAGCGGCAGGTAGCCGGAACTGATCCCCTTCGCCATCGTCATCAGGTCGGGCTGCAGGTTCCACTGCTGCACGCCGAACCACGTGCCGGTGCGGCCGAACCCGGTGATTACCTCGTCGGCGATCAGCAGGATCTCGTTCTTGGTCAGCACCTCGCGCAGGCGCGGGAAGTAGCTGTCTGGCGGCACGATCACGCCGCCCGTGCCCATGATCGGCTCGCAGATCATGGCCGCGATGTTCTCCGCCCCAACGGCGGCGATCTTCGCCTCAAGCTCGGCGATCAGGTCATCGACGAACTGCTCCTCGGAGCGGCCATTGGCGTCCCGGTAGGTGTACGGCGCACTGACGTGGGTGAAGCCGCCGTCGTGGACATCGAGCATGTCCCAGTAGCGCTTGATGCCGGTGGCTTGCGTGGTGGCGAGGGTCAAGCCGTGGTAGCCCATGTTGCGGCCGAGGATGATCTTCTTGGAGTCCCGGCCCAGCTGATGCCAGTAGAGGCGCGCCAGCTTGAAGGCGCTGTCGTTCGCCTCGGAGCCGCCGCCCGCGAAGAAGACGGTGTTCAGGTCGCCCGGCAGCAGGCCGGCCACCTTCGCCGCCAGCTCGATGCTGGGGCGGTTGGAGGCGCTGCCGAAGGTGCTGGCGTACTCTAGCTTGCCCATCTGCTCGGCGGAAACCTGCGCCAGTTCCTGTCGCCCGTGGCCGATGTTCACGTTCCACATGCCGGCGGCGGAATCGATGTACTGGTTCCCCTCGACATCGTAAAGGAAGATGCCGTCGCCACGCTCCCAGATGATCGGGCCCTGCACGCGGTGCGCGTTGAGGTGCGTGAGGCCGTGCAGCACGTGCCGCACATCGAGATCGGAGAGGCGCTCGGCCTCGGTCTGCCGGACAACGGTTTGCATGATCGTTCTCCCCTGTACGTGACGCCAGCCCGGCTCAGCCAATCGCCCGGCCAGACTCCTGATCGAAGAGTGAGAAGCGGTTCCCTCGGATGTCGAGCCAGACGGCCTGATCGCGATCGTACGTGTCGTCTGGCCCGATGGCGGCCATCACATCCGCCCGGCCCTGCACGAGCTGCTCCCCACCCGGTATACGTAGCACGGCGTAAGAAAGCGCGCCCATCGGTTGCACGAACTCGACGACGGCGCGTAGCCGGCCCGGTCCCGGTTGCCGGTGCAGGGTCAGGTCTTCCGGGCGCACCCCCAGCAGCACGTTGCCGCTCGGCGGCGTGACGATGTGCGCCAGATTGACCGGCTGCTCCAGCGCGCCGCTGCCATCCTCCGGGCCGGAAACCACCACCGAAAGCTGCGTGCCCTGCCGCTTCAGCTCCCCGGCGAACACGTTGATGGAGGGGCTGCCGATGAAGCGCGCCACGAACACATCGGCCGGCCGCCGGTAGACCTCCTGCGGGTTGCCGACCTGTAGCAGCACGCCGTCGTGCATTACCGCGATCCTGTCGGAGAGCACCAGCGCCTCCGACTGGTCGTGCGTGACGTACACCGTGGTGATGCGCAGCGATTCGTGCAGCTTCTTCAACTCGGTGCGCGTTTCCTCACGCAGCTTGAGATCGAGGTTGGAAAGCGGCTCGTCCATCAGGAAGACGTTGGGCCGGCGGATCACCGCCCGCCCCAACGCCACGCGCTGCCGCTGCCCACCGGAGAGTTGCCCCGGCTTGCGGTCCAGCAACTGGTCGAGCTGCAGCATCCGCGCGATCTCGTCCACGCGCTGCTTGATCTCCGCTCGCGGCGTCTTGCGTACCTGCAGGTTGAGCCCGAGGTTCTGGCGCACCGTCATGTGCGGGTAGAGCGCATAGCTCTGGAAGACCATCGCCACGTCGCGGTCACGCGCCGGCACGTTCGTCACATCGCGCCCGCGCAACTCGATGCGGCCGGAGGTCACCGCCTCCAGCCCGGCGATCATGCGCAGCGTGGTGGTCTTGCCGCAGCCAGATGGCCCCAGCAGCGTGAAGAACTCGCCGTCCTCGATCTGCAGGCTGACGCCGCGAACCGAAGGCGGGTTGGCCCCGTACGCCTTGGTGACGTCCGTGAGCACGATGGTCATGCCGCTCCCCTCACTTCACCGCCCCCAGCGAGATGCCGCGCATGATGTGCCGCTGGAGGAGGAACACGACGATGAGAATCGGCACGAGCTGGATCGTGGCGGCAGCGCCGACATCGCCCCACAGGATCGAGTACGGCTGGATGAACTTCGCCACCGTCACCGGCACGGTCGAGGCGTTGCGGCTGGTTAGCACCAGCGCCATCAGGTACTCGTTGAAGGCGAACACGAAGGTGAAAATGGCGGTTACCGCCACCCCCGGCGCGATCACCGGCAGGATGATGCGGCGCAGGATGGCGACGTGCGAGAGGCCGTCCAGCATCGCCGCTTCGTCCAGATCGCGCGGCACTTCGACGAGGAAGCCGCGCAGCATCCAGACCGCGAAGGGCAGGTTGAAGGACACGTAGACCAGTATCAGCCCGAGGTGAGTGTCGATGATCCCCAGCCGCTGCCACGCGATGAAGAAAGGGATGACGATGGCGATGGGCGGCATGAAGCGCAGCGAGAGCATCCAGACCGCGATGTTCTTGCCGCCCGGCACGTCCATGCGCGCCAGCGCGTAGGCCGCCAATAGCGCGAGGATGATCACCACCACCGTCGAGACGCTGGTGACGATCAGGCTGTTCCAGAGCGGCCGCGCGAAGTTGAACTCCGTGAACAGGTGCGTGTAGTTCTCCGTGGTCGGCGTAAAAAAGAAAACCGGCGTCTTCTCATTGATGAGCAGCGGCGTCTTGAACGAGGTGAGCACGATCCAGTAAATGGGGAAGAGCCACAGCAGCACGAAGCCGCCCAGCAGCGCGCCCATCACGCCGCCCCAGAGACGGCCATTCCCCGGCCGGGCGCGGTCGCTCATCGTTCCTCCCTCGCCAGCACCCACAGGAAGATGGTGGCCAGAATGTTGACGATGATCACCAGCACCCACGAGATGGCGGCGCTCTGCCCCATCAGGAACGAGTTGAAGCCAGTGGCGTAGGCGTGCAGCGGCAGGGTGTAGGTGGCGGTGCCGGGGCCCCCGCGCGTAATGATGTAGATCAGGTCGAACGTTTTCAGCGCATCGATCAGCCGGATCAGCGCCACCACGGTGATCACCGGCAGCAGCAGCGGCAGCACGATCTTCCAGAGGTAGTAGGGGCGTGAGAGGCCGTCCAGTTCGGCGGCCTCGGTGATCTCCGGGGAGATCGACTGCATCCCGGCCAGCAGGATCAGCGCCACGAATGGCGTCCACTGCCAGACGTCGGCGAAGATCACCGCCGGCATCGCCCAGTCCGGGCTGGCCAGCCAGTTCACTGGCGGAATACCGAACAGGCCGAGGAAGTAGTTGATCAGGCCGTAGCCGGGTTGATACATGTAGCGCCACGTCAGGCCCAGCGCGACCGGCGAGGTGAAGACCGGGATGATGAACAGCGTGCGCCACAGGCTGATGGCGCGACCGCCCCGGTCGAAGAAGCTGGCGACCAGAAACCCGATCACGAGCTGAAACGCCAGCGCCGTGAACGAGAAGATCAGCGTGAGGCGGACCGATTTCCAGAACAGGTCGTCCTGCAGCAGTTGCCCGTAGTTGCGCAGCCCCACGAACGAGGCCAGATCGGGCCGGGAGAGGTTGTACTGCTGCAGCGAGAGCCAGAGCGAGTAAATGGTCGGGAAGATCGTCATCAGCAGCAGGAAGAGCAGCGCCGGCAGCAGGAGCATGGTGGCGATGCGCCGCTCCCGGCGTGTCTGATCCGCGCCGGCGGTGGCATCTGGATCGCCGCCCTCCATCTTCAGTTGCTGTACTGACGTTGCCATACCTGTCCGGAGCGTTGCGGCGGAGTGCGTCCAACGGTCG
>JASGGF010000437.1:0-4408 GCA_047605145.1 Thermomicrobiales bacterium | reverse complement strand
ACGCGACCTTGTCGACCTGCGGGTGCGCGGCCAGCGCCTCGCCGATCTCCTTGCCGGGGCCGGTCAGCACGTTGACGACCCCATCGGGGATGCCCGCCTCGCGGCAGATCTCGCCCAGCAGCACGGCGGTGATGGGGGTGGCGCTGGCGGGCTTCAGAATCAGCGTGTTGCCGGCGGCGAGGGCCGGGGCCAGCTTCCATGCGGCCATCAGCAGCGGGAAGTTCCACGGCACAATCTGCGCGCAGACGCCCACCGGCTCCTTGAGGGTGTAATCGAGCAGGGGGCCGTTCATGGGGATCTGCTCGCCCCAGAGCTGGGTGGCCTGCCCAGCGTAGTATTCGAAGCAGTTGGCGGACGAGGTGACATCCCCGCGCGACTCGACAATGATCTTGCCGCAGTTGATCGTCTCGAGGCGGGCGATCTCCGGCAGGCGCTCGCGCAGGATGTTGGCGACCTTGTGCAGGATGCGCTGGCGCTCCAGCGGGGTCATGCGCGGCCACGGGCCTTCATCGAAGGCCTTACGGGCGGCGGCGACGGCGCGGTCGACATCTTCGAGGCCGGCCTTGGCCATGTGCCCCACGACCTGATTGGTGGTGGGGCTGACGGTATCGAAGGTCTCGCCGCTGGCGGCGGGGACGTTCTGGCCGCCGATAATCAGGCCGTACTCCGTTGCTTCGGTGGTGGGCGCCGTTGCTGCCATGCGGCGGGGTCTCCTCGGGTTGTGGCGGCCACTCGGCGGGCCGCACAGGGCGACATGGCGTGCGGTGGGCGCAGGGCGCGTCGTGGCATCCTTTGCACGCGGCCGGGCAATGGTCCGCCGCTGCACGCACAGACTCAGCCCGCAACGATAGCACGGCCTTCCGGCGCTCCCGCCGCTGGTTGTTCTCTTCCGGAGGCAGCGCGATGTCCATTTTCGATCTGGCCGAATTCGACGCGTTCGTGGCGGGCATGGGGGGAGGCCGAACGCTGGATCAATGGGACGCGCGCGTCGCCAAGGTGGGGGACAAGGTGTTCGCGGTGCTCGGCATCGGGGACGAGCCCCGGCGGGTCGTGGTGAAAGTCGATCCCGCCGAGTTCGACTTCCTGACCACGCTGGCGGGCGTGGGGCAGGCGCCGTACTTCGCGAAGGGGCACTGGGTGGCGGTCAGCGAAGGCGGCGCGCTGCCGGACGACGAGGTGCGCGCCTGCATTGCCGATTCATGGGCGCTGGTGGCGGCGAAGCTGACGCGGAAGGCGCGGGCAGAACTGGGGATCACACTGCCGCCGCCGGACGCCGAAGTTACGTCCTAGGCGCGACATTCGTATAGAATGCGTGCTGCACCCTTGCCGGGGTGGCGAAATGGCAGACGCATCGCACTCAAAATGCGACGGGGGTGACCCCGTGCGGGTTCGAATCCCGCTCCCGGCACCAGCAGAACCCGCGTAGCCACGCCAAAATCCGGAAGCCTGCGCGGCGTGAACGCCACTGCCGGCCAATGATGACAGCAAAACTGACAGCAAAACGGATTCAGTCCGCGTCATCAGGCGGAAAATACGGCGTCCATCGCCGCCGCTGCATCGCCGTGCATCGCCGGGATGATGTGTGAGTAGGTGTCCAGCGTCAGCGTGATGGTGCTGTGTCCCAGCATTTCGCTCACGAGCTTTACGTGTACGCCCTTCGCCAGCAGGATCGTTGCCGCCGTGTGGCGCATGTCATGAAAGCGGATCACTGGGAACGCTGGCGCCTCAACCTTCTTCGCTGCCTCAGCAATAGCAGTCGCCGCCTGCTGGAACACCGTTGATTGGTGCGTCGGATCGAGCGGCCCACCCATGGCGTTGCAGAACACGAGGTCCTGATCCTGCCAGAACTCGCCAGTGTCTCGCCGGGTGAAGGCCTGCCGGTCTCGATGCGCACGCAGCGCATCGACCGCCTTCTTGCTCAGATGGATCGTGCGCCGTGACTTGGCGGTCTTCGGTGTGACGAACTGGTACTTGTCCAGGCTCTGCCATTGCAGGGCGCGCTGAACCGAAAGGGTGCCGACCTTCAAGTCGACGTCGCTCCACTTCAGCCCAAGCAGTTCGCCACGGCGCATCCCGGTGGAGAGCGCCAAAACGTAGAGCGCGTGCATCCGGTGTTCGGCGGTGGCGTTCAGGAACTGCTGCGCCTGCTCCGGTGTCCACGCCTGCATCTCGCTGCGCTCGGCCCTCGGCGCCTTGACGCGGCCGCAGGGATTGCGCGCCAGCAGGTCCCACTTCTCGGCCTGCCGGAAGGCCGCATGCAAGACTCGGTGTGTCTTGCGAATCGACTGTGGCGAGAGGCCGGCTTCCTTCAGTTCCGTATACAGGCCCTGCAGGTCGAGCGCGGTCAGCCTTGCCAACTTGCGGTCGCCAATTCGTGGGACCACGCGCACCCGGCAGATGGATTCGTAATCGATGTACGTCTTCGCCTTGACCGAATCCTTGACCGCATCGCGCAGCCAGCGTTCCAGGTACATGGAGACGGTCAACGCTGCCGCTGACAGGTCGATCCCATTTTCCTGATCGCGCTGTGCCTGCTTCATCCGGTCGGCGGCTTCTTTCCGGGTCTCCCCGTAGAAGCTCTTCCGCTTTCCGTTCGGCAGGGAGAGCGTTCCCACCCAGCGGCCATCACTGCTGCGCTGGTAGATCGCACCTTCGTTGTGCCCGCGACGCCGCTTCTTCACCGATGTGTCGGTCATGGCTGCCCTCACAGTATGATTGCCCTGCCTCACCTGACGCGAGACCGACAGGTGAAGGCGTCCCGAGTCGCGGCCTGCTAGTTCAGGCCGCGACTTTTCCCGCCCCGGTGTCCAGAATCACCGCAGCAAATTCCTCTATATCGAGTGGGTCCATCTCTAGCGCTGTACTGATGTCACGGATCGCACGGAAGCTCGCCTTCGTTCGACCGTGCTCGATGTGGTAGATCGTGGCTGGCGCCACGTTCGCCGCCTCCGCCAACTTCCGCACAGACAGCAGCTTCTGCTTCCGCGCCTCGCTCAGTTTCATCGCCACCTCCGGCGTTCATGTTTATTGCGGGATGCAATAAGGGTAGCCGCGTATCAATCTTGGTTCAACCTATTGACACTGTATCAATCCTTTGATACGATACGCGCATGAAGGAAGGGACGCCTTCACCGTTACTCGGTCTCAGTCGTTAGGGAGGAACCGATCATGGCACTTCAGACTCGCGTTCGCACCGAGAGCCCCATCCGTTGGCAGAAGGCCGCTGAGCGCGCCGTCGCCGAGGGCATTCGGATCTACCAGCTGCAGGGCTCCGGCGCCTGGATCGCCACCTCCGGCAGTGACGCCAGCACCGCCTACGAGCTGGACATCACCAACAACGTGGCGCACGGTTGCTCCTGCCTGGCTGGCCTGAGTGGTGACCCCTGCTGCAAGCACCGCGCGGGCTTCTACGTTCTCATCGGCGCCATCGACCTCACCCCCGAACCGGAACCCCCGGCGCCGGCGGTTGCCCCGGTCGTCACCGTCACCCGTGGCGGTCCCACCCACCACATCGTCAGCGTCGATGGCGCGTACTTCGGGTTCGCCGTCCAGAACAGTCTCGGCGACATCCGGCTCTTCGAGGGTCCGGCCATTGGGGGGCGCCGCCTGCCCGCGATCACCTCGCTTGATGACGTGGAAGCGGTTGTGCTGGCGCATCTCGCGCCAGCCGTTGCTCCCATCGTGCAGCTGCCGGCGCCCGCCACCACCACCCGGATCGCCGCCTGAACCAGTCTCGCGGGGAGCGACTACCGCTCCCCGCACCTCCAAACCTGTACACGCAATTCACGGAATACACAGAACGCCACCGACAGCGGGCTCCCCTGCCCGCGTCATCCTCATAGGAGCCTTCTCATGCCTGCCACTGCTGCGCCCTCCGTCGTTTTCCCCGAGACGTCCGAGCGCTGGGCGCGTGCCCTCGACCACGCGCTGCACGCCGGCGTGGAGATCCTGACCACCCCGGCTGGCGAGCGCTTCGCCTCCTCCGGTGAACACCTCGACCTGATCTACCGGGTGACGCCAGACAGCTGCGACTGTGCCCGGGCGTTGGCCGGCGATCCCGTCTGCCCCCACCGCGCCGCCCTCCGGTCCGTGCTGGGCTCCCTGCCGGTAGTGCTGCTCCACGTGGACGACCTGCCGGCCGACGCCCTCCACCCCAACGACTGCGCCTGCCCTGCCTGCTTCGACTCGCTCGAAGCCGCCATGTGGGGATGGATCGCCCACGCCCACGCCGCGAACGCCGCGCTGCAGGTACGCGAAGTTCTCGAGGAAGTGCAGCAGGACGGGCACCGAGACGTTGTACGGCAGGTTCGCGACGAGCACCGTCGGCTCGCCGGGCAGTTCGGTGACGCGCAGCGCATCGGCGTCGACGACGGTGAGGAGCTCGGGGTCGACGCCGTGCTCGGCCACG
>JASGGF010000436.1:0-4410 GCA_047605145.1 Thermomicrobiales bacterium | reverse complement strand
GGCAGATGGCCGTCGCCATGGCGCACGGCGAATAGGGAGACCCCATGCCAGCGTTCCAGATCACCACCAAAGAGGGCAAGGATGGCCCCGAACTGACCCTGATCGAGGAGGAGCACGGCGAAGGGTGGAGCGCCACGCGGCCGATGTCCGTCGTCGGACAGGCATTTCCGCGCCTCGAAGGGCGGGAGAAGGTCAGCGGGCGGGCGCGCTACGCCTCCGACGTACGGCTGCCCGGCCAGCTCTACGCCCGCGTGCTGCGCAGCCCGCACCCGCACGCGCGGATCACCAGCATCGACACCAGCAAGGCGGAGGCGGCGCCGGGCGTGCACGCGGTGCTGAGTGTGCTGAACGCGCCGGAGATGGAGTGGTTCGAGGAAGGGAAGCTCTTCGACCGTACCCTGCGCTACATCGGCGACGAGGTGGCGGTGGTGGCAGCGGAGAGCGAGGAGCAGGCGGACGACGCCCTGCGCCTGATCGAGGTGGCCTACGAGCCGCTCCCCTTCGTGATGACGGTGGATGAGGCGCTGGCCGACGGCGCGCCGAAAATCCACCCCGGCGGCAATGTCGCCGGCAAGGTGCTGGAGTACGAGCGCGGCGATCTGGCCGCCGGGTTCCGGCAGGCCGAGATCGTGGTGGAGGGCGAGTTCACCACGCAGGCGGCGCTGCACAACTCGCTGGAGGCGCACGGCTGCACGGCCTTCTGGGACGGCGACCAGCTGACCATCTGGGCCTCGACGCAGGCGGTCTTCGTGGTGCGGGAGGAGGTGGCGGAGAAGCTGGGGCTGCCACAGCACCGGGTGCGCGTCATCAAGGAGCACATGGGCGGCGGCTTCGGGGCCAAGCAGATCTCGTGGAAGCCGGACATCCTCGCCTCGCTGCTCTCGCGGGAGGCGGGCCGCCCGGTGCAACTGATCCTCGACCGGCGGGCGGAAAACCTCGCCAGCGGCAACCGCAACCCCACTCGCCAGCGCGTGCGCATCGGGGCGAAGCGCGACGGCACGCTGACCGCCATCGAGGCCACCATCCAGCAGGAGGTGGGCGCCTACCGCACCGGCGGCGAGGCCAGCAACGTCAGCGGGACCTACAAATCGCTCTACCGCTGCCCCAACGTGAAGACCACTCAGACCCCGGTCTACACCAACACCGGCCCGGCGGTGGCATTCCGCGCGCCCGGCTATGTGGAGGCGGCGTTCGCGCTGGAGCAACTGGTGGACGATCTGGCCCGTCGGCTGGAGATGGATCCCATCACGCTGCGCGAGCGCAACTACAGCGACAAGGATCAGGAGGAGGACAAGCCCTACTCCCTGCCGGAAGGGCTGCAACTCGCCTACGACCAGATCGCGCCCGCGTTCGCCGAAATGCGCGCTGATGCAAACCCGGGCGATGGCCGCGTGCGGCGCGGCGTCGGGTTTGCGGCGCACGACTGGATGGGCGGGCACGGCGATGCGCCCGGCTACGCCAACATCGAGCTGAACGGCGACGGCACGGTGGATGTCATCACCGGGACGCAGGATATCGGCAGCGGCACGCGCACTGGGCTGGCGCAGGTGGCGGCGGAGGAGCTTGGCCTGCCGCTGGATGCGATCTCGCTGCGGCTGGGCGATACCGCCACCGGCCCCTTCGCGCCGGTCAGCTCTGGCAGCGCCACTCAGGCCACTATCGGCCCGGCCATCCGGGCGGCGGCGGCGGATCTGAAGGCGCAGCTGCTGGAGGTGGCGGCTGCCCTGCTGGAGACGAAGCAGGAGCGCCTGTCTATTGAAGATGGGCAGGTGCTGGTCGATGGCAGGCGCCCCGGCGAAATCTCGGTGGCGGAGGTGGCGGGCAAGATCGCGCCGCACATGCTGCGCGCCGAGGGTTCCCGCGCGCCTAACCGCGACGACGTCGTGATCCGCACCTTCGGCGCGCAGTGCGTGGCGCTGGCGGTGGACACCGCGACCGGCGAGATCACGCTGGAGCGGGTGGTGACCGCGCACGATTGCGGCCGGATCGTCAACCCGGCGCTGCTGGACAGCCAGATTCTGGGCGGCGTGGTGCAGGGGATTGGCTTCACGCTGACCGAAGAGCGCGTCACGGACGACGCACGCGGGCTGGTGCTGAACGCCAACCTCGAGAACTACCACGTGCCGACGGTGCGCGATATCCCGCCAATTGAGCACCGCCACATCGGGCGGCCGGACAGCGTCGCCAACTCCACCGGGGCCAAGGGCGCCGGCGAGCCGCCCCTGATTCCGACCGCACCGGCCATTGCCAACGCTATCTATGACGCCATCGGCGTGCGCCTGCACGAGACGCCGCTGACCCGGCAGCGCGTGCTGGCGGCGATGGCCGCACGAGACGCCGCCTCTTCGCAGGAGACCGCAACCACATGAGACCCTTTTCCTACGCCAGCCCGGACACCCTCGACGCGGCGCGCTCGCTGCAAACCGGCAGTGATGACGCGCGCTTTCTGGCGGGCGGCACCGACCTGCTGACCCTGCTGAAGGCGGACCTGCTGGAGCCATCGCTGCTGATCGACATCAAGCGGCTGGCCGAACTGGACGACGCCATCACGCTGACCGATGGCCGGCTGCGCATCGGGGCGCTGGCGACGCTGGCCGATCTGGAGACGCACCCGCTAATCGCGCAGCACGCGCCGGCGGTGGCGGAAGCGGCGGCGCTGGCCGCCACGCCGCAACTCCGCAACATGGCGACGACCGCCGGCAACCTGCTGCAGCGCCCGCGCTGCTGGTATTTCCGCGACCCGGAGATTCCCTGCTGGCTGAAGGGCGGCGATAGTTGCCCCGCCCGCGACGGTGAGAACCAGCTGCACGCGATCTTCGAGCAGAGCCCCTGCGTGGCGGTGCACCCTTCCGACCCGGCGGCAGCGCTGCTGGCGCACGACGCCACGGTGGAGGTGCGCGGAGAGTCCGGCAGCCACTCCCTGCCGCTGGCGGACCTGTTCGCGCCGCCGACGGATGCGCGCCCAACGGAAACGCGCTTGCTCCCCGGCGACGTCATTACCGCGCTCTCGCTGCCGGTGGCGGAGGGGAGCCGCAGCGTGTACCTGAAGGCGATGGACCGCAAGACATGGGCATTCGCGCTGGTGGGCGTGGCGGCGCGCACCCGGCTGGAGGGCGGGCGGATCGCGGAGGCGCGGGTGGTGCTGAGCGGTGTCGCCAACACCCCGTGGCGCGCCTCTGCCGCCGAGGAGGCGCTGACCGGCCAAATCCCGACGCCGGACGTACTGGACGCTGCTGCCGAGGCCGCGCTGGAGGGCGCTGAACCGCTGGCGAAAAACGGCTACAAGCTGCCGCTTACCCGCGCGTTAGTGCGCCGGGCGCTGGAGGCGACGCTGGGGTAGCGACACTATTCCGCCCCGGCGCCCTCGCGTAGCAGCACGCAGCACTTCCGCGCGTGCTGACCGCACGGGCGGCCGCCCTGCTGCCGGCACCTGCGGCGGCGCTTCCGCTCCTTGCGTTCCTTGCGCTCGTTGTCCGATTCGCTGAGGGCCGTAGCGCCGGTCAGCAGGCTGGCGCCGCCTGCCAACCCCACACCCAGCAGGCGGCGGCGCGAAGACGCGTTTGGTTCGAGCTGGGGGCTGGTGGTGATGTCTGGCATGGAACCCTTTCCTTGCGGGCTGCTCGCCGGGCATATCAGGCCTTGTCGATCAGTTTGCTGACGATGTCCTGCACCCCGGCGGTCACGCCGTTACACCACGGAGTCAGCCCGCTGATGCCGAAGTCCTTGTTGATTGTGGCATCGATGGCGCCCTTTTGCTGCTCGGTGGCGACCGCGCACTGCGGCAGTGGCTGATCGGGGTTCGCGCCAATCTGGTCCGCCGGCACGCCCAACCCCTCGGCAATGATGTCGATAAGCTCTTGCGAGATGGACACGCACGCGCCCTCGTTGGCGGTGCAGAAGCATGTCCCGGCGGAACAGATACTGGGGGATGTGCAGCACCGCTTGCCGCAACGTTGCGCGCTGCCCTTGCAGCGCTTCTTCTTGTGCCGCTTGCCCTTCTTCTTCGCGTCGCTGTCCACGGTGGCGGCGAAGAGCGCGCCCGCGCCAAACGTGGCCGCGCCGACAAGGGAGCGGCGGGAAATGATGTCCGCCATGGCGCGGCGCCGCCCGGCGCGTGCGGAGAGGGTCATGGATTCGGCTCCAGTGGTGACAGCGATCATGCGTTGATCGACAACGAACGCATCTGGCCGGCGTGTTGCAGCCGGCAGGCCGCCAGACGCCGTAACCTCATCCCGACGATACCAGCGGAGTGTGGGCTGGCAACCCTGTTGGAGTTCACGGGTTTTCAGATACCGAGAAACGCGCTGCCGTGAACGCGTACGCGGGTAACGCGCGCAGATCCGGCGTGTCTGCCAACGCGCGGAGCAGGTCGCCCTGCGCCCGGAGTTGGTCGCGGACCGCTTCCGGGAC
>JASGGF010000435.1:0-4419 GCA_047605145.1 Thermomicrobiales bacterium | reverse complement strand
CGTGCTGATCGCGGTCTTCGCGCCGATCATCGCGCCCTACGGCCCGCAGGACCCCGACTACACCGCGCGTCTCGTGCCGCCCGGCGCGGGGCACCTGTTTGGCACCGACAATCTCGGCCGCGACATCTTCTCGCGCGTGGTCTGGGGCTCGCAGATCGACCTGCAGGTCGGGATCATCAGCGTGCTGCCGCCGTTCCTGATCGGGGTGGCGCTGGGCTGCCTCTCCGGCTACTACGGCGGCTGGATGGACACCGTGGTGATGCGTGTCTCCGACATCATCCAGGCGTTCCCGTTCCTGATCCTGATCATCGCGGTGGTGGCGGTGCTGGGCACGGGCCTGACCAGCGTCTACGTGGCGGTGGCGCTGGTGGCGTGGGTGAGCTACGCACGCCTCTTGCGCGGGGAAATCCTCGTCGCCAAGCAGCAGGAGTACGTGGACGCCGCGCGCTCAATGGGCGCCAGCGACGCGCGGGTGATTGGCCGGCACATCCTGCCGAACGTGATCACGTCATCCCTCGTCTTCGCGACGACGGACATCGTGCTCTACATCGTGCTCGTGACCAGCTTGAGCTACCTCGGCCTCGCGGCGCGCCCGCCCAGCCCCGAATGGGGCGCGATGATCACCGAAGGCCGCACCTTCATGGCGACCGCGTGGTGGATCAGCCTCTTCCCCGGCCTCGCGGTCGTGGTCACCGGCATTGCCTTCAGCATCTTCGGCGACGGCCTGGCGGACGCGCTGCGGTCGCGGCGGCGGTAGGGGGCGCGAGGATTCCTCGACAACGCTACAGGCTTGCAAGGCAGAGAATCCGCAACCCCAATCTAGAGGACTGGTTGTAACTGACTCGGCTTCAGCACACGGTTCCCGGTGGATTACAGGAGTAGCTACCTCCTGAGGTGTAGCAGCAGATCGGCGTTGCCAGCGGACAGATACCGCCGCGACGTTCGGCGTCAATGGCAGGGCAACACGCGTGGGTTGCCGGGGAACAGGCGCGGGTGAGCTCACCATTGTGAAAGTACTGGCAGCACACTGGATTGTCTGGCGGGCATCCGCTGCCGATGGAGTCATTTACTGTAAGTGGGCAACATCTAAATCCGGTCGTCACACACTGGCGTTCAAGTCGACCTGCCCTCTTCCCTACGCAGCATTCGGAATGATCAGGCGGACAAGCTCCGCCGAGCCACCCTGTTTCTTCATCCGTTAGAAAGCAACACGAGTGCGATCGCGGGTATGCCGTCGCCCCTCCCCCGCCTGGGCAGCAGGTCGTGCGACGCTTGCTGTAGCACATGCCCCCACAGAGTCGCTTCCCTTTTCGGCAACTTTGCCGTTTTCTCCTCGTCCTAGATTTGGCATCGCCTTGCTCAAAACCCAGTGCGCTCATCAACCCTAGCGTGAAAGCGGCGCGCCGCGACAGTCGTGCACTATCGCTCATTACCTACCCCTTCGCAGCACTCAGGATGTTGCCGAGAGGATAGACAGGCGAATCCCAGCACGTCTGGAGCATCGCCAATTTCATGCAGCAGAGGCAATGGAGCGGCATCGCGACCCTCTCCCAGTGCCCAGCAGCTGTCCAAATCCCCACTCGCCCCCAGAGGCGGGTGCAACGCCTTCCGTCGCCACGACATCGACGATGACCTCACGCGTCTGCCCATTTCAATCCTCGCCTGCCCCAAGAGGCGGGTGCAACCACCTCCACGTAGCCGGTCAGCCCGGCGTGGTCGGCGTTTCAATTTCCACCCGCCCCGAGAGGCGGGTGCAACACCGGAAAGTCGGCTGCCCTGCGCGCCCTCGGCGGGTTTCAATCCCCACCTGCCCAGAGAGGCGGGTGCAACAGTTGCGGGATGCGGACCTGCCCCGGCTGCAAAAGGTTTCGATCCCCACCCGCCCCGAGAGGCGGGTGCAACCGGGGATGTGCTCGCATTCGCCGCAATACATGCCCCAGTTTCAATCCCCACCCGCCCCGAGAGGCGGGTGCAACAAGGCGCTGGTGTGCTGGAGCGTGCGCGGCACGGCGTTTCAATCCCCACCCGCCCCGAGAGGCGGGTGCAACGCGCTGAACGGGTAGATCCACGCATCCTCTGCGGAGTTTCAATCCCCACCCGCCCCGAGAGGCGGGTGCAACTCCACGTTGACGGTCGCCGTGGCAGTCTTGCCGTCGTTTCAATCCCCACCCGGCCCGAGAGGCGGGTGCAACGCGTACGCGCTCTGATCGAGCAGGGCGTTCAAGCGGTTTCAATCCCCACCCGCCCCGAGAGGCGGGTGCAACCTTGGCGCCAGCGTCTGCGACACGCTCGCCGACCCGTTTCAATCCCCACCCGCCCCGAGAGGCGGGTGCAACGTTGTTCATGGGGTCGTACGCGTGCGTGAGCATCGGGTTTCAATCCCCACCCGCCCCGAGAGGCGGGTGCAACGGCCCTGAACCTGCGCAAGTCTCGGCATTGCGCGGTGGTTTATGGCCACGGCTATCGTACCGGGTTTCCACAGGGTGGCAAGAATCTGCGCAATGCTGGGGAAAGACGGGCGACAGGCTGCGCGAACCTCCCGGGGTTACGGCGTCACGGGAGGTTCGCGCATGGGGGCGAGGAGCGCCCTATCCCACGCGCAGGGTGACGCCGCGCGTGCCGGCGGAGCGGTCGGTGGCGAGGAAGGCGACGGCCTCGGCCACCAGTGACGGGTCGGCGTTCTCGGCGGCGTCGATCAGGTTGTAGCGAACGGCGCCCTCGCCGCTGCCGGTGACTGTTGGTTCGCCGCCGCGCGCCAGCCCGACGACGGCGCCGCCAAGCCCTTGCAGCGCGAATGCCTCCGCCAGCGAGGCAGCAGCAGCAGCCGGTGGCGCGCTCAACGCCACCTGCACATCCACCCCACCGAACGCCGCGATGGCGCTCGCCACCGGGTCATCCCCCGCCGCGAGAGCCACGCCGGCCGGGAGCGCCGCCAGCAGCGCATCAGGGTCGGCGGCGCCGGCGAGGACGAGGTGCGCGCCATCGGCGGCGAGGCGCTGCGCGACGGCGGTGGTCAGGTCGGGTTCGGCGGCGTAGAGGATGACGACGCGGCCCGAGAGCGGGCGCTGCGGCGGCGCGGATTGCAGCTTGCGCAGCTCTAGCGGCCAGTAGTCGAAGGCGAAAATCTCCTCATCACTCAGCCAGTCGGTGGCGCCGAAGGCATCGAGCGCGCGGGCGGTGACCGCGTGGCTGCGAGCGGAGATTTCCGCGTTCATGCGCGCCGTGCGCGCGTCGGGGCCGGTGGCGATCACGCCCAGCCCCGGCACGAGCACGATGCGCGGCAGGGAGGACATGGTGGGAAGCCCGGGCGGCAGCAGATGCGCGTTGCGCGCCACGTAGTCGCGGTAGTCCGCCTCGAAGGCCGCCACCGCGCCCGCCACGTCGTCAAGGTCGTCCACCACCAGTGATTTCGTGCCAATGCGCAGCATGTGATCCGGCGTGCCGCGCCGCGCCGCCACTGCCGCCACGTCCGCGCGGTCGGCCATTGCGCGCTGCGAGCGGTCAACGTGCAGCACGCGCCGCCCGTCACGGGAGAGCAGGCCGCGCAGCTCCAGCAGCAGGCGCTCTACCGCCGCGACATCGAGGTCGTCCCGGGGCGTCTGCTCCGGCGCCGGGAACTGCGCGAGGTAGGCCTCCGCCCGTTGCACGAGGTCGATGGTGCGCCCGTACGACTCCTCATGGGTATCGCCCCACGTCACCAGCCCGTGCCACGCCAGCACCACGGCGGGGGCGTCCGCCAGCTGCGCGACATCCCGCGAGAGCCCGAAGCCGGGGCGCTGGTAAGGCACGATGGCGACATCCTTGCCCAGCGCTGCCCGCACGTGGCGCAGCCCTTCGGGAGTGTTGGTGAGCACGCAGATGGCGTCGGCGTGGGTGTGGTCGATGTGGCGGGCGGGCAGGAAGGCGTGCAGCAGCGTCTCGATGGAGGGATTGCGCGAGCCCGGCTCCACCATGCAGTGCACCAGATACGCCACCATGTCCTCGTCGGACATCGCCGCGCGCTCCTGCAGGGGCAGCAGCTCATCGAGGTACAGGCCGGGGAAGCCGTCCGCGCCGATGCTCTTCAGGTCGGTGCCGCTGCCCTTCACGCGCAGCACCGGGCGCTCCCGCCCGAGGTGGTCGCGCTCGGTGGTCTTGCTGGAGGTGTTGCCGCCGCCGTGCACCACCAGCGTCTTGTCCGCGCCGAGCATGCGCGATCGGTTGACCAGCTTTTCGAGATCGGTCTCGCCGGGGATGGGGTCGATGTGGGTCATGGGTTGGTCCTTTCGTGTCGTTTGGGGTGCACGGCCCTCACCCCCGACCCCTCTCCCGATGCGCGGGAGAGGGGAGCCGATTCGCAGCGTCGGGGTGAAAATCTGGCCTCACCACGCCAAAACTGGAGCGAGTGATCGGAGGAGGAGCCCCTCTCCCGCGCATCGG
>JASGGF010000434.1:0-4421 GCA_047605145.1 Thermomicrobiales bacterium | reverse complement strand
AACGCCCCTCTCCCGCGAATGGGGTGTGGGGTTTGGGGTGAGGGCTTCTCCGGGGCACAACACGTCACTTAAGCCAATGCACAGCAAGCGAGAGAGACCTCGTTTCGGCGTCTGCGGTAACGAGGTCTCTCGACTTCGCTCGTGACACGAGAGGTGTGCAGTGCGGTAGCGCGTTACCGGGGCTCGTCCGCCGGGCGGGTGGGCCGGTTGTGCCGGCGCTGGTGCTCGCGGTACTGCGCCGACTTGCGCGTGTGCGAGTCGTAGGCGGCAGTGGGCGGCGCAGCCGCCAGTTCGCCGGATTCGCGGCGGAGCTCCTGAACCTCGTCGGTATCGGGCGCGGCCATCAGGTAATCCACCGACATCGCCATTTTCGCGCGAGATTCGCGGAAGCGCCCGGCGCGGTCCAGTTCCAGCGCCTCGCGGCGCTCGGCGGCGGCCAGTTGCAGCGCGACTCGCTCCTCCACCCACGGCTCGGACCTCGTCGCCGCCAGCTCCTCACGGGTGGCGCGCCAGAGCGGGGAGGGGCTGACATCCCAGCGGTGACGCTGATCCGTGGCGGGGTCGGTCCAGTGGCAGCTCGCCTGCACCGGCAGCGTGTCCCCGACCTCGCCCGGCACGCCCCGCAGGGTGAAGACCAGATCGACCGTCTCGCCATCGGGCAGATCGCCGATGGCGATCTTGAGCGTCTTGCCGTCGCGCGTCACCGGGAAGGCCGAGACCAGCCGGCCGCGCACCCCCTGCGGCAGGGTCAGGTGCAGCGTGGTGGTGGCGGCGGCGATGCTCAGCATCTGCTGCAGCTCCTCGGCGAAGAAGGTGCGCAGGACCTGCGGTGACTCGGCGTACTTGAAGTTGCCTCCGCCCGCTTCCGCCATCGCGCTGAGCAGGCCCTCGTCGTAGTCAAGCCCCACCCCGACAGTCGTGGTGGCGATGCCGCGCTGGCGCAACTGCCCGGCGTGCTGCGCCAGTTCGCCGGGATCGCGCGGTCCGACATTGGCGAGCCCATCGGTGAGCAGGATCGTACGGCGGATGCGCGTCTGCGCGCCGTCGCCAGCGGGGGCGTTCGCCAGTTCCCCGCAGCCAGCCACCCAGCCCCCGAAGAGCGCCGTGGACCCGCCCGATTGCAGGCGGCTCAGCGCCCGCTGCAGGGAGGTCAGTAGGCGCGGGGTGGCCGCCGCGAGCGGCTGCATCACCTCGACCGAGTCGTCGTAGATCACCAGCGCCACGCGGTCCACCGGGCGCAGGCGCTGCATCGCCAGCTGAACGCCCTCCTTGGCCAGCGTCAGCTTCGGCCCACTCATCGAGCCGGAGCGGTCCAGCACGAAGGCGACATCGAGCGGCGCCGCGCGCTCCGCCGCCGGGTCCGGGGTGGTGGCGAGGCGGATCAGCAGCGTGGCCTCGCCACCGGCGGCGGGCAGCAGCGGGCGCAGCCAGTGGGCGGAGACTTGCAGGCGGGAGCTGGAATTGGGGTGGGTGTGAGACATGGCGCGCTCCTTTGGGGTGGCGGCAGCGGCGGCGCATCAGCCGTGATGCCCGCGAAACCGGATGTCGAATACCGAGTACCGATTGCTGGATGCTGGAAGTCGGGGGACTGGGAATACCTCAGGATCGGGTCACGCGGCTCCTTACGAAAAGACCTTGCGCGCCCAGCGGATCAGCCAGTCGATCCGCTCGCGCTGGCGGGCGTAGGCGTGTTCGGAGATGACGAGTTCGGCCTCATTCCCCAGCGGGATGCGCCGCCAGAGTGTGCCCACCTCGCCGGCGGGCGCATGGTGGGGCGGCGGCAGATCCCCCGTCCCGGGCAGTTCGCTCTCCTCGAATGGGGGAAAGCGCATTGCGTCCGGTGGCGGCGCCTCCGGTTGACGCCTGGGCGGCCGGGCGGGCGCGACATCTGGAACCGAGGCGGGCGCCCGCGCCGGGGCGGGCAGCGGCAGCGGCTCCGAGCGGTACCGCGCGCGTTGCTCCAGCAGCGAGAGATAGTCCCGCGCCGGGGCCATCGCGGCATCGACCGGAGACGCTGTAGGTGTTTCCGTGGCGTCCATGTCGGCCAGCATCACCGCAACCTCGGCGTCGCTCAGGCCGGCCAGCCGCCGCCGGATCTCCTTCAGCGGCAAATAGGCCGCCTTCAACCGCCCGATCAGGCGCAGGCGCAGCAAGTGCCCCTGCGTGTAGACGCTGGCTGGCCCGGCGCCCTCCGCCGGCGGCAACAGCCCCTCGGCGATGTAGTAGCGCACGGTGCGGATAGAGACATCCGCCGCTTCCGTCAGTTCCGCCAGCGTCAGGAATTGTTGGCCCTCCACCGTCATCGTATCTGTCTCCACGTCTCGCGAACAAGGGCATTATGACAGTGATACGTTGCACTGTCAAGTGACGCCACTGGCGAGTGCTGGCGGTGGCGTTTCTGGCGTGCTGTAGGGGAAAACGGGGGGGATCGCGGCGCTGCCGCTTACCATGTGCCGACGCAATATGCTGCGACGCAGCCTGTTTTCGGGAGGCCACTGGTGACCGACGCTGACGCGCCTGCTCCCGCCACCATGCCCCAACCACGCACCCGGCTGATCGGCCGCGACGCCGAGGTGGCGGCTGCGCGCGCCCGGTTGCTCGATGACCGCGTGCCGTTGCTGACGCTAACCGGCCCGGGCGGGGTGGGCAAGACGCGGCTGGCGGCTGCTATCGCCGCCGGGGTCGGCGCGCACGCGCGAGACGGCGCCGCGTTTGTGCCACTGGCGCCGGTGCGGGACCCCGCGCTGGTGCTGCCGGTGATCGCCCGGGCGCTGGGCGTGCCGGACCACCCCGGTGTCCCGGTGGAGGTCGCGCTGGCGGACGCCCTGCGGGAGCGGCGGATGCTGCTGGTGCTGGACAATCTGGAGCAAGTAGCTGGCGCCGCGCCGGCGCTGGGACGTTTGCTGGAAGCGTGCCCGGGTTTGCAGATGCTGGCGACCAGCCGGGTGCGGTTGCAACTGGGCCTGGAAACGCTGCTGCCGGTACACCCCTTGCCGCCGCCACCTGATCCCGAGGTGGTGGCATTCGCGGCGGTGGCCGGGAGCCCGGCGGTGACCCTGTTTGTGGAACGGGCGCGCGCGGTGCTGCCGGAGTTTTGCCTGACGCCGGAAAATGCCGCCACGATCGTGGCGATTGTGGAACGGCTGGATGGCCTGCCGCTGGCGATCGAGCTGGCGGCGGCGCGCCTGCCGGCGCTGTCGCCGGAGGCCTTACTGACGCATCTGGAGCCCCGCCTGCGCCTGCTGCGCGGGGGACGGCAGGACCTGCCACCCCGCCTACGCACGATGGCGGACGCCATCGCCTGGTCGTACGACCTGCTCGATGCCGCCGAGCAGGGGTTGCTGCGGCGGTTGGGCGTGTTCCTCGGCGGTTGGACGCTGGAGGCCGCGGCGGCGGTGGCGGGCGTAGACCGGCTGGAGGTGCTGGATGGCATCGCCTCCCTCGTCGACAAGAGCCTGATCCGCCCGCTGCCCGCGCCGGGCGGCGCGCCGCGCTACACCATGCTGGAGACCGTCCGCGAGTTCTCGCTGGAGCAGCTGGAGGCAGCGGGCGAACTGGCCGCCGCGCAGGCCGCCCACGCCACCTGGTGCCTGGCGCTGGCCGAGACCTGCGCGCCGCACCTGACCGGACCGGAGCAGGGGGCGTGGCTCGACCGGCTGGAGATCGACCACGACAACCTGCGCGCGGCGCTGGCCTGGCTGGCGGCAGAGGGCGATGTGGACGCCGGGCTGCGGCTGGCGACGGCGCTGCTACGCCTGTGGGACACCCGAGACTACATGAGCGAGGGGCGCGGGCATCTGCTGGGGTTTCTGGCGCTGGCGGAATCAGGCGCGGCGGCGGTGTCGCCGTTGGCGAAGGCGCGGGCGCTGGTGGCGGCCAGTGACCTGGCCTCGTGGGAGGCGGAGCACACGGTTGCGGCGGACCTGGCGACCGAGGCGCTGGGTATCTGGCGGGCGCTGGGCGATGGGCCGGGGACGGCAAACGCGCTCTGGCTGCTGGGGGTGAACACCCTGGCGCTGGGGGATGGCGGCCGGGCGGAGGCCTTGGCGGCGGAGGGGCTCGCGCTGGCCCGGCAGGTGGGAGACCGCGAGACGGAGGCGTTCCACCTGCGCCTGTTCGGGACCGCCGCGATCGGACGCGACGACAGCGCGGCAGCCGTGCCCTTGCTGGAGGCGGCGCTGGTGATCTGGCAGGAGCTGGAGGACCGGGCAGAACGCTGCTCCGATCTTGGGGCGCTGGCGATGGCCGCCGGGCAGCTCGGCGAGCGCGCGTGGGCCATCGGCCTGTGGGCGGAATCGCTGGCGCTGGCGCGCGAGGTGGGCGAGGACTGGATGGTCGCCTACTTCCTTGAGGGGCACGCCGAGCTGGCGCTGGCGACAGGGCAGCCCCACCTGAGCGTCCGGTGGCTGGGCGCCGCCGAC
>JASGGF010000433.1:0-4422 GCA_047605145.1 Thermomicrobiales bacterium | reverse complement strand
GCCCGCAGGCCGTCTCCCCCTCACAAAGGAGCAACGATGTACCGCACCCACCACCACGTTCTCGCCTGCACCGCCGCGCACTGCACGGCGAAGGGCGCCAATGATGTGATCATGCTGCTGAGGCGCGAAGTCATGAAGCGCGGCCTCGACAAGGAGATACTGGTCAACAACTGCGGCACCATCGACTTGTGCGATATCGGGCCAAACATCGTGGTGTACCCCGACAACGTCATCTACTCCGGCGTCACCAAGGCCGACGTGCCGGAGCTGGTCACCGCGATCACCGAAGGGCGCGTGCTGGAGCGGCTGGCGCTCAACGCGGACACCCCCGCCGAGCGCGCCCGCCACGACTTCTACGCCGCCGTCATCGCGGAGGCCGGTGGGGCCACCCTGCCTGCCGAGCGCTTCCTCGCCCTCGCCGCCGCGCACGGCCTCGACGACGCGTGGGCCGGCGAGCAACAACGCCGCGGCTTCATCGCCCGCAAGCCCGCCACCGACGACGCCCCGGAGACCATCACCGTGACGACGAAGGCGCGGGCGCGGTACGGGGTGTAGCCAAAGGGGGAGCCGGGCTTCGCCCTCAGGGGGCGCCGGCTTCGCCTCAGGGGGTGGCGGGGGGTGGAGGAATAGAGGAGGACGAACGATGTCCGTCTGCCTTCCTCGTCCTCCTTGCGTTCCCTTCGTTCTCCTTCACTCCCTACACCCCCCTGCACCCCCTGAGGGCGAAGCCCGTCACCCCCTGAGCGAAGCGGCTCCCCCTCGTATCACGTCCGCGAAGGTCGTGGCGACCGCGAAGTCGACGTCGATGGCGGCGAAGTGCTTGCGGCCGCAGGCGATCTTCTGCGCCTCCAGCTGCCGCAGCGCGGCGGCAGAGAGGCTGCCCTTCGTCTCGCGCACGAGGTAGAGCGTTTCGCCGCCGGTGTCGCTCTCCAGCAAGATCGCCCAGTCCGGGTTGTAGTCGCCGACCGGGGTGTCCACCTTGAACCACACGGGCAGCTTGACGAAGAACTTGACCCGCTCGTTCTGGTCCAGCGAGCGCGCGAACTGGTGCTCCACATCAGACTGGTACTCGATGTAGTCGAAGGGCGATTTGCGCGCGTTCTGCACCTGATACAGGTTCGTCAGGTAGCGCGTCAGCGCCTCCTCCGGGCGCCCCTCCAGCAAGTCCATCGCCCAGTGCTGATCCGGCAGCCGCTCGTACTCGAGGCCCGGCAGCTTCATCTCGTCCAGTGTTCGCCGGATCGCCTCCGTCGCCAGCGTGATGAACGCTTGCGGGTTCACCGCCAGATCCTGTAGCCGCCCACTCTCGTTCAGGATGCGCGCCAGCGTCTGCCGCGTCAGCTCCGTCTCGTTCTGCAGGTAGGCGAGGATATCGGGGATGTCGTAGGCGCGCGCGACTTCGCGAAACGCCGAGCGGCGGACGGCGTCCACCTCCACCCCGGCCTGCCCCACCGCCAGTTGCGCCGTCTCCACCGCAATCTGCACCGGGCGAATGGCCGGGGCCGCCGCGATACGCGCCGCCGCCGTCCGCGCCAGCGCGTCGCTATCGAGGGTGATGCGGTAGCGCGTCTTCTGGCTGATGCGCGCCCACAGCGCCCGGAACTCCTCATCCAGCAGCACGTTCTTGCGCACCGCGATGGTGCGCCGGTCGCGCCGGTTCACCACCCGGTTGCGCAGCAGCTTCGCCGAGATGGCATCCACGATCTGCGGGCGCAGGTCGGCGAAGGCCGGCGGCACATCCAGCACGAAGGCGTCGTCGCGCGGGTCGAAGGCGTCCAGCACGCGCCCTTCCGCATCGAGGTAGCCGCGCGCCTGCAGGTGCTGCCAGAGCTGGCGCGAGGCGTCCTCGCCCATAATGGCGGCCGGGGCGTCCTCGCCGAGCAACGCGGCCATCGGCGCGGCAGCGGGCAGCCGCGCGAAGTCGTGCGGCTCCACCAGACCAAACCGGATTCCCGTATCTTCGGCGTACTCCGTTTGCAGCGCGGCGGCGAACTGGCGGTACGACTCGTTGGCGACCACGGTCAGGCGGTTGATCTGCTCATCGTGGATGCGCTCCCCTGCCTGATTCACCGGCAGGCGCAGTCCGCGCCCGATCTCCTGCCGCTTCTTGACCTCGGAGCGCGATTCGTTCAGCGTGCAGATCTGGAAGACGTTCGGGTTGTCCCACCCCTCGCGCAGCGCCGAGTGCGAAAAGATGAAGCGCAGCGGCTCCTCCAGCGAAAGCAGCCGCTCCTTGTCGCGCATGATCAGCTCGTAGGCCGCCGCATCGTCCTTCGTCTCGCGGCGCTCGGAGGAATCCTTGTAGCCACCCGCCTTGTCCTGCGAAAAGTAGCCGTTGTGCGCCGTTTCCACTGGCGCGGCCGCTGCCTCGCGGTAGCGCGGGTCCTGCCCCAGCTCGCGGTAGGCCTCCTCGAACCAGCGCCCGATCTTGCCGAGGCTCCACCCGCCCCCCTCATGGTGCACGCGGTAGTTCGCTACGCGGTCGATGAAGAAGAGGGAGAGCACCTTCACGCCCAGCGGGCGCAGCGCCACTTCCTTCGCGAAGTGCTCGCGCACCGTCTCCCGCACCTGCTCGCGCATCACCGCGTCATCCAGCCCGCCGGCCGCCTGCCCCAACCCCACGCGCGCGCCGTTGGTGAAGGCCACGAAGGCGTTGCCCGGCTCGAAGCTGATCTCGCTTACGGTAAAACCGTTGGCATACTCCTGCCGCTGCCCGGAGAGCACGGCGAGGTCACTCCCCGGCTTGACCGTCACCTTCTTGCGTTTCGGCGCCGAGCCGCTGCCGTGGTTGATCTCCACCTGCGCGGTCGCTTTCTTCGCGTCCACCTTGTGCAGGCGGAGGAAGGCGGTGTTGAAATCGTCGTCCTCCCGCACCGAGGCGACCTCGATGCGCTTCACCAGCCGCTGATCCATCGCCTCGATAGGGCCGAGGCGGTATACCTTCTGCGCGCTCTCGTACGTCGCGGAGTAGCGCAGGGTGCAGAGCGGGTTGAGCCGGGCGATGGCCTTCGTGGCGGAGGTGGTCATCGCGTTCTGCGGCTCGTCGATGATCACGACAGGATGCGTGGCCTGCACGTAGTCGATGGGCCGGTAGCCGGAGAGGCGGTCCTGCTCGCGGTAGATGACGTTGCCGCCGCCCGCATCGCCATCCTCCACATCACGCTGGAACGCCTGCAGGGTGATGACCATGAACTGCAGGGTGTTGGCGGTGGCGAACTGGCGCAGCTTGCTGATCTGCTTGCTGTCGTACACGAACGCGTCGAAGGGGACGCCGTAGAGGGCGCGGAAATGCGCGCGCATCGTCTCGATGCTGTGCAGCACGCCCTCGCGAATGGCGACGGAGGGCACGACGATGATGAACTTGCTGAAGCCGTAGGCGGCGTGCAGCGCGAAGGCGGTGCGCAGAAACACGTACGTCTTGCCGGTGCCGGTCTCCATCTCGATGGCGAAATCGCGCCCCGCCAGCGTGGCGGCGCGCGGGATGCCGTTGTGCTCCTGCATGGCCTGCAGGTTCTCCAGCAGCTCCGCATCCCCCAGCGCCAGCGCGTTCCCCACGCCGAACTCGGTCTGCAACATCGGCCCGGCGCTGAAGGTAATGTCGAAGCCGCCGCCCGCCAGCGGCTGCCCGGCGAACAGGTTCACCACCGCGTCGATGGCGTCGCGCTGGTACGGCAGCTCGGCATCGAACTGCAGGGTCATGGGCGGCATGGCGGCTCCTGTGAACAACCCTCGGGCCAGACCTTCACTTGCCACGCCTGGGATTGTGGACTGACTATGAGGCTTGGCAGCGCCGGGAAGCCCTCACCCCCAACCCCTCTCCCGATGCGCGGGAGAGGGGAGCCGGTTGGGAACGTCTCGGTGTTCTTCTGGCGTAGCCTCCCCGAGTCTGGCGCGACGCTCCGGAGCAAGAGCCCCTCTCCCGCGCATCGGGAGAGGGGTTGGGGTGAGGGCTTGCGCCGCATGACCGCGCATCCCGGCATCACAGCACCTTGAACGCGATCTGGCGCGGGCTGGCCTTGATGCTGAGGACGGCGTTCACCTTCAGCGCGTCGTCGCCGCCGAAGCCGATGTCGAGGCAGATGATCTGCGCCGGGGCCAGCGCGATCATCGCCTCGATGACCGCCATGGTGAGCGCGCGGGAGAGGCACACCAGCAGGGCGCCCTCCGCGACGGAGTAGACCGCTACCCCGTCAAGGGCAAGTCGTTCCACCGGTACGGTAAGTTCGTAACCAGTGCTGAGGAGGATTTGCGTGAGGAGATCTTCGTCGGTGCGGCCGGGGCGGACGTTGTCGGCGAAGAGTTCGATCTGGACGGGAGCAGGAGGACGCGCACTTGCAGCATCAGCAGGAAACAGCCCCGGCTGGAGAGCACGATCCGCAGGTGTATCCTGAGCGTGGGGGGGGGGGGGGGGGGGGGGGGGGG
>JASGGF010000432.1:0-4446 GCA_047605145.1 Thermomicrobiales bacterium | reverse complement strand
CCCAGGGTCCGCAAGGCGCCATTGGCGCGACGGGCGCGACCGGAGCGACGGGCGCCACCGGCGTTCAGGGTCCGCAAGGCGCCCAGGGGGCGGTCGGCGCGACCGGCGCCCAGGGCGATCAGGGGCCGCAGGGTCCGCGCGGCTTGACGGGCGACACCGGGGCGACGGGCGCGACCGGGGCGCAAGGCGCGACGGGAGCGACCGGTGTTCAGGGGGCAACCGGCGCGCAGGGCCCGCAAGGCGCCCAGGGGGCGCAGGGCGCGATTGGGGCGACTGGCGCGCAGGGCGATCAGGGGCCGCAGGGTCCGCGTGGCATCGTTGGTGATACCGGCCCGACCGGCGCCACCGGCACGCAGGGTCCGGCTGGCCCACAGGGCTCGACCGGCGCGCAGGGCGCGCAGGGCGCTGCTGGGGTGACCGGCCCGACCGGTCCCCAGGGCGAGAGCGGCGCGAACGCCTTCAAGTCGATCCGGGTGCAGGGCTCCACCAGCAGTGGGCTGGCCGATTCGGCCGGGAGCACGGTGGTGGCGCAGGCGGCCTGTTCGCAGATCCAGCGCTTGCTGGGGTGTGGCTACCAGGTGCAGGGCTCGAATATCCAGATGCAGAACATGCTGGTGCGCGATGTGCGGCCGATTGACTCGCAAACCTGCGAGGTCTATCTGCAGCGGGTGGCGGCGACCACGGGTGGCTCCGGCACAACGGTGACAGCGTACGCGCTGTGTTACTCGCCGTAGCATTCGGCGCAGTACGATTCGACAGGACTCCGGCCGGGCGCCGGGGTCCTGTCGTTATCTCAGGCAGGGAATCACGTGGCCTTCGATCTCATTCGGGTGTGCGCGTTCGGGGATTGTGATCCGGCGTGGCTGGCGAACCTGCGCCTGGCCGATGCGTCCTCCGTGGAGGCGGCGGAGTTCGATGTCACCCCGGCGCCGGATGACGCCGATCTGGCCCGCCTGCTGGTCACGGTGCGGCCGCAGGTGATCATCAGCGTCGGGGAGATCGAGCAATTCCCACGGCTGCTGAACGCGCCGCTGGAGTACCGGCGGCGCTGGTTGCACTTCCCCACCCAGGAAGATCCGCAGCATGTCGCGGCGATGATCATGGAGTGCTACATCCAGAACGTGGCCACGGCGCGCTTTCCCGATTACCCGCTGGTCAGCGTTTTTACCCCGACCTATCTGACCGGAGATCTCATCCAGCGCCCGTGGCAGTCGCTGCGCAACCAGGTGTACGACAACTGGGAGTGGGTGCTGTACGACGATTCCCCGGATGATGGCGAGACGTTCGCGCAGCTGCGGGCGCTGGCCCAGACCGACGCGCGGGTGCAGGTGTTCCGGGCGGCGGAGCCGAGCGGCGTTATCGGCGAGGTCAAGCGGCGCTGCTGCGGGCTGGCGCGCGGCGCCATTCTGCTGGAGCTGGATCACGACGATGAGCTGACGCCGAACGCCATCAACGACGTGGTGGAGGCGTACCGGCACTACCCGGACGCCGGGTTCTTCTACACCGACTGCGCCGAGGTGTTTGCCGATGGCACGAACGCGGTCTACGGCGACAACTGGGCCTTCGGCTACGGCAGCTACCGCACGGAAACCTACCGCGGCCACGAGTACATGGTCAGCAATTACCCCGATATCAACGCCAAGACGATCCGGCACATCGTGGGCGTGCCGAACCACATTCGCGCGTGGACGCGCGAGGCGTACCAGCGCGCCGGAGGGCACAGCCCGGATCTGCACGTGGTGGATGATTACGAGCTGCTGCTGCGGACGTTCCTGACGACGCGGATGGTGCACATCATGCGCTTCGGGTACATCCAGCACTACCACAACTCGGCGGATGGCAATACCCACCGCAAGCGGAACGCGGAGATCCAGCGTCTGGTGCGGTATCTGGCGGCGGCCTACAACGACCGCATTCACGAGCGCCTGCTGGAGCTGGGGGTCGATGACTTCATGTGGACGCCCGGCGGCTACCTTGACTGGGACACCGAAGCGCCCATTCCTACCCCGGCCGCAAACTACCGCATGGGGTAACCATCGCCAATCGTCCCGGCCCCGGTGTGCCCGTGCGACAATGCGCGGCAGTTTCATGCAGCATGGTGATCCGGCGCGGATGCGCGCACGGGGAGGGTGAACGTGCGTCGGTGGAGCCGGGCGCGTGGGTTGGCGCAGGCCGTAGCGGTGGCGGCGCTGTTGGCGGCTGGCGGCCCCGTGCTGGCGATTGCGCAGGCGGGGACCCCGGTGGCTGGCTTCCCCGGTTGCGCAGCGGGGAGCAGCGGGCTGGGCGACGCCTATTTCCCGCTGATGGGCAACTCCGGGTATGACGCCCTGCACTACACCCTCGATCTGGATCTGGATGTGCGCGCCGGGGAGATCCGGCAGGGCCACGCGACGATTTCCGCGTTGGCGCTGATCGATCTGTGCGCCTTCAACCTCGATTTCCGGGGGCTGGACATCACGGCGATCACCGTGGATGGCGCGCCGGCGACGTTTTCGCGGCGTGAGGCGGAGTTGACGGTGACCCCGGCGCAGCCGCTGCTGGCCGGACAACGCTTCACCATCGAGGTCGCATATCACGGCGCGCCGCTGGGCCAGAATGCGCCGACCGTCGGCTCGTTGGCGCTGGATCTGGTAGGGGCGTTGGCCGGGTTCAACGCCAAGCCAGATCCCACGGCAGCCGAGCAGTATGGCTCCGGCTGGTGGCGCGGCCGGGACGCCATCTTCATCGCCGGTGAGCCCGCCGGCTCGGAAACCTGGTTCCCGGCGAACGCGCACCCGGCGGACAAGGCGACGTACACCCTGCGCCTGACGGTGGATGCGCCCTTTTCCGTGGCGGCGAACGGGCTGCTGGTGGAGGAGACCCGGGCGGATGACCGGGTGACGACGGTGTGGGATTCACGCGACCCGATGGCCACCTATCTGGTGACCTTCCACGCTGGCCGGCTGGACACTGTGGAGGCGGAAGGGCCGGGTGGGCTGCCGCTGCGCTACGTCTTCGCGGAGGGTGTGGGGCAGGGGCAACGCGCGATGTTCGCGCACACGCCGGAGCTGCTGGCGTACTTCGAGACGGTTTTCGGGCCGTACCCCTTTGCCTCGGCGGGCGGCATGATCGTGGATGCCCCGATCCTGTTTGCGCTGGAGACCCAGACGCTGCCGGTGTACGGGGCTATTCCGCTGCTGGGATCGCTGCCGCTGACCGGGGAGGAACTGCAGGGCCAGCAATCGCTGGTGGCGCACGAGCTGGCGCACCAGTGGTTCGGCAATACGGTCAGTCTGCTGCGCTGGCAGGATATCTGGCTGAACGAGGGCTTCGCGACCTACGCGCAGGCGCTCTGGGTGGAGCACACGGAGGGGCCAGTCGCGCGCAACCGGTTCGTGGGCAAGGTGTACGCCGAACACGCGGCTCGCAACCCGTTTCAGGACCCCGCCACGCTGGAGACACTGACCGCGCGGGATGTGCTGGATGGCTACCGGGCGTACATGGGCCGTTTCTGGCAGACGCGTGTGGATGACCGGTTCGTGCAAGCGTATCTGGACGGGCTTGACGCTGCGGATGCGCCCGCATTGGAGGACCTGCCGGCCAGCGCCGGGTTGGCGCAACTGGCGGCGCAGGGGGTAGACCCGGGTCTCTTCCCAGGCGAGGTGGTGCTGACCGGGAATCCGGGCGCGCCGAACCTGTTCTCGGCAACCGGGGTGTACCAGCGCGGCATGCTGACGCTGCACGCGCTGCGGCTGGACGTGGGGGACGAGGCGTTCTTCGCCATCCTGCGTGCGTGGCCGGAGCGGTATCGCAACGGCAACGCCGCCACCGCCGATTTCGTGGCGTTGGCGGAGGAGATCAGCGGGCGCGATCTGGACGCGTTCTTCGATGGTTGGCTGTACCAGATCGCGCTGCCGCCGTTGGCGCTGGGCGGCGCGACAACGGCCGCAACGCCGGCGCCATAGCGCCGGTATGGACCTGTGCGCTACGGACGCGGTGTGAACAACGCGATGATTGCCGCCGGCGACGGCCGGGGCCGGGAGTTCAGGTGGGGGGAGCGAGAATGCGACGGGTGGCGACAGCGTGTGGCGTGGTGGCGGCGGCGGCCGCGCTGATGGGTGGCGGGGTGGCGACAGCCTCCGCGCAGAGCGTGATGATCCCGCCGATCAACGTGGTGATAAGCCCGGTAATGCCGGGTGGGGTGGTGATTCCGGCGGCGCCTGGCGCCCCAGCGGTCGTTGGCGTTCCTGTCGCTCCCAGCCTGACGGTCGATATGACCGGGACTGGGGGCCAGCAGCACGTGGTGCAGCGGGAATCGACGACGGTGGAGCCGGCGGAGATCGTCATCGACGAGTAACGCGCAGGTCCGGCTGGCGCGGGGGGGGCCCCCCCCCCCCCCCCCCCGCCAGCGCGCCGCCCGCCGGGGGGGGGCGCGGGGCCCCCCCCCCCACGCCCGTGGTCGTGGGC
>JASGGF010000431.1:0-4455 GCA_047605145.1 Thermomicrobiales bacterium | reverse complement strand
GCGCGGGCGCCGCGATCCGCCTCGGGACCGGCCCGGCAGAGGCAAGGGCCTTTGCCGGCGCTGGCCTCACGGAGCTGGCGGTTTACACCGGCTGGCGGCGCACCTGGGACCTGATCGTCCCGCTCTCGGCGGACCGCGCCTTTCCCCGTCGCGCCCTGATTTACGACCGGCAGGCGGGCGAGGCGAAGCTGCTGGCAGTAGATGCCGCCGGCGGCTTCGTCGAGCTGAACGTGTTTACCGGCTGGCGCACGTCGTGGGAAACGATCACGCCGTCGGGCTACCCCAAACAGCTCGGTGTCAACGGCCTCGTGCTGTACGACCGGCAGGCAGGCGTGATCGCGCTGCAACGCATCGATCAGTTCGGCAACCTGCACGTTGACCACATTCTGCCGAATCAGCGGAAAACGTGGAGCGCGTTCCTGCCCATCGGCGCAGCGGGTCTCCTCGCCTACGACCGCGCCAGCGGCTTCGCCACGCTCTATGCCATCGACACCGGCGGAAGTCTGACGGAGGTGCGCTCCTACAACGACTGGCGCACCACGTGGGACTTGCTGACCACCGGGCCGCTATCGACGGGGTCTTTGGCCTCTGGCGACTTCCTGGCCTACGACCGGAGCGCGCGGCAAGCCCTGGCCTCGACCATCTCCGGCGCGGGCGAGATCACCCAGTTCGCCGCGTACAATGGCTGGCGAACCACGTGGAGCTCAATTCAGGGAACGCTCTTTCTGGTGCAGGGGACCGCCAGCGCCGGCACTGCCGACCTGGTGCTGTACGACCGCACCGCCTCGCAGGTGGAGTTCGTCGATATTGCGCCCGGCGGCATCCTCGACTCGCTGTTGCTGGCGCCCACGCCGCGTGGCATCGACTGGACGAGCGTGACCGCCCTTGGGCCGGACCTGCTGCTCTTCTACGACCAGATCACCGGAACCGCCGGCTTCTACACCACGAATCAGGTTCCGGTCGCTCCGCCCACCCCCACGCCAATCCCGCCAACGCCGACCGCAACGCCAGCTCCCGTCGTGAACCAGCCGGATGAGACGACGGTGCGCCTGCAACAGGGCGAGGGCAACCTCTGGCACACCTACCGCGCCAAATCGAACAACCCGCGCAGCGACTCCGACCTCCGCGCGCGCATCACCAGCGTGACCAATCAGGGCGACAAGCGCATCGCCCTGATCCTGCGCGACAGCGAAGACCGGCGCAAGGGCCCCGTCTTCCTGAAAGCCGGCGAGCGCACCGAGGCCTTCAACGGCCTGCGCGTCGGCGGCGACTGGGAAGCGCGCATCACCGGTGGCCGCTCCACCGCGCCGAACCGCATCCCACTGCTGGTGGAGTACGAGTTTTCATAGAGAGTTCGGTGCATTAGGGGAGCACCCGGGAGGGAAGCTGTGCGACTTTTTCAGCTTGAGCAATACCTTGCGAAGTTGGAAGCGAACCGTGATAGCGACTTGCGGTTCTGCCAGCTTTTGGAGGCCCTCATGGAAGGATTGTTTCTCAAAGACGAAAACTACCCATGCCATTCGATCGAGTCGCGGCCAAAGAGTCTCCTATCGGCAAGGGAGAAAATTCAACGAAAAGGCTACGAGAATCCCGACGAAGAGATGGTGGATCTTATCGGGCTGAGAATCATCATGTATTACGACTCTCACGTGGATTACGTCGTGGGGGTGCTTCGTCGCGAACTGACCGTGGTAGAAGAGCATACCGAAGACAAGCGATCAGCTGGGGGCGGAAAGCCGGATGGATATCGCTCGTATCACGTCGTAGCCAGACTCAATGGGACAAGAGCAACTCTTCCTGAGTGGGGCGATTTCCCGAACCGGCTCTTCGAGATTCAGGTTCGGTCCATTCTTGCCCATGCCTGGGCGGCCATTGATCACAGCATGGAGTACAAGCGAGCAGGGAAGATATCCCCAGCGAGCAAAGCGCTTCTCCGCACGATTGCAAGCAACCTCCGCGAAGCTGATGAGCGATTCAATGAACTCCGTGATCTTGAAGACATGAACCGTTCCGCAGGAGCGCTTAACCCTGTGTCAGAACGCTACTGGTGGGAAACAGAAAGATGAAGTGATTAGTTTGCTATACTCGGGCCCGCACGCATCCTCAACGTGGAGAATCATCGCTATGCCATCTCGCCCAGATTGGCTCCTCCTCTTCATCGGTGCAGATGGTGACAAGCATCCACTCGACCAGCTGCGAGTCATGAAGGGGCTATTCCTGCTATCCCTTTCGCTCGAGCCGCTCTCTGGCCACTATTCCTTTACACCCTATGACTTTGGTCCGTTCGATTCCAAGGTTTATCGAGATCTTGACGAGTTGCAGGCGCGCGGCTTCATCGACTCCACTAACGTTGGAATCGGCCGACGACGCGATTTTTGGCTAACGGAGTTGGGACGACGCCGCTACATCGAGTTGCAGGCTTCCGTTTCAGGCGATAACTTCGATGAAATTCAAGCTGCAAAAACATACGTGACGTCGCTTGATGCAGATGCTCTGCTTTCCGATGTCTACGAGCGGTTTCCGGAGTTCAGAAGCCG
This sequence comes from Thermomicrobiales bacterium, assembly GCA_047605145.1. Taxonomy (GTDB): domain Bacteria; phylum Chloroflexota; class Chloroflexia; order Thermomicrobiales; family UBA6265; genus JACCXM01. Next base: position 1,918 of record JASGGF010000431.1, on the reverse strand, counting down.
AAGTATTGCGCGAGTAGCACGACAGAACAGCGCAGCATAACAACTGGCGCTGACCACGAGGTCAATTCGGCGGAGCCCTTCGGTTCAATCCACCGGCGGCCCAAACAGCTGCCGCACCGTGGCGTCCATCGCCACGTCCAGCAGCACCGGTGTGCGCTGCGTCGCGGCGGTGGCGAACGCCTCGCGGAGCGCGGCGGGGAGCGCTGCCGCTTCGGTGACGCGCGAGGCCTGCGCGCCAAAGCCGCGCGCGATCGAGACGATGTCCAGCCCCGGGAGATCGAGGCCCGGCACGCCCGGCGTGCGCTGGAACGCCGCGAATGACTTCAGGATGCCGTAGCCACCGTTGTTCAGCACGAGGTAGACGATGGGCAGGCGATGTTGGGCAGCAGTCCAGAGCGACTGGATGCCGAACATGGCCGCGCCGTCGCCGATAGGGCAGCAAACCGTCTGACCCGGCCGCGCCAGCGCGACACCCACGGCCGCTGGCATGGCGAAACCGAGACCGCCGCTGGCAGTCGCAAAGTACGCGGCCGGGCGCATTAGCCGCACCTGATCGTAGAACGACGCCCGGGTGGAAGCGGACTCCTCGGTGAACAGCACGTCGTCCGGCAGGGCCTCGTTCAGGCAGCGGAAAATGTACTCCGGGGTCATCGGGTCACTCGCGGCAACGGCGCCGGGAGCCGGGCGCGGCGTGGGAGCGAGCCGCTCAGCAGCCGGCAGCGCTGCCGCCAGAGCTTCGAGCGCCGCCCGGATCTCACCCACCAGCGCCGTGCCTACGGGCGCACGCGCTGCTTCATCCGGGTCATCCGTGATGTGGATCAGTTCCGTGCCCTGGGGCAACACCGGCCCCGGAATGTGCGGGTAGTAGCGAAACGCGGCGGCGCCCACCAGCAGCACCACATCGTGCCCGGCCAACCGCTCGGAAACCGGTTTCAGCGCCAGTGGCAGCGCCCCCTGGAAAAGCGGGTGATTCTGCGGGAAGGACGCGCGTTCCGGGGCGGGCGCTTCCCACACCGGCGCCTGCAGCCGCTCCGCCAGCGCCACCGCCTCCTGCCACGCCCCGGCGCGGTCCACTCCCGCGCCGACCACCAGCAGGGGGTTGCGGGCGGCGCGCATCCGCTCCGCCACCTGCGCAAGGGCCAGCGGGTCGATCACCGGCTGACGGTGCATCCGGCGCGCTTTCCGGGCTGGCGCTTCTGCTCCCCAGTCATCCATCGGAATCGAGACGAACGCCGGGCCGAACGGCGGCGTCATGGCGTGGTGGTAGGCGCGCTCGATGGCGCCGGGCACGTCCTCCGGGCGGGCGGGCTCGTGGCTCCACTTCACGTATGGGCGCGGTAGCTCCGTCGCGTGCAGGTTGACCAGCCACGGCTCCAGCGCCAGCATCTGCCGCGTCTGTTGGCCCGCCGTCACCACCAGCGGCGCGCGGTTGTACCAGGCGGTCACCAGTGAGCCGATGCCGTTGCCCAGCCCGGTCGCGGTGTGCAAATTGACGAACGCGGCGTTGCCACTGGCCTGCGCGAAGCCATCGGCCATCGCCACCGCCACGCCCTCGTGCAGCGCCAGGCCGTAGGTAAAGTCCTCCGGGAACTGCGTCAGGAATGGCTCCTCGGTCGATCCGGGATTTCCGAACACCGTGGTCATGCCCAGATCGCGCATGAGTGCGTAGGTCACATCGCGGACGGTGGGCATGGTCGGCTCCTTCGTTCCTGGTGGCGGCCGGGTTTGCGCCAGTATCGGTGGTCTGGCGTCGTGACGCCCGGGTGGTGTCAGCCGTGCGCCGCGCCCCGGGTCGCCCTCCACCGTGTGCGAGCTTGACACTGCGGCAGCGTCGCGGGTACATTCCCTCACCGCCGGGGCGGCTAGCTCAGCTGGTTAGAGCGCCACGTTGACATCGTGGAGGTCACTGGTTCGAGTC
>JASGGF010000430.1:0-4455 GCA_047605145.1 Thermomicrobiales bacterium | reverse complement strand
CCTTACCCCCAACCCCTCTCCCAATGCGCGGGAGAGGGGAGCCGGTCGGGGTGGCGTGGCAGACTTCCGGCGCCATCATGCCAGCTTGGGCCTAAACACCCGGGGCCGAAAGCCCCTCTCCCGCGCATCGGGAGAGGGGTTGGGGTGAGGGCTCGTCGTTGGCGCAACGGCCCTTCGCCGCAACACTAAGGAGCAGCATGGACGCAGGCAACGAGGCAGCGCAGCCAAATGCGATCACCAAGGTTCTTGTGGTGGGAGCCGGGGCGATGGGCAGCGGTATCGCGCAGGTGACCGCCGAGGCGGGCATCGCGGTGACGCTGTGCGACGCCGATGCGCCGAGCCTGCAGCACGGGCTGGGCGGAATCACCGCGCGCTGGGACAAGGGGGTCGCCAACGGGAAGCGCGATGAAGCGGCGGTGGCGGCGTTCCGCGCGAACCTGCGCACGGGTGACCTCAGCGCGGCGGCGGAGGCCGATCTGGTGATCGAGGCGATCGTGGAGCGGCTGGACGCCAAGCGCGCGCTGTTCACCGAGCTGGGCCAGACCGCGCCGCCGGAGACAATTCTCGCCAGCAACACCTCCTCCATTTCCATCACGGCGCTGGGGACGGCCTCGGGGCGGCCTGAGCGCTTCGTGGGGCTGCACTTCTTCAACCCCGTGCCGGTGCTGCCGCTGGTGGAGGTGGTGCAGGGTTTGCAGACCTCGGCGGCGACGATGGCGACGGCGGAGGCGTTCGCGCGAGCGCTCGGCAAGTCGCCGGTCGTCATGCACGATTCACCCGGCTTCGTGGCGAACCGCATCCTGCTGCCGATGATCAACGAGGCAATCTTCACGCTGCAGGACGGCGTGGCGGGCGCGGCGGAGATCGACGCGGTGATGAAGCTGGGCATGGCGCACCCGATGGGTCCGCTGGCGCTGGCCGACCTGATCGGCCTCGATGTCTGCCTCGTCATCTTGGAGACGCTGCAGCGCGATTTCGGGGACGACAAGTACCGTCCTGCCCTGCTGCTGCGCCGGATGGTGGCCGCCGGGAAGCTGGGCCGCAAGTCGGGTCAGGGGTTCCATGACTACGCCTGAGATCTTCGCCGAGGCGCGCCCGCCGATCCGCGTGCTGATCGCCAAGCCGGGGCTGGATGGCCACGACCGGGGCGCCAAGGTACTGGTGCGCGCGCTGCGGGACGCCGGCTTCGAGGTGGTGTACACCGGGCTCTTCCAGACCCCGGAGATGATCGCCGCCGCCGCGTTACAGGAAGATGTTCAGGTCGTCGGGCTCAGCATCCTCTCCGGCGCGCACATGACGCTCTTCCCACGCATCATGGAGGAGCTGCATGCGCGCGGGCTGGGCGACCTACTGGTGATTGCCGGGGGGACGATTCCGAAGGCGGACATCCCGGAGATCAAGGCGATGGGCGTCGGCGAAATCTTCGGGCCGGGCGCGTCATTCGCCGATATCGTCGCCTACATCCACGCCAACGCGCCCGTGCCGGACGCATGGTGACCGCCGACGAGATCCTCGCCCGCCTGCGCGAAGACCCCCGCGCGCTGCCACGCCTCGCCACGCTGGTGGAGAACGCGCATCCGCGCGGGGAGGAGGCGCTGGCGGCGCTCTACCCGCTGACCGGTCGCGCGCACGTGGTGGGCATCACCGGGCCGCCGGGCGCGGGCAAGAGTTCGCTGATTGCCGCGTTGATCGGCGAGGTGCGCGCCGGGGGCCGCGAGGTGGCCGTGGTGGCGGTCGACCCCTCCAGCACGGTCAGCGGCGGCGCGGTGCTGGGCGACCGCATCCGGATGATGGAGCGCTTCGCCGACGCCGGGGTGTTCGTGCGCAGCATGGCCAGCCGGGGGCGGCAGGGCGGTCTGGCGTGGACGACCGCGAACCTCGTGCACCTGCTGGACGGGGCGGGCTACCCGCTGGTCATCATCGAGACGGTGGGGACAGGGCAGGACGGCACCGACATCGCCTCGCTGGCCGACACGGTCGTGGTGGTGGAGGCGCCGGGGCTGGGCGACGGCGTGCAGGCGATCAAGTCGGGGTTGCTGGAGGTGGGCGACGTCGTGGTCGTCAACAAGGCGGACACCGCCGGCGCAGACGAGGCGCTGCGCACGCTGCGCACGGCCTTCGAATACGGCCACCCGCGCGATGACCGCCGCGTACCGGTTTTCGGTACGGACGCCGTGTCCGGACGGGGCGTAGATCGGCTGCTGACCGAGCTGGACGCGCACCGCGCGTGGCTGGCGGAAACGGGCAAGCTGGCGGAGCGCCGCGAGTTGGCCGCCCGCGCGGAGATTCTGGCCGGGGTGAGGCAAGCGCTCGACGCGCGGCTGCGCGCCGGGAGCGGCGATGCAGCGGCGCTGCACGCGCTGGTGCAGGCGGTGGCGGCGCGGGAGCTGACGCCGCAGGGCGCGGTGGCTCGGGTGGTGGGGCAACTGGGGGAAACGCCGGCGGGGTAATCTGGAGCTGGGCGGCGCTGGTTACGGCCCACCACAGCGACCTACAGTTCGTCCTCAGCCCCCAGCCCCACCTCGGCCTGCCCGATTTCAATGACGGCCATTGCACCTCACCGCAGTCTCCCTTCCCCTTAAGTCGGCTCCCGCGCCCCACCGCGGCCACCCTCACCACCATGTCGTCCCGACCGCAGGAGGGACCGCCCACCCCTAGCTCCAAGTTCACGGCGCCAGTTCTCCGCGTGCCACCCCCGGCCACAATGTCATCTCCCGCCACCGTGGCGATGACGGGCGGAACGACGGGCTCCGCGTCCCCGTGAGTTGGGTGTGGTCGATCCCTCCTGCGGTCGGGACGACATCGGGGTGAGGGAGCACGCGGTGGCAGGCGGAGAGCTTGGCCGTGGTGGCGGAGTTAGGGGTGGGCGATCCCTCATGCGCTGCTGCGTACATTCCCACCCGGCGGCCTCCAACGAGCCGCTCACCGCAGGGACGTTCACGCCGTGGCGGCGCCGGTCCCCCAGCATGACTACTCGGGACGACATCGTGGTAACGAGGGTGCGCGGTGGATGTCGGAGAGAAAGGGCGCCGTTGCGAGGAAGGGAGTGCGCGGTCCATCGTGCGCTCGGGACGACGGCTTGGGTGGCGGGGTCAGCGGCTTCCGGACAGCGGGCTCAGGTCTCGGGAGTTGGGGCGCGGCGGGGCCCGGCGGCGCGGTTGGCGATGAGGGCGGCGGTGGCGCCGGCGCCGATGCCGTTGTCGATGTTCACGACGGCGAGGCCGGGCGCGCACGATTGCAGCATGGTGGTCATGGCGCCGATGCCGCCGCCGCCGAAGCCGTAGCCGACGCTGGTGGGCAGGCCGATGACGGGGACGCTGGCCAGCCCGGAGACAACGGAGGGCAGCGCGCCATCCATGCCTGCTGCGACGATGATGACATCGACGCCGGCGGCCGCGAAGCGCTCCAGCGGTTCGACCAGCCGATGCAAGCCCGCGACGCCCACGTCCCACGCCCGGTAGACGGTGGCGCCCATCTCCTCGGCGATCAGGGCCGCTTCCTGCGCCACCGGCACGTCGGAGCTGCCGGCGGAGAGGATACCGACCCGCCCGCCGCGTTCCGGCCGGGCCGCGCCGGGCTGCGCGGCGATCAGGCAGCGCGCGACGGGAACATGCTCCACCGCCAGTTCGCCGGCGAGGGCGGCGGCGATGGCCGCGACATCCTCCGGGCGCACCCGGCTGGCGAGCGCGCGCCCCTGACTGGCGGCGAGGCGGCGCAGTGCGGTGACGACGTCCTCGGCTGGCTTGTGCTCAGCGTGAACGACCTCAGGGATGCCGGTGCGCTGCCAGCGGGAGGTGTCCACGCGGACCGGGTCGGCCGGCGCGTGGGCAGCGGGCGCGTCCGGTTGCCGCTCCAGCGCCGCCCGCAGGTCGGTGAAGGGCGAGCGGAACTCGGGATCAGAGGTCATGCAGAGGGGTCCTCACGGAGAGCGGCGGCGATGGTGTCGTCAACCGCCACGGCGGCAGGGCCGGGGCGCAGGTGGATCAGGAACTCGCGGTTGCCAGCGGGGCCGCGCAGGGGCGAGGCAGTCGCGCCGTGCAGGCCAAGGCCGAGGGCATCTGCCGCCGCGATCACCTCCCGCAGCACGCGCTCATGCACGGCGGGGTCGCGCACCACGCCGCCCTTGCCGACATCGGCGCGGCCCGCCTCGAACTGCGGCTTGACCAGCGCCACGATCTCGCCACCCGGCGCCAGCACCGCCAGCGCGGCGGGCAGCACGAGGTGCAGGCCGATGAAGGAAACGTCGATGCTGATGATCTCTACCGGTTCAGGGAGATCGGTGACGGCGCGCACGTTCTGGCGGTCCATCACGATCACGCGGGGATCGAGGCGCAGCTTCTCCGCCAATTGACCGTAGCCAACATCGATGGCGTAGACGCGCGCCGTGCCGCGCTGCAGCAGGCAGTCGGTGAAGCCGCCGGTGCTGGCCCCGAAATCGGCGGCGACCTTGCCGAT
>JASGGF010000429.1:0-4477 GCA_047605145.1 Thermomicrobiales bacterium | reverse complement strand
GTGCCGATCACCGCGCCGAAGCGGATATCGCGCCCCAGATCACGCTGCCAGCGCTCACGGTTGGCGACGATCTGCGAGATCACCTCGCCGCCCACCGTGCCCAACCCAACCTGCACCACCGTTACCTGTGTCACGCCTGCATCCTCTCCACCTTGCCTTGGCGCGTGCCGCCTGCCACCCCGAGGTGGCGCCCGCGCGCCAGTCTATTCAGCAGCATGAAAGGATAGCCGCGCCGCCGCTCGCCCTCGGGGCCCGCGCCGGAGACAGGAATGGGCTGGCCGGAGTACACCCCGGCCAGCCCAGCTGGCGTCAGCGGTTGTCGCGTTTCGCCGCGGGCGCGCCCTAGGCCGTCGCCGCCGGGACGCTGGCGGGATCGAACGGATCCGAGCCCAGCGCCGCCTCGTCGCCGTCGTAATAGCCGTCGCCGTCGGTGTCCGGGTTGTTGGGGTCCGTGCCCAGCGCCGCCTCGTCGGCATCCGACAGGCGGTCGCCGTCGCTATCGCCCGCGGCCGCCGCGTCGCCTGTCGTCGCCGTATCGGCGGTGGCGGCGTCAGTGTCGGTCGAGAGCGTTTCGGCCGTGCCGCTCTGCGTGCCGTCCGCGCTGAAGTCGTTCCACACTGTCGGGCTGGTGTTGGTCACGAAGACCTCTTCGCCATCGCCCTTGCCATCCCCGTCCGTGTCCCAGTTGTAGGGATCGGTGCCGTAGATGTTGACCTCGTCCACATCGGCGATGCCGTCGTTATCCGAATCGGCAATCGTCGTGTCGGCCGGCGCCTGCGAGGCGTCGTCCGCCGGGGGCACGTAGGCGGTGTCATCGTAGACCGGGGCCGGGTCCGCCGGGGGCACGTACGTGCCGGTGTTGCCCGTGGTCACGTTGGAGGCGGGCGAGTCATCGACAGAGTAGGTGCCGTCTGGCCCCAGCAGCGATGTGCCCGAAACGCCGCCATTCACCGTGCCGGGCGCCGCCGAGGCGTTGCCGGGGCCGAGAGTAGCGGCGTTGCCGTCGGTCGCGGTGATGTTCGCGCCCGGGATCGACGTGTTGGTGTTGCTGTTGGTGACGCTCAGGGGCGGGCCAATGTTATTGGTTCCCGGGCCCACATTGACATCGCCGTAGACAACGGTCGGGCCATCGGCGTCAACTGCCGGGCTGCCGGGATTGGCGGCGCCGTTGTTGCCGTTGGCGTTGATCGTTTCCTGCGCGTAGGCATAGCCTCCGGAAAGGGCGATGCTGACGCCCAGCCCAAGGCCCACGGCCGACATGATCCACTTCTGCTTCATTGTTTGCTGCTGTGCCTTGGCTGGCGTTCCCAATCGGGGCAACAGGACACCTCTTCCCACCACGCGGGCGCCACAACGGGCGCCTTTACCGTACACCACTGCAAACGGCTGAGAAGGGGCGACGGTTTCTCTGGCAGGCAACGGTGACACGTGGGCAGCCCCGGATTCGCCACAATTGGGACTGTTGCCGCGAAACACCGCGAAACGTCTGCGTGATAGGGACTATGCGGGGGCCTGCCGCGTCGTCCTAGTTCATGAAGACGATGAACTCCTTGTAGTTCGTGTCCCGGGTGCGGGTCACCTGGAAGAACTGCCCGTTGATGGTGATCTCGCGGGTGGTCCCGACATCCATCTTGGCATCCTTCAACAGCAACGTGCCCCGTGGCGGGCAATGGCGGACCCTCTTGTAAAACACGCCGTTCTGAACCGCCGTCATATCCGGGCGCACAAAGAGCGCGTTCTCGAATTGCAGCGTGGAGACGCCATTGAAGATCAGGTACGCCCGTTGGCGCCTGGTGCGGAACACCATGTCGGTTGCGGCGGGGATGGTGGTGGAGGCGAGGTCCCAGCAGCGCGGCGTGAGCCCCTGCACCCCGTGCTCCCCGTGGTTGACCGTGACCGGGCTCGGCGTGAAGTTGTACACCCGAACGGAAATGGGGCGCAACGAGTTCGCCTCGCTGGCGGCAGGCTGGCGCAGCAGCAGCGCGCCTCCCACCAGCGCGCCGAGGGCTGCGCGGCGGGTGGTCTGCCCGGCCATGCGCCGCGTCAGGGTATCGAACGCCGTCTCGTCCACTGGCGCCTCCTATTGCACGGCTGGCAGGTATAGCGTGAATTCCTTGTAGTTCGTGTCGTTGTTGCGGCGAATGGTGTACGACTGCCCATCGAGCATGAAGGTGCTGGATTGCCCCGCCTTCAGACCCCGCCCCCACACGACCGTCTGGCCCACGGGCAACCCGCAGCAGGACGAGCCGCCGGAGAGCACGCCATTCATTCCCACCATGAAGAGTGGCGGTTTGAAGTAGTCATTCTGGAAGCCAATGGCGTATTTGCCGTTCAGCCACAAGTAGGCAATAGTGACTCTGGAGCGGTACACCTGCCTCGTGCCGGGCGCCACGTTGACCGTATTCAGGTAGGTGCAACACGACCCCTCGACGAACGAGCCGGTATACGGGGTCACCCCGCCGGTGTTATCCACCCAGACCGAAATCGGCTTCAGCGAGGCGCCGCGCGCCTGCTTGCGGTGGCGCTTCTTGCGGCGCTTCGCCTTGTCGTTCGCCTCGCTGGCGGCTGGCTGGCGCAGCAGCAACGCGCCGCCAAGGATGGCGCCAAGGGCCGCCCGGCGCGTCGTTTGCTGCGCGGCGTTCAGGACAAGGTCATCGAACCGGTGCTCTTCCACGCGCACGTTCTCCTACCGGGTCATGCCGACAACGAATGCCATAATGTTGCTCTTGTGTAGCGTGAGCATCTTAGCGCAACGAGCTATGCTCTGTGCAGCGAGGGAGCCGGTCACGCGGGCCCCCGCGTGACCGGCCCACTCGCTCAGGTTCAGTTCAGGAAGCTGACCTCCCCGGAGGCAAGGTCGTAGTAGGCGCCGGTGATGGTCAGCGTGCCGCCAGCCACTGCCGCCGAGAGATCCGGCTCGGCGGTGCTCAGCCGCTCCATGCCCAGCGTGACATTGGCCTTGATGCTGTTCTCCAGCAGATCGCCCTCTTCGCCCTGCGCCTGCTGCACCGCCGGCCCGATGGCCTCGGCGAAGCGGTAGGCGTAGCCGGGGATAGCGGCGCCGTCCAGCGCCGCGATGGCGGCTTCCACCGCACCGCAGCCGGAGTGCCCCAGCACCACCAGCAATTGCGCCCGCAGCACATCCACCCCGTAGGTGATGCTGCCGCGCGCCGCCTCGTCAATGACTTGCCCGGCGGTGCGCACCACGAAGAGCTGCCCGACGGTCTGATCGAAGACGATTTCCGGTGGCACGCGGGAATCGGAGCAGGAGACGATGACGGCGAACGGGCTTTGCCCCTCCGCCACCTCCACGCGGTCGGCGTCCAGATCCGCCAGTGAGGTCAGCTTGCCGTCGACGAAACGCTTGTTGCCGTCGATGAGCATCTGCAGGCCCTGCTCGGCGGAGACCACCGGGGCGTCATCCTCGTAGTCGTACTCGGCGGCGGCGCCCGGCGCCAGCCAGCGCGAGGCGCCGAGCGCAAGGGGAAGCCCCGCTACACCAGCCATGAACCGCCGCCGGGACCGGGGAGAACGAAACTGCGAACTGGACACGCGAACGATCCTTTCGCGAGCAGATAACAGCCACACGCCAAACGTAGCGCGGATTACGACGATCATACCTGAGTGCAATTTAGCCTGCGTGAATAGCATTTGTGCAACATCGCGTGTCTAGGATTGTTGCAGACTACCCCGTGTCATAACTGGAGACATTCTCAACAACGTCACGCACGAATGACAATGCACGGCTCGAAAAGGAGACGCAGATCAGCAGACAGGCCAGAGCGCAAGAGCGCTGCTCCAATCAATGAGAACGGCGCCTCTGCGACGACCGCATTGGCGCCTACGATATCGTCGAGACTCTCCCAGAACTTCAGGGCCGCAATCTCGGCGTCATGGGTGTGCGCTTCCCCTTTCGCAGCGCCTGTTACGAAGGCTTCCCACAGAAACAGGTTGGCCTGTCGCTCATGAAACGCTTCCCAGTTGAGCGTTGCCGCTACGGGAACGGCGACGGTGTGCCTCACGCGCTCAAGAATCCACACCGTCTCGGGAAGCCCTGTCGCAAGCGCCCCACATCCAGCGCCTGCAGACCAGGATCTGGATCCTTCCCCAATTCGCGCACTCGTCAGATTTTGGGGATCGGCTGTGACCGGGACAAACAACGGACATTCAAAACCCAGAGCGACCTGCCTACGCTCATTCAGGTCCTGGCTTACTCCCTCAACGAGATCAACAATAGATTCACCTGACCGCAGGCTGTTCCGGTCCTTTCGACACCAACCAAAGCGATTTCTCTTCACAGACCCGATGTCTACTGCCCAGGTTACTACGTCGTTCATGGCAGTTCTCCTACGAGGGCGTTTACTGCTGATCGGGAAGCGCCCGGCCGCTAACCGCCTCACCCCTCCCCCAGCCACGCCTCCCGCCGCGCCCCGCGTGCGCGCGCCACGTGGGCGGCGCGCTCCACCGGGACCTGCAT